>JAILKU010000008.1 GCA_024693505.1 Bacteroidaceae bacterium | reverse complement strand
TCCCAGGGCATGACGTTCATCGCCGCTCCCCATGCCACGCCTCCGCCGCAGCCGGGCTGCCAGGGCGCTCCGTTGGGCACGTATCCGCTCTCGGGGTTCTGTGCATCGCGCATGTCGCGTATCCATTTGCGGTAGAAGGCGGCCGCATCGAAGTTCAGCATCACTGTGGCGCAGGCTATCTGTCCGTCGCCGGTGTAGGGCGAACGTTCGCGGTGGGGGCAGTCGCTGGCGATGCAGCCGTGCATGTTGTCCATCTGCGAGCGCTGCCAGATTCTGTTGATGGTGTTGAAGAGCTCGTTGCTCGTCTGGAACTCTACACTGACGGGCACGTCGGTGTTGACCGCCTCTGCCTGCAGCTGTTCGGGCTTGAGGTCCCTCAGTCCGCTGATGACGGCTTTACGGAAGACGTACCAGGTGAAGCGCGGGGCGTAGCTCTCCGTTCCGCTTCCCCTGAAGATGTACTCCTCGATGCCGACCTTCGACTCGCAGATGTAGTTCACCGACATCTTCTCTCCACTGCCTCCCTTCATGTCGCTGATGCGGATCCAGCCGGAGATTTCCTTGCCGAAGTCCACCTCGTACTCTCCCTTGTCGTTCCGCTTGAATTCCACGGGCTTCAGGACTTCGCAGATCTTGTCAGTGGGGGAGGTGTGGGCGGTCAGCTTGCCGATGGGCGCCTCTGCCAGGCGCACGGGCTTCCATCCCTGTTCATCGCATCCTGCCTCAGCCCATCGCGGCGTCTCCAGCCGGGCATCATAGACCTCGCCGTCGTACACGCCGGTCATCGTGATGGCCGAGGGCTTTGTGAGCCAGGTGCCGTCGGTGGGGATTATGTCCTTCGTGCCGTCCTCATACGTCACCTCTATCTGGCAGAGCAGGCAGGGCTCGCCGAAGGAGCGCACCCAGTGGCTCGAACAGCGGTAGAAACCGTCGCCGAGCATGGCGCCCGCAGCATTCTCGCCGCTGCGGAGCATCTCGGTGACATCGTACGCCAGATAGAGCACGCGATAGGCGGTAAACTTGGCGTCCAGGGCCAGACCGCCCTTGTCGAGGTCCTTGCGTACGGTATAGTTGGTGAAGTTGGGCACCAGGTAGTCGTTGCCCACGCGCTGCCCGTTCAGGTAGAGCTCGAAGTAGCCCCCGCCGGTCACGAATGCCTTGGCCTTCTTGATGCCGCTCCTTAGCTTGAAGGCCTTGCGGAAGAGGGGCGCGCCCTTCTCCTGACCGGCACTGATCCACTGCGCCTTCCAGTCGGAGGGATGGAGCAGTCCCATGCCCCAGTAGCCCGTCTCGCTCCAGTCGGAGACCTTCCCTTTGGCGTTCCAGGTCTGCACTTTCCAGTAGCAGTCCTGTCCGGAGGCTAATTTGCTGCCGCCGTAGGGCACGAGTGTCGATTGCTCGGAAAGCACCTTGCCCGAGTCCCAGAGGTCGTACTCTCCGGCCTCGAGCTTCTCCCTCGACGATGCCACGGCGATACGGTATGCCGTCTGCCGCTCGCCCCTTATCTTGGCGTCGGCCACCTCGTTGATCCATGAGAGGCGGGGCTTGGGTTCATCCACTGTCGAAGGGTCTTTCATGTGTTCGACGGTGAGGCTTTTCACTGTTAGCTGTGCCGACAAAGCAAGGGGCGCAATGAAGGCGAAGGCTGCACTTAGCAGTCTAAGAAAAGATGTGTTCATGATTCTCATGATGATATGATTTTATGTTTGTATGTTTGTTTCGGCTTTCTATCGGTTCGGATCTTCTACTCTATGGTGAAGCAGTATTCGCCCTGGCTTACCACAGCCTTCACGAACCCGTCCTCGGCGGGGACAATGCTGAGGATTCCCTTGCCGGCTTTGAGCTTCTTTCCGCTCTCCTTAACTCCCATGGCCGCGGCAGGGAGGAAGACGGTGGCGGTACTGCCTACGGGAACCTTCACCTCCAGCCGGCGCAGTTGTCCGTTGCTGCTCAGCACGCGCGAACTGACCAGTCCCTGCGGCGTCTGGAGACTGTAGAAAACACTATCAAGGCCCTCGGTGGGGATAGGACGAACCTCAAAGCGACGGTAGCCTGCTCCTTCCTCGGTTACATTAACGCCGGCCAGATAGCGGGGGAACCAAGTAAGGCAGCCGCCGTACATCGGGTGATTGTGCGAATGCTGGCCGTCCCATTCCTCCCACGTAGTGGTGGCGCCCTGCCGTATCCAGTTCCCGAAGCTCGGGAAATCCATCTTGTTCATCAGTGTCATGGCTACGTCGTGCAGTCCGTTGTCTGTAAGTGTCTCGAGCAGGAACTTCGCAGTAATGAAGCCGGTGTGGATATGCCCGCCGTGGATGTCCATGATTTCATGCCGCAGGGCTTCCACTACCTCAGCCTTCCTCTCCCCGGTCATGCCGCCCATCCATAAAGCCAGTACATTGGGCCCATAGTCGCCGTAGGTTTTATTCTTTGCGTCATAGAACTTCTGGTGATAGGCTGCCTTAACCTTTTCGGCTATCTCGTGGTACTTCAAGTAATCGGCTTCATGTCCCAGTGTCCTGGCTGCCAAAGCCGTGTTTTCGGCACATAGCCAGAGGTAGAAGGTATGCACGGTTTCATCGCTCGGCTTCTTATAGGGAGGGGCATGATCGCCCAGGTTAAACATATAGCATAGCTCTCCGTCCTCCGGATTCCTCATCTGCTGG
>JAILKU010000164.1 GCA_024693505.1 Bacteroidaceae bacterium | reverse complement strand
AGCGTTTTTCTTTGTATTTCCCCCGCTAAATCGTAACTTTGTACCCGAAAAACCTAATTTAAACGTTATGAAATACAGATTTCTTACCTTAGTGAGCCTTTTCGTGATGGCTCTGGGCGCTATGGCACAAGGCCGCGCCAAGTATGTTTTCTACTTTATCGGCGACGGCATGGGCGTGAACCAGGTTAATGCAGCCGAGACGTATCTGGGCCACCTGGACGGCCGAATCGGCATCCAGGAGCTATGCTTCCCCAGCTTCCCCTACGTGGGCCTTATCAACACGCAGAGCGCAACCAACGGCGTGACGGACTCTGCCGCAGGCGGTACGGCCCTGGCAAGCGGGCATAAGACGAAGAACGGCGCCCTGGGCGTGCTGAAGGACCTGACGACTCCCATCACCTGCATCGCCGACTGGGCCCGCGAGGCCGGGGCAGCAGTGGGCATCACCACGAGTGTCAGCGTAGACCATGCCACTCCCGCCGCATTCTATGCGCACATAGGCTCCCGCAACGAGTATTACAAGATCGGCGAGCAGCTGACGAAGACCGAGGTGGACTTCTTCGGCGCCAGCGACTTCAACAAGCCCGAGAACCCCGACGGCGGTCCTAACCTCTACGAGCAGGCCCGCAAGAACGGCTTCACCATCGCCCGCGGATACAAGGACTATCAGCAGAAGGCCAAGAGGGCCAAGAAGATGATCCTCTTCCAGAGCGAGGCCGCCAGCAAGGTGGAGCGCGGCTCTATCCCATACGCCATCGACCGCACGAAGGACGACCTGACCCTGCAGGACATCACTCGCGCCGCCATCAACTTCCTCACCAGCCGCCAGAAGGACGGCTTCTTCCTGATGGTCGAGGGCGGTAAGATCGACTGGGGCTGCCACGCCAACGACCCCGTCTTCATCTCCGAGTTGATCGACATGGACAACGCCGTCAAGGTGGCCTATGAGTTCTATCAGCAGCATCCCGACGAGACGCTCATCGTCATCAGCGCCGACCACGAGACGGGCGGCCTGGTAATGGGCCGTGGCCCGTACGAGCTGAACCTGAAGGCCATAGCAAGCCAGCGCATGAGCATGGTGAAGCTGGGCCGCGAGCTGAATGCGATGAAGGACAGGCTGGGCGACAAGTTCACATGGGACGAGGCCAAGACGTTCCTGGGCGAGAACTTCGGATTCTGGGGCGCAGTGAAAGTGAACGACGATCAGACTAAGCGTCTGCAGGAGTCATTCAACGAGTTCAAGAGTGGCAAGGCCGATTCCGGTCGCCTCTGCAATACCGTAAAGCACGTCATCTCGGAGTGCGCCATGATTGGCTGGCAGAGCGGCGGTCATAGCAACGGCTACGTGCCCGCATTCGCCATCGGAGTAGGTGCCGAGCAGTTCCACGGCCGCTTCGACAACACCGAAATCTGCAAGAAGATGGCTAAGGCTGCCGGATGGAAGGCTGAATAACGGACGGAAAGCTGAATAATAAGCCGGATGGAAGGCAGAATAATAAACAGACCACCCCTAGCTCCTCTCCTTAAAGGGAGGAACTGGGGGTGGCTCTTTCTCATCCTCTCTCTTCTGCCCGCCATTGTTCGGGCAGAAGCGGAGCGGAGCGAGGTCCCCCTGGCCGACCCGTATATCCTGCTTGAGGACGGTGTCTATTATGCCTACGGCACTCATTCGGCCGATGGCATCGAGTGCTATACATCTCAGGACCTCTTTACCTGGAAACTGGAAGGCCTGGCCCTGGACAAGAGAAACACGACAGAGGACCATTGGTTCTGGGCGCCCGAGGTCTATCACATCGGCAACCGCTACATCATGTACTATTCAGCCAACGAGCACTTGTATGCGGCGACATCGGACAGTCCGAAAGGTCCCTTCCGCCAGGTAGGCTCCTACCAGATGGAGTCGCTGCTGGGCGACGAGAAGTGCATCGACTCCCATGTCTTCTTCGACAAGGACGGCACGGCATGGCTTTTCTTCGTCCGTTTCTCCGACGGCAATGCCATTTGGCAATGTCAGCTTGGCGAGGACTACATCACGCCCGTCGAGGGAACGCTCCGCCTTTGCTTCTCCGCTTCCCAGCCCTGGGAACTTATACAAGCCCGCGTGAACGAAGGGCCTAATATCATCAAGCACAAGAAGCGCTACTACCTGACCTATTCCGGAAACGACTATCAGAGCAAGGAATATGCCGTGGGCTATGCCACGTCGCGCAAGGCGGAAGGCCCCTGGAAGAAGTATGCCGACAATCCCATCCTGCTGCGGCGCGAAGGGCTGGTGGGCACAGGTCACCACTCCATTTTTACCGACAAGGAAGGCCGACAGCGCATCGTCTTCCATGCCCACTATTCAAATGCGAAGATTCATCCCCGGCTGATGTACATCGGCTTCCTCCGCTTCAATGGTTCACGCCTGGAGATAGGCGATGAGCCCGTTGTCAGTCCCCGGCTGGCGAAGTAATCAGGTCGGCCACGCGCTCCAACCACTTCTGGTCGGTGGCATCGAAGGTGGAGAGCCGTTCGCTGTCGATGTCCAGCACCCCAATCACATTTCCCTCCCGCATGAGAGGCACGACGATCTCGCTCCTGGAAGCCGAGGAACAGGCTATATGCCCGGGAAACTGATCAACGTCGGGCACAACCTGCGTCCGGGCCTCGGCCCATGCCGTACCGCACACGCCACGTCCCTTCCTGATGCGTGTGCAGGCCATAGGGCCTTGGAAGGGACCCAGCACCAGTTCGTCATCCACCACGCGATAAAAGCCCGTCCACCAGAAACGGAACGTTTCATGCAGCATCGCCGCCACATTGGCCATGCGAGCAATCTGGTCGGGCTCGCCCTCCAGCACGGCCTCCACCTGAGGCAGGAGGTTGGCGTAGCGCTCCTCCTTGCTTTCACCTTTTATCTCTAAATGTTCTGCCATATATATAATGAATTCGTTGCTAAATGCGTTGTTTACTTGAACCTTGAACCTTGAATCATACACCGTAAAGCCATTTCCTTATTGTTCCCTTTCTTCGTCTCTTCGCTTTAACTGCCCCCTCTGGGAAGATTACCGGCTTACGGCCCTGAAAACAACGGCGTTGAAACGGCAAAAGATCGGTGTAGGAAGGGCAAAACAACGGCGTTGTTTCGGGGGAAGTACGGACTATGGATTTTTCTCTCAGCATCCCATGCTCTCGCGATAGAAGTCGAGCATATCAAATACCTCGTCGCGGGTGGCGGTCTGGTTGATGCGCACATCGCCCACATCGGCCAGCAGGGTGAAGTTCACTTCCTGCCCAGTGTTCTTCTTGTCGTGCGTCATGAGTTCATAGAGGCGGTCATACTGGCGGCAGTCGAAGGCGAATGTGCCATAATGCTCGCGCACGAACTGAATAACCTGCTGCAACTTGTGCTTCGAGAAGCCCAGCCGCTTGGCGCTGAGGTAGAGCTCGCACACCAGGCCCCAAGCCACAGCATAGCCGTGCAGGACGGGATGCCCGCTCAGGAGCGCCAGGCTCTCGAAGGCATGCCCTGCGGTATGTCCCAGGTTCAAAGCCTTGCGGATGCCTTTCTCCGAGGGGTCTTCCTCGACAATACGCGCCTTGACGGCTACGCTCTCGGCCACAAGCTCCTGCAGGCGGGCATAGTCAATCTCGTCCAGGTCGAACCGGAGCAGGTCGGCCCAATGCGCTTCGTTGCTGATGAGTCCGTGCTTCAGCATCTCTGCATAGCCGGAGCATATCCCCTGAAAGTCCAGGGTACGCAGGAATTCCGTGGAGAGCAATACGCGTCGGGGCGTACTGAAGACGCCTATCTCATTCTTCAGCCCCCCGAAGTTAATGCCCGTCTTTCCGCCCACACTGGCATCCACCAGGCTGAGCAAAGTTGTGGGAATGTTCACGTATGCCATGCCGCGCTTGAAGGTACTGGCGGCAAATCCTCCCAGATCGGTTACCATACCGCCGCCCAGGTTTACCATCAGGCTGTGCCGGGTAGCGCCCCCCTGCTGCAGGGATGTCCAGACGTAGGATAGAGACTCCAGCGTCTTGTTCTCGTCGGTAGCTCCGATTGTGATGAGCCTGGCTTCCTTCAAGCACGGAAAAACTTCCACGAGAGGCCAGCACAAACGGTGCGTAGTCGTATCCGTAAGCACGAAGAGGCGGTCATGCGAGATGTCGCCCAGGGCATGGCTCAAATCGGCCTGCAAATTGCCACTTATGATGATATTTTGGTTCATAGCACGTTCCTTTTACATTATTCAACGGCACAAAATTACGATGATTATTCAAAAAAACACTCTCAAAATCTAAAAAAAAGCAAAAAATGCCGTATCTTTGCACAACTGATTAAACCTTTCGGGTAAAAAGATATCTTTTTGTTAGTGTTATTCCCAATAAAATTGCGACAGAAGATGAAACGCAGTCTTGCATTATTAATATTAGTATGCATATGCCCCATAGCCTTGTGGGCTCAGAAGATAACCGTAAGCGGTCTGATTATGGACGGCGATGCCAACGAGCCCCTGACGGGCGCCTCCGTGGTGCTCCTCACGCCGAAGGACAGCACCCAGGTGGTAGGCGTTGCCTCCAATCAGGAGGGCAAGTTCACCCTGCCCGCCGTCAAGTCGGGGCGCTATATCCTCAGGGTTTCGTTCATGGGCTTTATCTCGCAGTACAAGAACATGACGCTGACAAAAAGCGAGAAGAACGTTGATGCCGGCACCATCACGTTGCGCGAGGACTCGCGGCTGATGAAGGAGACCGAGGTGGTAGCCAAGATTGCGCAGATGGAGATGAAGGCCGACACCTTTGTATATAATGCCGACGCTTTCCGACTGCCCGAAGGCTCGAACCTGGAGGAACTGGTGAAGAAACTGCCCGGAGCCGAGGTGGACGAAGACGGCACCATACGCATTAACGGCAAGACCGTGAGCAAGATTATGGTCGAGGGCAAGGACTTTTTCGAGGGCGACACTAAGATGACGATGAAGAACTTCTCGTCGAAGCTGGTGAAGAAGCTGAAGGCCTACGACAAGAAGAGCGACTACACACGCATCACAGGCATCGACGACGGCGAGGAGGAGACCGTACTGGACCTGACCGTGACGAAGGGTGCCAAGGAGGGCTGGCTCGTTAATACCGACCTGGCATACGGCACGCACGACCGCTATGCCGCCTCGATGAGCATACAACGCTTCATGGACAACTACCAGATCTCCATCATGGGCTCGGCCAACAATACCAACGACCGCGGCTACGGCGGTGGCGGAGGCCGTGGCGGATGGGGCGGCGGAGGCATCGTCAAGAGCCAGATGGCCGGCATAAACGGCGTATGGGAGAACGGCAGGCAGGAGTTCACAGAGGGCTTCATGAGAGTAGGCGGCAACATCCGCTGGAACCACTCCAGCTCCACCTCGCTCTCAAAGACCAACAGCGAGATGTTCCTGGACAACGTGAACTCCACCTTCAGCAACAGGATGAACCAGTCGGAGAACAGCAATATGAACGTGGGCTCGCGCCTCCGCTTCCAATGGATGCCCGACTCCATGATGCACATCTCCTTCAACCCCAATTTCTCGATATCCAAATCCGACGGCCGAAGCGCCAGCCAGAGCGTCACCTTTAACAGCGACCCGTATGCCTTCTTCGAAGATCCGCTCAACGAATACAGCCTGCCTGGCAACATCGTAGCCCGCGACAGCATAGCCGTTAACGACAACAATCGCACCAGTCAGAACGAGGGGAACTACAAGAACGCCGGCTTCTGGGCACAAGTGAACCGCCGTCTGAAGAAGCCCGGGCGGAACGTCACGCTGGACGGAGGAGCCAGCTACTCGCACAACGAGAACACGTCCTTCAGCCGTAGCGAGATCAACTACTTCCAGCAGAAGCGCAACGACTTCACCAACCAGTACATCCTGTCGCCCAGCACAAACTACGACTGGCGTACCCGACTCAGCTACTCCGAACCCATCATTGGCGCCCTGAACGTCCAGTTCAGCTATCAGTACCAGCACCGCTACAGCGACAGCGACCGCAGCATGTACAGCATAGACAGTCTGCTGACCAAATACCCGGGCTACTACACCAAGGAACAGCTCTACATGGGCTACATCCCCGGCCTAGACAGCCTGGACTATGTGCGTAACCTGGAGAACAGCCAGTATGCCACCTATCGCGAGTACAACCACGAGGCCAACGTGATGCTGCGCTACAACGTAGGCGAAAACCGCCTGAACGTCGGCTTCAGCTTCCAGCCGCGTACTACACACATGGACTATGCCAAGAACCTGCTTGACACTACCGTAGTGCGCAACACCTTCAACTGGGCACCACGCATCGACTACCGCTGGAAGTTCAGCAATACGGGACAATTGCGGGCCTGGCTGAACGGATGGATGCAACAGCCCGGCATTACCAGCCTGCTGGAGGTGACGGACAGCAGCGACCCCCTGAACGTCAGCATGGGTAACGCAGGACTGCGCAGCAGCTGGAACAACAACATGCGGGTGGAATACAACGACTACATCCCCGCCCGGCAGATGGGATGGCATGCCAACGGATGGTTCAGCATGACGAAGAACAGCATCAGCAGCGCCACCATATATAATACGGAGACGGGCGCGCGCTATACCAGGCCCATGAACATCAACGGAAACTGGAACACCAACGGAAACATGGGATTCAACTCTGCCCTGGGCAGCAAGAAGGCCTTCAACTTCAATACGAACATCGGCTTAAGCTACAATCACAATGTGGGCTACATGAGCAGCAACAGCGACGGCAGCAACTGGGGAAACATCTATAACCCAGACGGGTCGGTAAACATGGACTACATCTTCAGCACCATTCCCCTGCAGAAGTCAACCACAAAGAACACGAACGTGAACGACTGGATGCGGCTTAACTACCGCAACGACCTCCTGGAGGTCGGAGTGAACGGAAACGTCAACTACTCTCATGCCCGCAACAACGTACAGAAAAGCGCCAACCTTGACTCCTGGTGGTTCAGCTACGGCGGCTATTTCCAGATCAACACACCCTGGGGCACGGCCCTCAGCTCGGACATCAACCAGCAGAGCCGCCGCGGTTATGAAGACGCTTCAATGAACACCAACGAACTCATCTGGAACATGCAGATCAGCCAGAGTTTCCTGAAGGACAAGGCCGCAACCATCAGCCTGCAATGGTTCGACATCCTGCGCGAGCGCAGCAACATCAGCCGAAACATAAGCGCCTATTCGCGCGACAACACATGGACTAACGCCATTAACAGCTACGTGATGGTACACTTCATCTACCGCCTCGACCTCAGGGAAAACAAGCAGAACCAACAGGGCGGCTGGGGAGGCCCGGGCGGTCGCGGCGGATGGGGTCGCGGCGGAGGCGGCTGGTTCTAAGGTTTCTAGAGTCAGCCAGACCATTTTTCCAGGCGGCTCAAAAAATTGAAAAACCCGCCTGTTTATTTTGCCGAGCGGTCAGAAATCTCGTCAAGCCGCCCATCATCACGGCCGAGCAAGACTTTACGCTGAAAGGAAAGCAGGTTTACCAGAGAAATCTGTCCTAAGGACGAATGAGGGTAAAGGCATATTATAAAATCGCGGGAGAAATATTTGACGTGTACTGAATAAGTTGACACTTTTGAAATTAAAAAAGTGTATCAGTATGCGACAAGTAGGAGAAATGACAGATGAGAAAAGACTTGCATTAGTAGAAGAGTATTTGTCTTCAGGCAAGTCAAGAAATGCATTTG
>JAILKU010000142.1 GCA_024693505.1 Bacteroidaceae bacterium | reverse complement strand
TTTTCAACCTGATCCTTAATTTCTGCTTTTATCTGGGCTGCAGTAGCCTTTCCGTCTATTAATGTCATAAAGTTCAAATGTTTATTGTTCAATGTTGAGCTACGCTCTACACCCTTCGCGACTCGGGAAACTTCAAGCAAGCTTGGTTTCCGCTCGCTGCTCCAGGAGTTCAAAGTTCAAAGTTGAGCTACGCTCTACTTCATTCGCGACTTACAGTTTAGGCATTTTGCCCATCGGCATCTTGCCCTTCATCATACTGGCCATCTGGGACATCTTGCTGCCAGTTACCATCTTCATCATCTTTCGCATTTGGTCAAACTGTTTTATCAGTTTGTTTACCTCCTGGATATTCGTCCCAGATCCCTTTGCAATACGTTGCCTACGGCTGGTATTCAGCACTTCAGGATGCTCGCGTTCCTTTGGCGTCATACTCTGGATGATGGCTTCGATGTTCTTGAAAGCATTGTCATCAATATCCACATCCTTGAGCGCCTTTCCCACACCGGGAATCATACTGGCCAGATCCTTCAGGTTGCCCATCTTCTTGATCTGCTGTATCTGGCCGTAGAAATCGTTGAAGTCGAACTGGTTCTTCTGAATCTTCTTCTGCAGCCGGCGGGCTTCTTCTTCATCATACTGTTCCTGAGCGCGTTCCACGAGTGAGACGATATCGCCCATACCCAGGATCCGGTCGGCCATTCTGCTGGGATGGAAGGCATCTATTGCCTCCATCTTCTCGCCCGTACCCACGAACTTGATGGGCTTATCCACTACGGTCCGGATGCTCAGGGCAGCACCGCCGCGGGTATCGCCGTCCAGTTTTGTCAGGATGACACCTGTATAGTCCAGCCGGTCATTGAATTCCTTTGCTGTATTCACCGCATCCTGACCCGTCATCGCATCGACGACGAACAGGATCTCATCGGGCTGAACTGCATCCCGGATATCCTGAATCTGCTGCATCAAGGGCTCATCAATAGCCTGACGGCCAGCCGTATCGATAATAAGAACGTCATGGGCCTTGGCCTTAGCTTCCTGAATGGCATGCCGGGCAACGGCCACCGGATCGGTAGCTCCCAGCTCCATATAGACTGGTACGCCGACCTGTTCGCCCAGCACCCTCAGCTGCTCCATAGCAGCAGGGCGGAAGGTGTCGCAGGCGGCCAGCAGCGGATTCATGTGGCGCTTCTCCTTCAGCATCTTCGCCAGCTTGCCGCTCATCGTTGTCTTACCGGCACCGTTCAGACCAGCCATCAGGATAATAGCCGGATGCCCCTTCAGGTTCATGTCCGTAGTCTCTCCGCCCATCAGCTGCGCCAGTTCGTCGTGTACGATCTTAACCATCAGCTGCTGCGGTTTGACGGCTGTGAGCACGTTCTGCCCCAGGGCCTTCTGCTTCACGGTATCGGTAAAGCTCTTGGCCACCTTGTAGTTCACATCGGCATCCAGCAGAGCCCGGCGCACTTCCTTCAAGGTCTCTGCTACGTTAATCTCGGTAATTTTGCCTTCGCCCTTCAGTATTTTAAAGGATCGTTCAAGGCGTTCACTAAGGTTGTCAAACATCTTCTTTATTTACGTTTACGTTGTTTACTTTTTCGTTTTTGAGTATTTTCTCCGTTTCAAACTGGGCTCCTGTTTTTTGCGGAAAGGCCTTTCCGCAATTACAAAACCCGCCTCGCGCAAAATTTATACCCGCCTCGCGCAAAAAAGGCCCTCCTCCGACCTATGTCCCCAATCCGAGCAGTTTTTCTGCCAGAGGCATTACCACCCGGCTCAGAATCTGGCCGTTCAGCCGGTGCTCCCCTTCGAAGAGGATGAAATTGCTGCTGCCGTAATATTTCTTGAAGTCGGGCTGGCAGTTCACGCTCTTGTCCTGAGTGCCGAAGAGGCCATAGACCCATTCCTTCTCCTGCGGCGTGATGCCCTGGAAGGAACCTTTCTCCACCTGCTGAAACTCCTGAATCATCTGCTTATCGACCTTGAAGTCCGCAGCGCCGTCTTGCCGCTTGTTCAGGAATTCACGCTTTCCCAAACCGCGGAAAGTGAGCAGCCGGGCCATGTGGAAGGACGGGTTCACCAGGATGCGGGGCACGCCGCGAAGCTGTTCGGCATACATCGCCCCCATACTTGTGCCCACTATCAGGTTTGGCTGCTCCCGGGCTACCGTTTCGCGCAGGAAGGCAATAGCCTCGAGCGGAGAGACGGGCACATCGGGACTCAGCACCGAGACGCCCATCGGATAGAGATGGTTTCTCATCTGAGTGGCTGTTCCGCTACTGCCTGCCGAGGCAAATCCATGTATGTATAAGACTTTCATATTTCCAATTCTCTTTATATGTTTATTTCCTGAACTTGATTGAGCAGATGTCGCCCTGGGCGTTCCTGAGCTGAGCGATATAGACGCCCGATGGCAGGTCGGCTACCGAAACACGGTCGTGCCCGCCTTCCAGCTTCAGGGCGTGGCGTATCAGCGTAACACCCGAGAGGCTGTAGATCGTCAGGCTGACGTCATTGTCGTCCTCGCTCTTCAGCAGCAATTCGTCAGAACTATAGGTCAGACTCAATCCGGCGGTATGGACATTGAATTTTCCTATGCCGCTTTCAAGTCCCGGAGCTTTCCAAAGGGTGTTGTACATCGTCATTGCATTCGCCTTCCCGATGGTCGGTTTGCTCATGAGATAGAGCTCCGAGCCGCCATCAGGGAAACGTCCTACCGTCTCGAGTCCGTCATGGGCGCAATACACCAATGTGTCTGCCCAGCTCCGGTCCCCGGCCGTCAGCACCACCAAGGCCTCATCATCATTTGCCAGCTTGAAGTCTGCATGCAGCTGGCTTATACCTTCCCGGGAATCGCACCATATCACCCGATAGCCATAAGCCGGCAGTATGGTGCTCACATTCGCTTTTCCAGCCTGAATCTGGCACTTTGTAGGATTGTCCAAATCATCTGAAAGATACATTCCCGCCAGGTCGATGTCTTCTGAAGTGGTGTTATACAGTTCTATCCAGTCGGACTTCTTGAAGTATTCGCTCACATAGATGCTGTTCCCGGCACTCACCTCATTAATAACGACCGGGCGCCCTGGAGTCTCTGGGCCCTCCTCGTTTCTCTTGAAGCAGGCCACCAGATTCAGCGCCTTAAAGCTCGAGGGCAGCTCCATCTCCTGTTCGCGACTGACAAAAGAGATGTCAGGAGTGTATTGCACAGGTGTCTGCATGACCAGGTTTGCGTCCCAATAGATATCAGCGCTGGTATTGCTGTTGTTGTGCACCTCCACAGCTATCAGGTTCTGCCCCTTTCTGAAGAGTTTGCGGTCGAGATTCATCGAGCCGGAGTTTGGGGAGTCTCCGGCATAGGTAACGCTTACGGTCGAACTTGTTACCGTACCGCCCGGCATATTGTCCCTTCCGGCCTCGGTTCCGTTCACATAGACCACCATTCCATCGTCCAGGTCATAGTTCAGCACGAAGGAGGCGTCTTCCGGAATATCCCCGTCGATATTGAAGTAGCGGCGGAAGTAATAGGTAATGTACTTGTTATTGGCATCGCCGCCATAGGAAATAGTGGTGGGCGTTGAGTAACGGGTGCTGTAGCCCAAGGGGGCCGCTCCTTGTTTCCAGGCGAAGGAATTATAGGAGGCCTGGTTCCAGTTCTTGCCGTCCAGGCTGCCCTTGTCATAATAATACCAGTTGCTGCCCTTGTCCAGAAGCATCGTCTCCTCTTTATCAGAGCCGATCTTTTCAGCCCATCCCAGGAAAGTATATCCGGCAGGCGCCGATGCCTTTAGTGTGACGGGCGGGAAGAGCGTTCCGCTGAAACGTCCTGTGGGCACGGTTTGGCCGTTCACTTGCAGCCGGGCTGCAGCCAGGTTGCTGCTGAGCGATACGGTCTGCCCCCTCGCCGTGGTAAGCTTCATGGGACTATAGTTCTTCAGGGCGGTGATGAGTGTCTTCTGCCTTGCGCTGTTGAGCGAGCTGATCAGACTGTTTGCCGTTCCCCAGGGCGATGCGTTCTTGCCGTAGCCGTTGTCGCTCAGCACCTGCATGTCATTGACTCTGTTTGCCAGCCGGGTGATGATTTCCTTGCAGCGGGTTGGTTCGAAGACCGAACCCGCCACCAGGCAGAAGGTATCGATGAAGTGGCGCCGGAACGTATCGTTGCGCAGCAGGCTTGTGAAGAGCGTCACCACCTCGATTTCCTTGGTGTAGTTGCTCACCGGCTCGCCGTAAAGAGTATTGAACCGGTAGGTGCTCTTACCCGCAAAGAGCGAGAAGGGACCGCTGGTATTGAAGCTATGGTCCAGGTCGTAGAGGATGAAGCGGAAGCGCCCGTTCTCCTGAATGGGGCGGAAGGCCTTCAGGTTGTTCTGCGGCCAGTCGGTGCATCCCACATAGAACTCCACAGCCAGATAATTGCAGAACTCGTCGATGTCCAGCAGCTGCTCTATCTGTTCGTAGTATGTATTGACAGAGGAAAGGCGTGCCAGGGTCAGCAGACGCTTCCAGGCCACGTTCGTACCGCATTGCTGCACATAGCCCGAGTCGGCATCCATCTCGAAGAGGTCTATTTCCTCGTCATCCAGCCCGTAGTTCGCATAGACATGATGCTTGTTGTTCGGCTCGCGCATATTGATGACGCCCTTATAGACGCCGTTGATGTAGTGGGCAACGGGCTGGTATTCCTGATAGTCGATGTCCAGTCCGCTGGTTGCTACGATCTGCTGCAGGAAAGGGTCTCTCACGCGACAGCTGTTGTCGTTACCGCCATTGCGTATCTGCAGCGTCTTATGCTTCAGGTACGGCTTGGCCGGGAAGAAAGGATAGTCCAGCGAACTCATGAACTCATCCGCCTTTACGGCATGAATCTTAAAGCTGTAGGGCGTATCGGAGCGGCTCCATCCGCCGCAACGCTTCATCTCCGTGCCCTGGTTCACCAGCGAATGGCCCTCTTCGTCCAGCAGTTCGAAGTTGCAGGGGCGGTCCCAGTCCATGTTCCAGTTGCACTTCGAGCTCTGTCCCAGTCCGGGCCTTCCGTTCGTACCGCGGACGAAGATGCCCATATCGTTGGAGTAGAGGTTGTCCGGATTCGTCACCACCGAGATAACAGGCAGACTGAACGTCTTGTCCTTGAGCAGATAACTGCGGGTTACCACAGGACTGGAAAGAGCGTTTTGGCGGAATAGGGCAAAGCGGTAGACCTTGTTTCCGGAAACGGTAAACAACCCGTTGGCGCTGGTATAGCCCGTGGTAAGTGTTGGGGTGCGCCCGTCGGTTGTATAGCGCAAGGTGCATCCTTCGGGGATCTTCACCTTCACCTGGAGCGTACCGGTATAAAAACGGCTGGGCTCGCTCACCTCGGGAGCAGGCAGACGTTCCTGGCAGAAAGTCATGCCCTCGTTTGTAGATCCCGGAGTAGGCGAACTGCTCCACTGCCACTCCCCTGCCCCGTCTGCCGTACGGGCATAGCTGGCGCGGGGCACGCAGGGCGGATAATCCAATGAAGCTGCCGGCGTTCCGTTCAAATCGCTCAAGACGAACACGCCGCCGTCAGCATCCAACTTCAGCGGCAGTTGCGTGATACAGTATTTGTCATGATGATCAAACCAAAGGGTCGCAAAGCCCTTTGCAGGTACGTTCAGGCTCCGGGGTATGCGCACCTTCTTGGGGTGTGCTGGATCGTCACTTACCCAATATCCGCGAATCTGTATGTCTGCATCGGTGGGATTATAGAGCTCTACCCACGGCCCGTAGTTCCAGCTGGGATCTACGAACTGGTCCAGGTTAGCGACCATTATCTCGTTGATACGCAAATCCCGCACTTCCTCGGGGAAAGCCACAAAAGGAAGAGCCCACAGCAAGGCTGAAAGGACAGATTTATGTATCTTCGTCATACGAATCACGCTAAATGGCTTGCAAAAGTACGAAGAAATAGGCAAAGCACCAAATTCTTGCTCTCTTTTTTACTTTTGGACGCGTTTTCAGAACTTCAGGGTGCAGGCATTTCCCTGCGAGTCTGTCAGACGGGCGATATAAAAGCCTGGAGGCAAGTCAGCCACAGAGACGCTCACCAGATAGACTTCCTGTCCACCATCCAATGGTATCCTATGAAACAAGCCCGTCCTTTCGGATAGGCTTGCTTATGTAGTTGCGGGAGATGGACTCGAACCAACGACCTCCAGGTTATGAGCCTGGCGAGCTACCAACTGCTCCACCCCGCGATGTTTCATACTATTTCAGGCCGAACGGCCTTCCCTTGCATCCCGGCTGAACCGGTTTGCGGGTGCAAAGGTACAAAGTTTCATCGACATAGCCAAATTTTTGCCCTACAAAAATGTTGTGACGGCGTGATAAAGGCGCTTTTTCGCACAAAAAGGGGGTGTCTGTGCATTTTTTACACCATATTTCTTGCACAATTTAGAAGAAATGTGTAATTTTGCACTCGCTATGGCGCTAATAAAGACACGGAACAAGCTTGTCGATGTGGCAAGACAGCTCTTTGCCAAGCGCGGACTGGACAATACCACGATGAATGATATTGCCGCCGCCTCGGGAAAGGGCAGAAGAACGCTATATACCTACTTCAAGAACAAAGAGGAAATCTATTTCGCCGTTATTGAGGCTGAGATGGAGCGGCTGCTGGAACGGATGAACGAAGTGGCAAAGACAAACCTGGAGCCGGAGGACAAGCTGGTGGAACTCATCTACACGCATCTGAATCTCGTCAAGGAAGCCGTTCAGCGAAACGGAAACCTGCGAGCTGACTTCTTCCGCAACATCATACGCGTAGAGAAGGTGCGTAAGAACTTCGACCACAACGAAAGGAAGATCTTCACCTCCATCGTGACGGAGGGCGTACGCACCGGCGTCTTCGACATAGAGAGCATCCCCCTCTTCGTCGACATTCTGCACTTCAGCCTCAAGGGGCTCGAGATTCCCTACATTTACGGGCGTCTGGGGCAAGGCGTGCCCAAGGGCATGAACCGCGCCATTGTGCAGAAGATGGTTCACAAGCTGATCGCCCGTCCCGAACGTCGCCAAAACCTGTATCTGTAAGACTTCCCCCACCCTTTTCATGAAGGACAAGGGGATTTTTTCTGATAAAGACATAAGGAATAAATAAAAGGAAAAGAGAATTGTTAAAAGAAAAATAAAGATGGCAATATTACAAGAAAAGACCGCCCTCATTACAGGTGCGGCACGCGGCATTGGCAAGGCCATTGCCCTGAAGTTCGCCTCCGAGGGTGCGAACATCGCATTCACCGACCTCGTGCTCAACGACGATATGGCAGCCGGCCTGGAAGCTACGCGCCAGGAGATTGAGGCTGTAGGCGTTACCTGCCGCGCCTATGCCGGCAACGCAGCCGATTTTGCACAGACGGAGGAGATCGTGGCAAAGATAAAGGAAGACTTCGGCACCATAGACATCCTGGTCAACAACGCCGGCATCACCAAGGACGGACTTATGCTGCGCATGACCGAGCAGCAATGGGATCAGGTCATTCAGGTCAACCTGAAGTCGGCCTTCAACTTCATCCACGCCTGCGTGCCCGTCATGATGCGCCAGCGCAACGGCAACATCATCAACATGGCAAGTGTGGTAGGCGTCCACGGCAATGCCGGGCAGGCCAACTATGCCGCCAGCAAGGCCGGACTCATCGCCCTGGCCAAGAGCATCGCACAGGAGATGGGGCCTCGGGGCATCCGCGCCAACGCCATCGCTCCGGGCTTCATCGAGACCGCTATGACAGCTGCTCTGCCCGAGGATGTGCGCGAGGAGTGGAAGAAGAAAATCCCCCTGCGCCGGGGCGGACAGGTAGAGGACATCGCCAATGTAGCCCTCTTCCTGGCCAGCGACCTCAGCAGCTACGTCAGCGGACAGGTCATTCAGGTCGATGGCGGAATGAACATGTAGGATGCTGCCACTCTACGAGGACAACCATCTCATCATCGTCTCCAAGGCGGCAGGCGAAATCACCCAGGGCGACAAGACGGGCGACACCCCCCTGCCCGAAACCATAAAGGCTTACCTGAAGGAGAAGTACCACAAGCCCGGCCAGGTCTTCCTGGGTGTGGTGCACAGGCTGGACCGTCCCGTCAGCGGAATCGTCGTCTTTGCCCGCACAAGCAAGGCGCTGAGCCGCCTGGGACCTATGTTTGCCAGCCACGAACAGGTGAGGAAGACCTACTGGGCCATAACGGCGCAGCGACCTCCCTGCGACGAGGGAACCTTGACGCATTGGCTTACCCGCGACGAGCGCACCAATAAGGCCAGGGCCTACGACAGCGAGGTGCCGGGCAGCAAGCGGGCCGTCCTGGACTACCGCCTTATCGGGAAGAGCGAACGGTACTACCTGCTTGAAATCACCCTCCACACAGGACGGCACCATCAGATACGCGCCCAGCTTGCACACATAGGCTGCCCCATTCGGGGCGACCTCAAGTACGGTGCGCCGCGCAGCCTGCCCGACGGCAGCATCTCCCTGCATGCCCGCCGCCTCGTCATGGAGCATCCTGTCAGCCATCAGACGATCGACGTCACGGCTCCCCTGCCCCCCGATCCGCTATGGCAGGCCTTTGCCTGACATTCAGGCGAACTGCATAATGAATAAGACGCCCCGTAATACAACAACTATCCCACCGACCGATTAATCATGTCCGGCGAACTGCTTTCATTACTGGTGGCCCTGATGTGGACCTTCACAGCCCTCTTTGCGGAGGTGGCCAGCAAACGGCTGGGCGCGCTCACGCTCAATGTGTGGCGCATGATCCTGAGCATCCTGCTGCTGGGCCTCACCCTCTGGGTCTTCTGCGGAAGTCCCCTGCCCCGGCACGTCCCCCTCAAGGCCTGGGGATGGCTCCTGGGCAGCGGCTTCATGGGCTTCGTCTTCGGCGACTACTGCCTGTTCAACAGCTACCTGCTCATCGGCAGCCGCTTCGGACAGCTCTTCATGACGCTGGCCAGCCCCTTTGCCGCCATCACCGCCTGGTTGCTACTGGGCGAGCACATGACCGGCCTTGCCCTTCTGGGAATGCTCGTCACCCTGCTTGGCATCGGCATATCCATTCTGGGCAAAGACGACGGCGGGCACCGTCGCGTCAAGCTCCCCCTGCGCGGCGTCCTGCTGGGCATCGGAGCCGGACTGGGACAAGGCGTAGGCCTCGTCTTCAGCAAGGTGGGACTGCAGGCCTACGAAGCCGCCCTGCCTGCCGGCGCAGACGACGTACAGATGATGCTGCCCTTTGCCGGCACCATGATTCGCGCCATAATGGGACTTGTCGGCTTCGGGACCGCCCTGGTGTACACCAGGCAACTGAATACGATGCCCCGGATGTGGCACGACCGTCGCGGCGCCCTGGCTGCTGCGGGCACGATCCTGCTGGGCCCCTTCCTGGGCGTCAGCTTCAGCCTGCTGGCCGTACGCCTCACTCATGCCGGAGTGGCCCAGACGCTGATGGGCCTTACGCCCGTCTTCATCCTATGGCCCGCCCACCTCATGTTCGGCACCCGAATCACGTGGAAAGAAGTCCTTGGTGCCGTCATTGCCGTCATCGGAGCCTCGCTCTTCTTCCTCTGAGCCAAATCTGCCATTAAGACTGCTGCACACGAATGACCAATTTAGGTTTAAACTGCAATAGAAAGATTTTTTCCGCCTTTTCCTTTGTCATGTCACCACTTATTTGTACCTTTGAGCTACGCTCGAAAGTACTTCCGCTCGGATAAACAAAAAAAAATTCATGTTTCTTTTGTTTATCGCTCGCTTATTGAGGCTTTACCTCCAAATTTCTCACGCTCAAGAAAAAAATACATTCTTTTTCTTTTCGCTTAATCGAAATTTTTGTACCTTTGCAGCCGCAAACGGGGAGAGATGCCAGAGTGGTCGAATGGACCGCACTCGAAATGCGGCGTACTCTTACGGGTACCCTGGGTTCGAATCCCAGTCTCTCCGCATCGCATCAAGAGAAGGGAAGCTGTCGGGGTTTCCCTTCTCTCGTACGAACCAAATTGGCGGTCTGCCAATAAAAATTTGTGTTTATGATGCTTTTTTTAGAGAGAAAGGCTTTTTTGTTCCCAAAATTCCGTATATTTGCAGCGTCTTAG
>JAILKU010000077.1 GCA_024693505.1 Bacteroidaceae bacterium | reverse complement strand
TCACATTTAACATTTTCCATTTTCCATTTAACATTTCACATTTCACATTTTACATTATATATTTTCCATTTTCCATTTCACATTATATATTTTATATTTTACATTATATAATATATTTTACATTATGAAAAAGATTACACTATTTCTGGCCTGTTCCATAATGTATGGACTGACCGCCTGGGCCCAGGTGCCCAAGGCAGACGTGCTCGACATTCAGTTTAATGATGACGGCACGATTACCGATGCCTCACCGATGCAGAACCCGGTGACGATTATGGGTGCCCCGCGCATCGCCAAGAGTACACAATTTAACATGAATGTATTGTGCCAGAGCGATGAACACTGGGGCTACAATACACCAAACTACGTTCGCATCGACCGCAACGAACAGCTCGATGCAGCCATTGCAGACGGTGTCACGCTCGAAACGCTGGCACGTCCCTACTTTGCAGGAGGCAAGTTCAGCAACGACTGGGTGAACATCTTCGGTGGCTTCCAGGGTGGCGGCATCGGACTCATCATCTACAATGGTGTGTATGACTTCGAGGCTAACATAGGCGGTTACAAAGATGCCGTCAATGACTCCCAGCCCGTTGCTAACGAGTGGGTACACCTCATGGGCGTCTGGAGCCCCGAGGAGGGTACCATGAAGCTCTTCATCAACGGTCAGCTCGCGGGGCAGGTCAACGGCGTCTCGGACGGACTGACCACAGGCTCAAACTCGTTCTATGCCCTGGGCGTGGACTACGAACCCGGCTCCTCCAGCCTGGCCGGTAACACGTTTACGGGCGATATCGCCCTGGCCCGTATCTACGACAAGCCCCTCACCGACGAGGAGGTAGCTGCCGTCTATGCAGATGTGCAAGCTCGCAAGGGTGACACTGTCGAGCACAGCGAGGAACCTGAGTTGCGCTGCGATGCCGACGGCACGGCTCTCATCGCTACCACAGAAGAACTCTACAACTTCGGACGTGCCGTACGTCAGGGCAATACCAGCCTGAACGCTCGCCTGGAAGCCGATGTAACCTATGCCGGACGGGTGAAGATGCTCTCCACCGACCAGGGCTACGCAGGCACCTTCGACGGTCAGGACCATACGCTGACCCTTGGCCTGGAGCGCGAGAACAACGAGGCTGCCATGTTCAATACGATTACCAATGCCACGATTAAGAACCTCACGGTGAAGGGAGAGATCGCCACCAGTGGCAAGTACGCTGCTGCACTGGCCTCGCATGCCACGGGTAGCAACACGATAAGCCGCGTAGGGAGCAGTATCGCCATCACCTCCAACCTGGAGGGAGACGGCACTCACGGCGGTCTGCTGGGTGTTAACGACTCAGGCAATACGACCATCGAGTATTGCTACTTCGACGGCAGTATCACGGGCGAACAGACCAATTGCTGCGGCGGATTCGTAGGCTACTCGCACGGCACCACAGTCATTCGCAACTCCCTGCTTACGGCCGAGTTTGTCACCAGTCAGGATGGATGCTGCACCTTTGGGCGCAATCCGGCCAACGTGCGCATTTCGGACAGCTACTATACGCAGGCTTATGGCGACGAGAATGCCGGTGCTGCCCTGGTTGACCTGCAGCAGCTCTCCAGCGGCGAGGCGTGCTGGCTGCTCAACGGATCCCGCCCTGGCACAGGATGGTACCAGAGCCTGCCCGACGACAACCAGCCCACGCTGGATCCTGCCCATGGTATCGTGGTGAGCACAGGCAGCGACTACATGAGCATCCAGGACGAGGCATCGCTGAAGGCCGCTGCCACAGCTTATGCCGGCGCATTGCATAGCGAGGCAGACGCACTGGAGGCCTATCAGCCGCTCATCGACAAGCTGCAGGCAGACCTTGAACTGCTGGCTGCTGCGCCAGACGTGGAGACCTTCCTTGCCCTGAACCAGACCGTTGATGACGACTTCGCTGCAATCGCTGAAAACCAGGCCGCCTACGGTCGTTTCACCGAGGCTGCCGAACATGCGCTTGCCGAGCTCGGCGACCTGGACAATGCCGTGGCCCTGCTGCTGAAGGATTACCTGAACGAGTCCATTGAGCCCGGCGGGAGCTTCCCACAGGGTTCATACATCTATATATTAGAGAACTTCAGCCTCAGTACGGAAGACGTAAATGGTCAGATTGACTACATCAACGAGATGCTCGAGAAGGCCATGTCGAACGATGTTCCAGCCGGCACCGACATCACCCTGCTGCTCACCAATGCCGACTTCGCCCAGGGCGATGCAGGATGGGAAGGCACACCGGCCAACAACTATACCAGCAATCCTGTTGCCGGACAGTGGTACGGCTATACCGAAGCAGCCAAGACCCAGACCCTGACGGGCCTGAAGAACGGTCTCTATGAGTTCTGCCTGAACAGCTTCAACATGGTGGGCGACGACAACTACAGCACCTACTACACAGGTGTCATTCAGGCCAATGGCGTGGAGATTCCTGTTATGGCACCAATGGAAGACCCCATTTCGGTCGAGGATGCCGTTGAAGGTGTGAACAGCTGGAGCGATGACCGCCTGGTGGACGGCCAGTACAATATTCCTTACAGTCGCTACGGCGGTGCCGTGGCTATGTCTGCAGGGCGCTATCTGAACCGGGTGATGGTGGAAGTCACGGACGGCACGTTGACTGTCGGATTCCGTCTCTACGGCAGCGGTGCCAGCGACGACTGGTTCATGTTTGCCAATGCCAGACTCTATTATCAGGGTACTATTGAAGAGGCCGGCGAAGCCCTCAATACAGTGCTGGACGGTGCCCTGGCCCGCGCACATTCAACCCTGGACTATCAGGCTGATATGGGCGGAACCAACTACCTCGTCTATCCCAACTACTCGCAGGCGCTGCGCGACGAACTGTCTGCTGCTGTCAGCGAAGCCGAGGCCGCTACTGAGCTGCAGGCCAAGTACGCTTCCCTGGTTCGCCTCTCCGACCTCTTCAAGCAGATCTACGTCTGCCGCAAGGCTTATCGCCAGATGGCAATAGACATCATTCGTTACTTCGAGAGCATCCCCGACTATCCCGACTATATCGATATCATCCAGGACAAGTCCGATAAGGCATGGACGGAATGGGGCGAGGGATCCCTCAGCGCAGAGGAGGCACTGGCTCACGGGCAGGCTCTGATTGACGAGATGGCAACCTATACGATAGAGATTCCTGTTGCCGACCTGCTGGATGTTGTCTTCAATGCCGACGGAACAGCTACCGACATATCGCCAGCAGCCAATGAAGTGGTCGCCTACGGCACGCCAAAGATAGTGGAGAGTCAGGCCCTGGGCATGAACGTGCTGTGCCACACTCAGGCCGGATGGAGCACCTCTCCCAAGGACTATTTCCGTGTCATCAACTCCGATGCGCTCACCGAGGGCATAGGTGACGGTATGGCAATGGAGATCTACACCCGTCCCTACTGGACCGATGAGGATAATATAGGCGATTGGTGCAGCCTGCTGGGTCATGAAGAAGGCGGTGGCGTGGGAATGCTCGTCTATAACAACCAGTGGTGCTTCGAGGTACATGCAGGAGGCTATCAGGATGCCTATTCAGGCTTTGCACCTCAGAAAGGCGAGTGGACTCACCTTGTCGGCTCATGGAACCAGGAGACGGGTACTGTTTCACTCTACGTAAACGGCGAATTTGTCGGTTCAGCCAACGCCAGCGGTAGTTTTGGCAGACCTAACATCTCTCCCTACTGGTTCGGTATCGGATGCGACCCACAAGGTGACGGCAATCCCAGTGCTTCCTACAAGGGCGATATAGCCATTGCACGTATCTACGACAAGCCCGTCAACACCGCTCAGGCAGCCCTCCTCTACAAGAACGTTCAGGCCAAGCTGACCGGTCTGCCCGAGCATAGCGAAGAAGGTGAAGGCATACACGGCATCGCCCAGGATACGCCCCAGCGCCAAGCTATCTACACCCTTACTGGCCAGCGCGTGGATAAACCCACCCATGGCATCTATATCATCAATGGCAAACGCGTCTTAGTTAAGTAAGAGTAGAACACTAAGAAATTTCACCGCCATCCAACAAGTTTGGGTGGCGGTTTTTATTATCGTTAAGATTGGGTTTATAAAAAAGTGGCTCTCTTTCCGCATAAGAGAGCCACTTTTTGCTACGCATTGGTTATCAATATATTACAAGAAGTTCAGCAGGACATCGCCCCGGCCTGTAGGGCCATCAGCTCCTAGCCCAGGGCATCGCCCTGGGTATATGTGACGCATAGCCACCAGCCCTCCAACCCATGGCATCACCCCGGCCTGAAGGGCCATAAGCTCCTAGCCCAGGGCATCACCCTGGGTTAATGAATCATTACGGATACCCCTCAAAAAAGTAAAAAAAAGGCCAAATTGAAAAAAATATTCAACATAAAAAGCGGAATATTAAAATTAATTCGTACCTTTGTCCCGGTAAAAGTGGCTCTCTTATGCGGAAAGAGAGCCGCTAGTGACATACGGAGTCCGATATGGATGCATTGTCTAACGCTCGCATAACGGTAGAAAACTCATGTAATGGGCCTGTGCCCTTTACGCCCCCCATGGCAGAACATTCAGAAAATGGGGTGTCGGTAGAGTATGTCTTCGACCCCAATAAGCGCTGGTACGTCCTCCGTGCCTCCTATGGCCGTTCCATTAAGGCTGCTGACCTGCTCATCGATGCAGGTCACTACGCCTACGTGGCCCGTCGTTATGAATACCGTATGGTCAACAACCACAGGCGCCGTGAACTCAAGGAACTCATCCCCAACATCGTGTTTGCCTATGCCGGGGAGCATGAGATAAGGACCCTGTTGTCACGTCGCCAGGAACATCCATCCCCCCTTCCTGCCCTTGCTGCGATCACCACGTTCTACTACAACCACTTCGCGGGTGATGGCGACATGAATCCCCCTCTCGAGGTCCCCGTGCCCCAGATGCTCAGGTTCATAGAGATGACCATGTCCATGGATGAGAACATCGTTTATGTGAGCGACAGAAATATCGTGCATGTCAAGAACGACGACTATGTCCTCGTCAATGCCGGTAAGTTCAAGGGTTGTATGGGTAGGGTAGTGCGCATTGCCGGACAGCAGCGCGTCGGTCTTCAGCTGGCCGAGCTGGGATGGGTCGCCACCTCCTATGTGCCCACTGCCTTTCTTGAGGTCGTGTCCCGTGACGTCTATGAGAATCACCTTAACGAC
>JAILKU010000060.1 GCA_024693505.1 Bacteroidaceae bacterium | reverse complement strand
TATAATAACAGGTCGTATGGATTGACAATCTCACCCTTTCTCCTTGCGGTGATATGAAGATGCGGGCCAGAGCTGCGTCCACTACTTCCGCTCACTGCTACAGGCAAACCTGCGTAGACGGAATCATCCTTGCAGACAAGCGCCTATGATAGATGACAATAGCATACGGTATACTCCCCATGTCGGAGTATAACGAAGTTTCCTGAGCGGTCATCATTACCTATACGCTCGACGCGACCGTCAAACATGGCCATGACCTGCTCATAGTTAGCACGCAGCTTGCCGTCGGTCGTCTCCTGTATGTCGTACACCCAGTTGCGACGGTCGCCATCGATGTGCAGCGGCCGAAACTGGTGCGACCTGCGGTCGTAGAGCAGCAGGGCACCGTCGATGCCCACCCACCGCCTGCGCGCCGAGTCCTCGAACATGCAGCGTATGCTGTGGTGGGGGATGGGCCACTGCTTGTCGTTCATCTTGTACCATCGGCAGCTCTGATGGTCGGTGTCCAGACCCTCCACGGCTATAAGCCCATGTATGCCGCCCAGCCATAGCGTAGAGTCGGAGTCCTGGAAGATGAACCGCATCTGGTTGCCCTCGCGCGAGGCTGTGATGGCAGGCAGGGGGTAGGTGTGGAGGAAGAGGCTGCGCGGCGACATCGACACGCCGTTGGAGGGAACGGACAGGGACAAGCCCAAAAGAGAAAACACACAAACACACAAACACACATTAGCTATATGTATCATTAATAAATTTGTGGGAGTTTTGGTGGGGTTGCTGTCACGTCAGTTCCGCTCCATACGTTGATGATGTCCCCCCGAACACGTTCTGCTCTTCTACCAGTCTTTCGATTCTGCTGGCAGGCTGAGTTCCAGGGGATGAAGACATTCCCCGTGATATGCTGTGCCTGGTCAAAACACGATAAGGCTGAGCTTGTCACGCTCACCCAGGCGTTGGCTGCTGACAAAGCCGGCGATGGAGGCAGCCGATGATGCCGTCATGGAATGCTCCGGGTTCCATCCCTTGGAAAAGACCTGGCGGTCGGACTGGAAGGTAGGCACAGATGCCATGTGGCTTTCTTCATTACCCGAGAGTGGAAGGTCAACACTGTACACATCAGTGTATTCACCGTATTTTCCCGACGTGGTGTCAATGATGATACTCGGCTGCACGGCGGCACCGAAGACCTCCTGCATGCGCTGATGCATCTTCATGTCAAGGAAACTGGCCTTCAGCGACCCGCTGGGATGATTATGGACGAACCATACCTTATCCGTTTTCAGCTCATTGAAGGCGACAAGGGCCTTCTCGATGGGAGCAGGCACCTCGCTATAGGTGCCTATGCCCAGATTAGAGGTCAAAAGTGGCGAAAACAGGAGCGAGACAGTAGGGATTGGCTTGTATCTTAGCTACTCGTCCTTTTCCTATGCCATACACTTCAAGCAGTTTGTCAGGCTCAGTCTCTATCACGTTGAAGGTGTCTAGCCCGAATTTTGCTACAATGAGTTTGGCGAATTTCGGCCCGATTCCCTTTACTAGTCCACTTCCCAGATACTTCTCAATACCAATAATATCAGCAGGTAGTTCCTCAGTCCACTTCTCTACTGCGAACTGACGGCCATATCTCTTATCAACTCTCCAAGTTCCCTCAACGGTCAGGACAGTACCAACAGTAACATCATGGAAAGTGCCTACCAATGTCTGCTCCTCCCTATAGCCTTTGATGTTAGCCTGAAGGACAGAATAGCCGTTCTCTGGATTCTGGAACGTAATTCGCTCTATGGTACACTTAATCTTCTCCATCGTCTTTTCTCCGTTTAATCCAATTCTTAACCCGATTGTAGCCCTCAACGCCAAGAATTGTTAGACCACCATACTGACAAGTCTTAGCCAGCCCGAAGAGGATAGTCCATAAGACGCCTTTTGCAGTGGGGCTTATGGGCAGTAACATCTGGGCGAAAGAAAGTACATAAAAAGGGATGCAACAGAGAAGGACTATCACCCCAGTACGGAATGATAGCGATTGCAACCAGGATTTTATGCTTTCTGCTTTCATCATTTTACTATTTCCAAGATTCCATCAACTTCATGCTCAACAAATGGCCCCTCTTTGCACTCCAGGAGTACGGAGGATTCAAGACATTCAATGCCATGCCAAACATTCTTCGGTATGTCAACGCCATAGGTTCCACTATCCTGACTGATGACACAGGACTCCAACACTTCGCCGTCATCATTGTAGGTAGATACTCTGACTTTACCTTTCAGGATTACAAAAGTCTCGGCCTTGGTGGGGTGATGATGCACGGGTATGAATGTGCCTGGCTCCAGACAGTTGAGGAAACGGTGGCATTTCTCATCCAGACTCTCATGGAAATTGTAGTTCATCCTCAGCCGTGGTGACTGCCTGGCTTGCTCCACCACGCCATTAATCAGGTTATCGTCTATTATCTTCATTTTGCAATCTTATATCCTTTGGCTTCTAACGTTTTGACAGCCTTCTCAAAGTTCTCTGCCTTGGCCAGGATGTAATCGGTATTGAAGGTTGAGATGGCGAAGATTCCTACGTCATTCTCTGCCAGATAAGCTGTAATCTTAGCAAGAATACCGATAAGCGAGAAGTCGAGTACTCCCTCTATGCGGAAAGCCCGCCAACCATCATTTCGTTCTATGATATTTGACGGGACTTTTGACGTCTCGCAAACAACTCAACATTCTCCGTCAGTTTTCCCGATGAAAACGAAGTCGGACATCAGATCTACCTCAGAATATTCGGCAACTCTACATACACTAAATGATCTGTTGATGACCTTCAGCGGCATAGCGTGAGCCTGATGGGCCATAGATGAGTTAACCCCATATCCAAAAAGGGCAAAGTCGCCTTTTAGCGGGTCGTCGGGGAAAACCTCAGAAAGTTTGTCTGTCAGTCTCTTGGCGGTTGACATTGTAGCTGTCTTACTTGACAGAAGTCCAAGACGGACAAACTGTTGAAGGACATGTGTGTCAAGAGGAATGATAAGTGTGCGACGGTCAATGAAGTCAGCCCATAGGCCGAGGTCAACAGGTGAGTTGCTACGCACCATCCAGCGCAAGAACAGGCAGATGCGTTTGCAGGGTGACTGTGTATCCTTCGGCACGATATGATTTGTATCAGTATCGGCAAACCACAGGCAGATGGCTTTTATTGCAGACATGGCGTCACCATCACAGTGCTGGCAAACATATTGGCCTATTGAATCATATTCCAGCAGCATCTGGCGCAACCGGCATAAAAAGATGTTGAACTGGCGGAATGTATAGAGACGATAGAAACAATCATCAGAATCATCAGGAATGTCTTTTGAATACGCACCTGATTTTACCCATTCATAAAGGTTTCCTTTGGCACAATCAAGCAATAATTGTATTTTGGGGACAAACTGCTCCCTACTGCCATAGCTCAGACACGCAGCAATGAAAGCAGTTACTTCTTGATTGACCTTACCACTTACCTGATGCATGAACCATGACGGATCACCTTCAATGAAAGATGCCGTCTCATACTTTTCAGCATAAGAACGGAGCACTCGGCTCTGCCGCTTGGCATCGCTAAGAACCATTCCGCACTTCATTTTCTTCATTTCTACTAACCCTTCTTGACTTTCGTATATTTCGCCTTGACTAATTCGTATGAGTTTCGCGTCAGTTCCTGGTGCAGGTTATCAGGGGCAGTCTTTGGATTGATGCCAATCCAGTATTTGGGCGATTCGTTATATGGATTGCCGATGCACTCATACTGCGTCTTCAGTTCTTCGATGCGCTCTGGTTGGCATTTGAGCGAAATGACCGAGAAATCATTGCAGTCAAAGAATGAGAACATGTGGCCCATTACATAGAAAACCAACACGCCCTCTCCATTCTTAAACTTCTGGAAAGGAAGCTTCTCTACGATGTCTTCACCTAATGAAAGGCAAAACTCACGATAGGCTTCTATGTTCATTGTCTTAGCCGATGCTCTTTCCTAATTCGAAAGCCTCCTGCAGTTTCGGATTACCCTCAATCTCACGAGGGTCATTCACTCCTCCGCAGAAGAGTGTGCCTGCCAGACGGCTCTTGGGATAGCAGTCTATCCAGCCCGTCAGGCCTGTCTCTGCACGCTTCGGAGTCAGCTCCTCATCCTCGGCTGCCGTGGTCAGCAGATAGACATCGCGGAACTGATAATCTTGTTCGTACATCGCATTCATGCGGTCTATGAGGGTCTTCATCTGCCCGCTCATCTCGTAATAGTAAATAGGTGTTGCCCAGCATATCACATCAGCCTTCAGTACCTTGGCCATGATGTCGTTAACATCGTCGTTGATGACACAGCGGCCCAGTTTTTGGCAGCCTAAGCATCCTATGCAAAACTGGATTTTCTTTCCAACGAGAGAAATCTTCTCAACTTCGTTTCCAGCAGCCTTTGCTCCTTTAACAAACTGGTCAGCGAGCATGTCGCTGTTTGAACCATATCGTAGGCTCGTGGATATTACAATTACCTTTTTCATATTTGCTTGTTGTTCGCTAAATTGGAATTTACAACATTATCTTCTCCAAATCGTCTGGCACAAAGACACGACCGCTGAAAGCCGTCTTTGCCTCTGCCGTGTATCGTTGGCGGCGAGTGATGAGCGTTCGGTCTTCCGTATGATAGAGGATGAGATTCTTGACTCCCAGTTCCTCTGCCAAGCGTGCAGCATCGAGCACGGTGCTATGATGTTTCTCGTAAGGTTGGAAGCGGTCACGGTCTTCATACAGGCAAAAGGCCTCGCTCATTAGCCAGTCGG
>JAILKU010000038.1 GCA_024693505.1 Bacteroidaceae bacterium | reverse complement strand
CGTTGAAAACTCCATTTGCCTCGTGGTCACTCACTTCGCCTACCTCGACGATGCACCTTTCTCCTGCCTCGTCGGCGCTTATCTCTATTACCTTATGACTCATTCTTTCACTTACTTTGTCAATATTATTCATAATTCCCTAATTTTCGCTATTTTCGCCTTTCTCGTCCAAATAGGCAACGCTTACGAGGTAAGCGATACCCCCTTTTCTCTCAAAAGAGTTGGTGCCTCCTCCTTCGTCGTCGCCGGTGCTAAAGACCAGGTAGGCGCACCACCCGCATATAGTCTTTCAGATGCCACATCCCACCTCCATAACGCCCTTGTGAGTCACTGAGGAGAAGCAGGGTCTGAGTACCGTCTTTGAGTACGGGTCCCAGGCACATTCCTTCATAGTTTGCAAAACGCGTATTGAAGGGCGTGAAACGGCTATGCCATTCCCCGACCAGTTCCTTCCGGCCTGCATGGGGCCAGAATCTGAATAGGCGCACCCAGCATTGGCTTCCGCTGCCACTACGCGTAATAAGCGCTTCACGTTCCAGCATCAGCAACGTACCATCGGACAAAGGTGTAATGGCTGCTACACCGTGATAATAGTCGCGTCCGCGCTTCCGTGTTTGCGGCTCTGAGAGGGTATAGACCACAGATGTGTCCACCACGCACCAGCCGTTACCGTTTCCCGAGGCATCTTGCATACGGAACTGCAACAAAGTCAGTCCGTTTTCCGGCACTTCACCTTTCAGAGGGCTCTCCGTACAAGTCCAGAATACCCGTCGCAAGCTATCGTAGCCCAAAGCCTCGAAACCCCTGTTGGGCTGGATGTAGTTTATGCCGAATCGCGAAGGGACGGGCAATTCTGTTCCCGTAGGCGAGCCATCAAGTCTGTACTCTAAGATGCGCTGATCAGCCTCGCCGCTGGTAAAGAGTGTCCCGCGCTGGGAACAATACACGATGCCTTCCACATCGCGGGAGGCCTTCTGGGCTTGAGGAGCAGAAAGGATGGTCTTCGTCAAATCCCGGACTTCGCGTATTTTCCCCGAAAGCGAGTCAAAATCCACCTGCCACACACGGAAAGGCAAGTCGGCATCCTTATCCGAAACAACTGCATAACGCCCCTGACCCATTGGTGTGATGCCACTATAATGACCAGCCGCCACGCCCCACCGTGACAGGCGGTAACGAGGACCGGCCCAGAGAAGGACGGGCAGGCACAGGAGGGGATAGAGGAGTTTGCGGTTCATCGGAGCAGAAAGGTTTAGAGGTCCTGTCACTTTATCCCGTACTTACGGAGAATCTTTAACAGGGGTTTACGCAACGATTCTGCCCAAAGGGTATAGCCATAGTCACCCGGGTGCGTGCCGTCCACACTGGTTTCGTGTGTAGGTGAAGTTGCATTGGTCGTTTCAATGTAATACACATCCTTGTAACGTTTGCATGCTTCCTTCATCATTTTGTCCGCAAACTCCTGACGCGACCGTTCGTTTTGCTCCACTTTCTGATTGAAGTTTCTGCGCTCACGATAGATGGTGCGCTGGAAAATGAGAGGTTTGCCCGGATGAGCCTTCTGCAGTTTCTCAATGAAGGGGAACAGTCGTTCTTCTATCTCCTTGATGCTGGGGTTGGAGAAACTGTCGAAGACAAAGGCGTCGGCTTCTGCGGCACAGAGCACATCGCAGAAGTAGGGCTGTAGCTTGCAGTTGCCCGAACAACCAAGATTGAGAATATGCAACCCTGTGGCACGCTCCAACTGTTTTGGATAGTTCATCGCAGTGCGCGAGGTGCTGATGCCATGGGTGAAACTGCTGCCGAAGAAAACGATTCGGTGCCTGAAGGGATTCTCCATCGGTTCGATGGATGCTCCTTCCAGCACGCCCACCTGTACACTTCTTACCTCGCTGTGTATGGGTAGGTAGAGCAGGCACTCGTGTTCTGTCCCGTCCATATCGGCAACTAGCACTACATTTCCCGACAGTGTCTTGTCGGTAGCCAAACCGTTGCCTGCCCATACCCAACATCCGTCCTTGCGGATGTAAAGGTCATATCCTCGAGCGGCAGCACCCAGCGTGAAGGTGGGGAACGATGTCTGCCCGTACAAGGTTTTCACCGTGATGTTCTTCGAATTGGTGCGGAAGGCACATACCATCCCCACTGGCATGCGTACCTGATAGTTCTCGCTCTGTGTAAAGCCCTTGAAGCGTATAGTGTCCACACGATGATAGGGATTCGGGTTGTTACTGAACAGTTGCCCGATGAGTGTAAGATCGGAAGCCTCGGTAAAGGTGTAATTCTCTTGGCCAAAGGTGCTGAGTGTCACCAGTGCCAGCAATACGATAAAAGAAAGTCTGCCTTTCATAATAATAAGGAATAGTTTAAGGGGTTATTGTTCATTTTCGTTTTTCACCAGTTTGAAGAGTTTGTCACTGCTACGTACTTTTCGGTCAAGGGGAATGCTGATATGCTGTCCCTGTATGGCTGTCTCTACAGGCTGCAACTCATAGCGTATCTCGCTTACCGTGGTTTCCAGTGCCCCTGTCGTGGGACCGGTGATGAGAATATGGTCCCCAACGCTCAACGGGGCAGCCTCTATCTTGAATTCGGCCACCTGAAGCTTACTGTAATACTTCACGCCACGGCCGACATATACCTTACGCTCGGTGGCCAACGAACCGGGCTGGTCGTTCCATTCGCCCAGGAGCTGGCCCTGATAGTATCCATCCCAGAAGCCACGATTAAAGACGCGCGAGAGTTGCCGGTCCCATTCATTCTTGCGTTCCTCCGTGAAGGTTCCGTCCAGGACGGCCTCGATGGCTTCTTTGTAGCATCGTACCGTCGTATCGACATAGTCGGCTCCGCGCGCCCGGCCTTCTATCTTGAAGACGCGCACCCCGGCAACCATCATGCGATCGATGAAGCGAATCGTCTTCAGGTCACGGGGAGACATAATGTATTTATTGTCGATGTCCAGTTCTGTACCCGTCTCGCGGTCACGCACGGTATAACTGCGACGGCAGAGTTGCATGCACTCACCACGATTGGCACTACGGCCCATGTTGTCCAAGCTGAGATAGCACTTGCCGCTAACCGCCATACATAATGCACCATGACAGAACATCTCTATACGGACCAGTTCGCCGCTTGGGCCGCATATATGCTCTTTCTCAATCTGGCGGTGAATGTCGGCAACCTGCTCCAGACGCAGTTCACGAGCCAATACGACCACATCTGCAAACTGGGCGTAAAAGCGGAGGGCTTCTATGTTGCTCACGTTGAGCTGCGTGGAGAGATGAACCTCCTGACCTATCTGGCGGCAGTATGTCATCACCGCGATGTCACTGGCGATGACAGCACTGATTTCCGCAGCCTTGGCCGCATCCAGTATCTGGCGCATGAGGGGCAGGTCCTCACCATATATAATAGTATTGACGGTGAGATAGCTCTTCACACCGAAATGCCGGCACTCACGAGCTATTCTCTGCAGGTCGTCTATGGTAAAGGTAGAAGCTGAGTGAGCCCGCATGTTCAGGTTCTCTATACCGAAATAGATGCTATTGGCACCTGCCCGCAACGCAGCGGCGAAGGACTCAGGTGACCCTACAGGGGCCATGATCTCAAAAGATGATATTTCTTGCTTCATGCTTCTTGACAACAATTTTCAGATGGCATAACAGTGGATTGTTTCAGAAGGGGACGCACTTCCTCCATGATGGCAAAAAGCTCATCTACGGTCTCCGCCCTTAGCATACGGATTCGAGTTTCACGAAAGTTGGGAATTCCCTTGAAAAGGGGCGTGGCAGCCAGATGTCGCCTCACATGGAGAATACCGCGATATTCATCTATGCGCTCAACACTCGTCAAGACTTGCTGTTTCAGTACGTCCAGTTTCCAGTCCACATCCATTTCCCTGCCTGAGCAGATTTCTCCCCGAGCTTGTCCATCCAGCAGATCCCGTATCTCACGGAATATCCAAGGCCGTCCAAACGTGGCCCGCCCTACCATGATAGCATCCACGCCATAACGTTCAAAACATTCACGTGCCCGCTCCGGAGTCGTGATGTCCCCATTCCCAATTATAGGAATGTGCATACGCGGATTATTCTTTACCTCACCAATCAGAGTCCAGTCGGCCTGACCTGTGTACATCTGCGAACGGGTTCTTCCATGAATGGTGAGCGCCTGAATGCCACAGTCCTGCAACTGCTCGGCCAAGTCAACGATTATCTTATGGTCGTGATCCCATCCCAGGCGTGTCTTCACCGTTACCGGTGTCCCTGGCACAGCATCTACGACAGCACGGGTGATAGTCAACATCTGCGGCACGTTCTGCAGCATACCTGCCCCAGCTCCCTTGCCTGCCACTTTCTTTACGGGGCAACCGAAATTCAGGTCCAGCACATCGGGGTGAGCCTGATCGACGACGATTCGGGCGGCTTCGCACATGGCGTCAACAAACCGGCCATAAATTTGAATGGCAACGGGACGTTCATCATCGGACACCTGCAACTTTTCGAGGCTTCGGTTCACCATGCGGATGAGGGCGTCGCTCGACACGAATTCCGAATACACCATGGCAGCCCCCATCTGCCTGCATAACAAGCGGAAACCGATGTCGGTTACATCCTCCATCGGAGCCAACATAACCGGCCTTTCTCCCAGATCTATAGCGCCGATATGCATACCCTATGAACCCTGAACTGCACTAAAAGCCAGTGCGTACATCTTCATTTGTCGAAGCATGGCCAACAGTCCATTACTGCGCGTTGGCGAGAGATGTTCCCTCAGCCCGATTTTTTCTATAAAGTAAAGGTCGGCATCCAGAATCTCCCGGGGGGTATGGTCGCTGAGCACTCGCACCAACAAAGTCACTATGCCCTTTACAATCAGCGCATCGCTCTCTGCCTGGAAATGTATCCGGCCATCCACCAGGTCTGCCTGAAGCCATACACGACTCTGACAACCGTCTATCAGGTTCTGTTCCGTCTTATATTTGTCCGCCAGAGGTTCCTGTTCCGATCCTAGATCTATCAGCAACTGGTAACGGTCCATCCAGTCGTCAAAGTCCAGGAACTCCTCAATGATCTCGTCCTGGGTTTCATTTATCGATTTCACTTCCATCATCATTCTGCTACCTCATTATATATTAATTGTGTCAACGTCTGGCCGACAGCCTCTAGCACATGGGGGTCAATGTTCTCTGGTGTGTCGCTTACCGTGTGCCAAGTCGGACCGAAGCTACTTGGTCCATACTCGAAATAGGGCACGATGTCAACGCATGGAATCCGAGCTACGCGGTTTACATTCACATGGTCGTCAATAAGTGCCCCTCCGTCTTTCATGGGGAAATAATGCCCATAGCCCAACTGGCGGGCCAAACGCCATATAAGCTCAACCACTGGGTCAGCATATTGGCGGCTTACCTGTTCACGCGAGAAGGTGCTGCCCCGTCCGCCAACCATGTCCAGCAAGACGCCATAGCGTGCTCTATAGCCTCGGGCCCGTGCCTCACGGGCCCACTCCATCGACCCCAGGCACCACGTATTGCCTCTGCTGTTTGAATCTTCTGCCCAGTCAGGCGTTCCCATGTCTTCAGCATCGAAGCAAACGAAGTCAACACCGACATTCAAGGGCTGCTGCTGAATGAGCCGGCACAATTCCATCATCACAGCAACACCACTTGCCCCATCATTTGCTGCGGGCACAGGCGTATGGTGCTTCTTGGGATCTGGATCGTTGTCAGCCCACGGCCTGCTATCCCAGTGTGCACAGATCAGGATACGGTTTGCGCTTTCCGGGTTAATACTTGCCGAGATATTACGTGCCGGCACTTTGCTGTCATCATATGCAGTTACTTCCACCCGCTGTTCCTTCACGACGGCGCCGAAGCGTTCAAACTGCTTCACGATATAGTCACCGCATGCCTCTGAAGCAGATGATCCAGGTACTCTTGGACCGAAGGCGCATTGCTCCTTTATATAGTTCATTGCACTGTCGGCCACGAAGAGCGGGCATGCTGCCAATGCTAATGTGTCGGAATATATTTTTCTCCGCTCAGTCTGCCCGCCACAGGAGCCAAGTGCTATGGAGATAACGGTCAGTAAAAAGAAACTCTTTCCCATATTGTCAAATCTACTATTTATTCGTCAAGTCAAATATCCCGATACCCTCTATTTTCCACGCTGCTGCACGGCATCCATTACCCTCAGGAAGTTTCCGCCCCAAATAAGACGCAGATCCTCCAAGCTGTACCTCTCGCGCAACAGTCTCCGGGTAAAGTTTATCAATTCGGAGGCATTGGCCAGTCCTGGCACTCCGCCATCTCCGTCAAAATCCGTACCAATGCCCACATGCTCTATGCCCATCACGCTAACCATGTGATTTAGATGCTCTATAGCATCAAGGATGGTAGCCTGGCCTTCCGAACGCAGGAAACCGTTGTAGAATGTCACCTGGGCCACACCTCCCGCCTTTGCCAAAGCACTCAACTGGTCGTCCGTCAGGTTCCGGGGATGAGGACACAACGCCTTGCAGCTACTATGGCTACATACGATAGGCGTCAGGCTGATATCCAGCGCATCGTAGAAACTCTTCTCACTGGCATGGCTCAAGTCCACCATCATACCTGTCCGATTCATTTCCCTGATGACCTGGGCGCCAAAGTCGCTGACCCCATTATGCTCATTTTGCCCGCGCGCTGAGTCACAGATATCATTGTCTCCGTTGTGGCAGAGCGTCATATACACGACCCCGCGCTTACGAAAGTGTTCCACCTGTTTCACGTCATGACCGACGGCATAGCCGTTCTCTATTCCCATCATGACGGCCCGTTTGCCTTCCCCCTTCAGTCTGTATAGGTCCTGTGGGGTATAGGCCAGATCCACTGCCGTACAGTTTGCGGCCACCATTTCCTCTATTTGCGTCAGTATCTGGTCAGCCTTTGCCGTAGCCGCAACATGGCTCTCTTCATCACGCTCCTTCTGGGGCAGGTAGGCCACCATGATGGAGGCATCCAAACCACCTTCCGCCATTTTATGAAGGTCAACTAGCACGCGGTCTGTGCGTTGCCGTAACATCTGTGCATTGGAAGAGTCTGCCGTCTCACTGTCCTTGTAGAAGAACATTGGTGTATCGCAGTGACTATCCAGAGTGAGCATGTGATGATGGATGGTACGAGCCTGACGATAGTTGCGGGCCTCATCAGCCAGCCACTCAAAGAGGGGCATCATGCAATGGTCATCTCGCAGGATGAAACACTCTGGATGCCACTGTACGCCAATTATACTTTTATACTCATTACTCTCTATCGCTTCTATTACACCGTCGCTACTGGTGGCAGAGACACGTAAATGCGGACCCGGGTCACATACGCCTTGATGATGAAATGAATTCACAGCCAGACAATCCGTCCCCATGACAGTATGCAAAAGGCTGCACTCTGTCAGCTTCACGGTATGCGAGGCATACTCACGAGGCATATCCTGATTGTGTTTGATGAGTGGTGTGTCGGGCAGACATTCTTTCAGGTCCTGATGGATACTGCCATCAAGTGCTGCAGCCAACATCTGAATGCCCCGGCAAATGCCGAGCATAGGAATCTGGCGGTTAAAAGCCAAGCGGATGAGAAGAAGTTCTGCCAGGTCACGTCGGGGGCTGACACCATGCAAGGTCGGAGACGGCTCTTCACCTAAGAAGAGAGGGTTCAGATCAGCACCGCCAGAAAGTAAGAGACCGTCAATATGGGAAAGCACATTTACCAGTGCATCACGTTCCTCGTAAGGAGGAATTATCAACGGGGTGGCCCCGGCCTCCAGCACGGAGCGGAAATAACCCTCAGCCAATTCACAGCCCTTCTCCCCAAAATTACCGGTAATACCTATTACTGGCTGTTGGCGATAACCGGGAAAGGAATCGTGAAATGCCTTATAAGTTCTCTTCCAGTCAAAACATTCAGTCATTGTCCTGTCTAAATAATGTCATCCGATAATGATATTCAGTTATCCCTCCGCATCCACGATTGGGGCCGTTTCCTCATGCTGATATCCGATGGGCACTTCCTTTTTTATGCTTTGGTTCAGAGATATCAGCGTCTCGGTGGAAATCACACCAGGGATTTCCTGAAGATTAGTGTTCAGAAGTTCCATCAGGTGGGCATTATCTCGCGCATACAACTTAATGAGCATGGTGAAGGGTCCAGTCGTGAAATGACATTCCACGATTTCCGGAATCCTCTGAAACTCCTTGACGACAGTTTTGTACATAGATCCCTTCTCCAGAGTAATACCCACATAGGTGCATGTATTATATCCAAGGCTGGCAGGATTGACATGATAGCCCGATCCCACAATAACCCCCATGTCCACCAGGTGTTGTACCCTTTGGTGTATTGCGGCACGGCTCACGCCACACTGGGCAGCCACGTCTTTAAATGGGATGCGTGCATTACATGAGATGATTTCAAGAATCTTTTTGTCAAGATTATCAATCTTTTCCATTTCGTTTAGATATGTTTTTTGTTATACTTGTAGCAAAAGTATACAAAAAAAATAACATAGCCAGTTATTGGGCAAAAAAAAGACGCCAAAAAGTTGTTTTGGCGTCTTTTTTTTATGTTTTATTGAGATATCGCGCGGTCTTTGGCTATTTCCAATAATTCCACTGTGAAAATCAGACAAGAGAATGGGGGAATCTTTGCTTGCTCTCGATCGCCGTATGCCAGTTCCTGAGGAACATATATTTCCCACTTACTTCCGACAGGCATCATGGAGAGAGCTTCAATCCATCCCGGTATGACCTTGTCAACTTGGAAAGTTGCAGGTTTGTTGCGTTTGTAACTACTGTCAAACTCCGTGCCATCTATGAGATGACCTTCGTAGTGTACCGTAACCTGGTTGTCTTTCTGAGGTATGGCGCCCTCGCCCTTGGTCAGCACTTTATACTGCAAGCCACTCGAGGTGGTTTTCACACCCTCTTTCTTGGCGTTCTGCTTCAGAAACTCTTCGCCTGCGATGCGATTGGCACCATACTTGCGTTCCATGCTCGCCTTGTGGTAATATGCCATCTGCTTTTTCACCAAAGCCTGCGCACTATCCATCGTCAGGACTGCCGACGAACCAGCTATCCCCTCACGGAAACCTTTAATAAAAAAGGCCTTGTTCAGGATATCCACAGAATCGTTAATCTGCTTATTCGCATTTGGCAAGACCTGCCCTTCCACCTGAGCACGGATTTCCTTACCGGCCAGGCGGGCTTTCTCGCGTTTGTCAGCCTCTGTCAACGTCCCGTCCTCGAATCCTTTCAGGAAATCGGCAATGAATGCCGTATCAACATCCATTCGCTGAGCCAGATACTGCCTCAAGCCGTTGGTGTTTGCAAGTCCCAAGGCATAGCTGAACGTATCACGACTGACCGTATCAACTTTCTCGACAGGAATATCCTTCTTGACGTTCGTCTTTTTCTTAGCAGCATGCCCTGACTGGCAGCAAAAGCCGACAGTCAGGGCAATTAGCCACACTCTTGTATTCATAATCCGTAGGGATTTAAATACCTGGATTATTTATTCTTCTCAATCCCCTGCAGGTCGATGGTGAATATCAGGCAGGAGAAGGGCTTGATGATGCCAGCCTCGCGCTCTGCATAAGCCTGATCCTGAGGAATATAAACCTTCCACTTTGAACCCACGGGCATGTGAGTCAGGGCGTTAGTCCATCCTGGAATCACGGCGTTGCAGGCAAAGACAGCGGGCTCATTGCGCTTATAGCTGCTATCGAAGATAGAATCGTTAATCAGGCGTCCTTCATAGTGAACCTTCACACGGCTGGTGTCAGCGGGAATCTCGCCCTTGCCTTCGGTCAGCACCTCATAGTACACGCCATTCTCCAGGGCCTTGATACCTTCCTTCTTGGCAACCTCAGCCATAAAGTCCTCACAAGCCTTCTTGTTATCAGCATAAGTCTTCTCCAGGTTGCGACGCTTGAAGATAGGCATGTTAAGCTGAACATACTGGCTGGCAGAATCCATGGTCATCAGGCCGCCCTTACCCAGCGTACCAGCAATGAAACCGGCCATGATATTCTTCAGGCTAACGGTCTGTGTGCTATCCTCGCCAAAGAGTTCCATGTTGATACCCTTTACCATCTGCTGACTTACGTTCTGACCAATCTGAACACCTGCATAGTATGCAGACTTCTTCTTGTCGTCACCTGCATTGGCACCTTCATTCAGACCCTTTACGAACTCATCAATGTAAGTTGTGTCAATACCTAAACGCATGCTCAGATAGTCTTTCAGACCCTGAGTCTGTGCCACGCCAAGGGCATAACTCAGTGTGTCGACATCACTTTTCAAATCAGCCTTGGGAGTACCATTTCCACAAGAAGCCATTACAGCAGCTACAACAGCTGCAAAAATAAAACCAAACTTTTTCATTTTCTTAATTTTATAACATTAATAATTTACTTTTCCTCTTAATTCACGAAACAGAGTCCCGTTAGAGCACCTTTATCAGTTCCACGTCAAAAATAAGCGTGCTGTAGGGCGGGATGCTGGCTCCGGCACCACTCTCGCCATATCCCAGCAGATATGGGATGTAGAAACGATACTTTGCCCCCTCCTTCATCAGTTGAACGCCTTCCGTCCATCCCGTAATAACCTGGTTCAACCCGAAGTCGGCCGGTTCACCACGCTTGTAGCTGCTATCGAATACTGATCCGTCCAGCAGACGACCTTCGTAGTGACAGCGCACGGTATCCGTAGCCTTGGGACTGCGACCGCTGCCCTCTGTCAGTACTTCGTATTGCAAGCCGCTTTTAGTTTGTACTACACCCGCCTTCCGCGCATTCTGCTCCAGGAACACCTTGCCTTCAGCAATAGCCGTCTCGGCCTGCTCCTTCTCCTTCTTCTTGAAGTACTCGTTCAACATCTGCTGAGCCTCGCGACTGCTCATTGCCGTTGGGTTCCCAGCCATGATATCCTGAATACTGCGAGTGAAGTCTTCAATGGAGAAGTCTTCAATGTTCATATTCTTCAATTGTTGACCGATTCCGAGGCCTAAAGCATAGCTTATTTTGTTCATTTTATATTAAAATTTGCATTTTGCGCCGCAAAATTAATACATTTTATTCATCTAACGACCATTCATTGCATTTTTTTTATTATTTTTGCAGATAATTACACAAAAACAGGGACTTATGAAAGCAGTTGTATTGACTGGAGCAGGTATGAGTGCCGAAAGTGGCATCAGCACCTTTCGCGACAATGGAGGTCTGTGGGACCAGTATAATGTAGAGGACGTAGCCACCCCTGAAGGATGGTATCGCAACCCAAAACTCGTAACTGAGTTCTATAACGAACGGCGACGTCAGCTGATGGATGTCAAGCCATGTCTGGGACATGAACTGGTGGCACGCCTCGAGGAACATTACCAGGTGACCGTCATCACTCAAAACGTAGATAACCTGCACGAAAGGGCTGGCAGTTCACAGGTCATCCACCTGCATGGCGAACTGATGAAGGTCACCAGTAGCCTGAACCCGAACGACCCTCGGTACATCAAGACATTGCCCACCGACCACCTCGATGTTCAGATTGGTGATCTGGCTGGCGATGGCAGCCAGTTGCGCCCCTTCATTGTCTGGTTCGGCGAACCGGTGCCAGCCATCGAGACGGCCGTGGAATACTGTCAGCAAGCCGACCTCTTCATCATCATCGGCACCAGCCTCAATGTCTATCCTGCAGCCGGACTGACACAGTTCGTACCCAAAGAGACACCAATCTATCTCATTGACCCCAAGCCTGTCCAGTGGAACAGTTCCCACCGCTTCCACCATATCATGAAGGGAGCCTCCGCCGGCATGCAGGAACTGATGGAAACTCTTCAACTCGTGAAGCAATGAGCGCAAAGCGGACGGCATCGAGCAAAGCTCAACCCTTGAACATTTGAACTCTTGAACTATTGAACTCTTGAACTATTGATCATCATCTCATGACAAATGAACTGAGAATACGATGCAAGAACAACGGCAAGCGCATAGCCTTGCCCTTTGGTTCTAATCTTTTTGATGCCTACGAACGGGCCGGGCTGAAAATGGAGTATGGTCCTGTTTGCGCGCGCGTTAATAATAAGGTACAGGGTATGAACTACCGCTTCTACAACAACAAGGATGTGGAGTTCCTCGACCTGCACTCCCTCAGTGGCATGCGCACCTATTCCCGCACCTTGTTTTTCATCCTTGCCAAGGCCGTCGAGGATTTGTTTCCCCAAGGGCAGCTACTTATAGGTGCCCCCGTCAGTCGCGGTTTCTACTGTGAGCTGCGCATAGGCCGTGACATTACCGAGGACGATGTGTCTTGCATTCGCGAGCGCATGCAGCATATCATCAACAAGGATATGCCCATCCATCGCATCCAATGTCCTATCGAGGAGGCCATCGCTTTGTTCCAAAAGCACGGCATGACCAGCAAGGTAAAACTGCTCGAGAGTCTGGACAACCTGTACACAAACTACTATCGCCTGGGCAACACAGTCGATTATTTCTACGGTTGCCTGCTAACGCGCACCAGCCAGATTCATCTTTTTGATGTCATCAAGTACTATGACAGTCTGCTCCTGCGCATCCCCTGCGAGAAAGATCCCTCCCGGTTGGAGGAAATGGCGGAGCAGACCAAGATGCTGGATGTCATAAGGGAGCATCATCGCTGGCAAGACATCCTTGGCGTCCGTACAGTGGGCGACTTTAACAGCGCGGTCCTGGCCGGACGGGCCACAGACCTCATCAACGTAAGTGAGGCACTGCAGGAGAAGAAACTCTCGGATATGGCCGATGAGATAGCTGCGCGCCATGCCCGCATCGTACTGATAGCAGGCCCCAGTAGCAGCGGCAAGACCACCACCGCCAAGCGACTGGCCATTCTGATGATGGCCTGCGGCATCAGGCCCTATATCCTCAGCACCGACGACTACTTCGTAAATCGTGTGGACACCCCCCGCGACGAGAATGGCCAGTACGACTTCGAGTGCATCGAAGCTGTTGATACAGCCCTCTTTAACAGCCAGATGGCGGCTCTGCTCAGAGGCGAGGTGGTTGAGTTGCCCCGTTATGATTTCCCCACAGGGCAACGCGTTTATGAGGGACGTCGCCTGCAGATTGGTCCCGATGACGTCATCATCCTGGAAGGCAATCACGCCCTGAATCCCATTATGTCCGCACAAATACCAGAGCATCAGAAATATCGCATCTACGTGTCTGCCCTTACCACCATCCAGCTGGACGACCATAATCACATTCCGACTATGGACATCCGTCTGCTGCGCCGTTGTCTCAGGGACTACAAGTATCGTGGTTACTCGGCCCTGGAGACCATCCGTCGCTGCCCCAGTGTGCGTGCCGGTGAGGAGAAGTGGATATTCCCCTTCCAGGAACTTGCCGATGCCACGTTCAACAGCGCCTTGCTATATGAGCTGGGCGTCATTCGCGACCAGGTGATGCCCATCCTCGAACAGGTGAGCGAACGCGAGGTAGAGTATGCCGAGGCCAGCCGTCTGCGTAAGTTCCTCAGCTACTTCCGCAGCGTGCCAGGCGATCAGGTGCCACCGACGAGTCTGTTAAGAGAGTTCGCGGGGGGCAGTTCATTCAAGTATTAAGGGGGTATATTCTCAGGAGAAGGAATAGGAACGATGACGAGATGGACAAGAGGAACGATGGCAAAAACCCGGGTCTAGCAAATGCAAAACCCGCCTCGCGCAAAAAAATGGGCGATAACGAAGCGCTACGCTACGGAAACGAAAACGAAAGCCGGGCCTCTGGAGCGGTCGTTGCCCCCCTCTTTCTTTCAAGTCTGTAAAATCATTTTTCATTTGTCATAAATGTAATGTCTATTTGTCAGAAAAGGGATGTAGCGTTAATGAAATCCGAAAATTATGCGAAAAAGAGTCAAATTTATGCATTATTTTTTGTCGGGTAAGATTTTATTTGTACTTTTGCATAAAAATAATTGAGAACGTATAAATAAATATACAAGTCAAATTCTAAAAGTGACTGTCTCTAAACTTCTAAACGAACGATTCATTCAAAATGAGCCTCATAAAGAAACTTCTGACGTGGTATTTCTCTAAGAATACTTTGCCGTACTGGTGTCTTTTGCTCATAGATTGTGGCATTGTACTGGTCTCAGGCGTATTGATATATTGGCTATTCAATAAGACACAGATGATGTTTGACCATCGTCTGGAGGTTACCTACTCTTTATTTATGTACGCCTTGCTCAGTTTGGTGGGCGCCCGGGCCTTTCATACTTACTCGGGTATCGTACGTTACTCCTCGTTCGTAGATTTGCTGAACGTGGCTTATGCTAATATCGTTTCTCTTGTGCTGTGCATTTCTGTGTCGCTGCTGTTCAAATGGATAGGCGTACCTTCCCTTTCGGCTATTACGACGTCCGAGACGGTAGCCATGTTTATCATTGCCACCTTGTTGATGTGGGGCGTCCGCGTCCTGGTGAAATCTTTGTATGATGTGACATCAGAGAGCAATTACGCCATGAAAGCTCTCATCTATGGTGCTCTTTCTGGCGGAGTGGGGCTGGCTAAGAACATTCGCACTCAGCGCCCGGCCCGATTCCTGTTGCGTGGTTTTATCTCCCATGACAAACGTGCCCCGCATATGCAACTGATGGGACAGAAGGTCTATGGAATGGATGACGACTTAGGGGCAATAGTCAAGAAGGAGGGCATTCAGGCCGTGCTTGTAAGTCCGTTGCGCGTGAATGAATTCCGCGACAACCAGGAAATCCAAGATGTGCTCATTGGTGCCGGCGTTAAAATATTCATGGCACAAAACGTGAGAGAGGCCAGTATCGAAAATGGCGAACTGAAGGATGAGGATTTTGTGGGAGTACAGCTGAAGGAGGTCTCTGTGGAGGATCTGCTTCCGCGTTCTGAGATCAAGATCGATATGAACTCGGTGGGCGAATTGCTGCGCAATCGTCGTATCCTCATAACCGGCGCTGCGGGCAGTATCGGTAGCGAGATGGTGCGCCAGATAGCCCTTTACCATCCGTCAAAGATGATGCTCATTGACCAGGCTGAAACGCCCGAGCACGACGTCCGCTTAATGATGGCAAAGGAGTATCCTGACATTGAGGCTGAAACTGTTGTGACGAGCATCTGCAAGGCAGACCGTATGGATGAGATCTTCAGCCGCTTCCGTCCCGATTACGTATTCCATGCCGCTGCGTACAAGCATGTGCCCATGATGGAGAATAATCCGAGCGAGGCCGTCCAGAACAATATTTATGGCACAAAGGTCATTGCTGATTTAAGCGTGAAGTATGGGGTCAAGAAATTCGTGATGGTGTCCACAGACAAGGCGGTGAATCCAACGAATGTGATGGGTTGTTCGAAGCGAATCTGTGAGATTTATGTGCAATCTCTTGACCGTAAGATAAAGGAAGATTACGAGAAGGCCGTTCAGGCAAATTCAGAAGGACGGGAAAAACCGCAGGAACCCTGTCAGTTCGTGACCACTCGATTTGGCAATGTGCTGGGCTCTAACGGTTCGGTTATTCCCTTGTTCCGTGAACAGATTAAGAACGGTGGTCCTGTGACCGTGACCGATGAGCGCATCGTACGTTATTTCATGCTTATTCCCGAGGCCTGCAAACTCGTTTTGGAAGCCGGAACAAATGGAAATGGCGGCGAAATATTTGTCTTCGATATGGGCAAACCGGTTAAGATAGCTGATTTGGCGAGGAGGATGATACGTCTGTCGGGCGCGAAGAACGTTAAGATCGAGTATACGGGTTTGCGTGCCGGTGAGAAATTGTATGAAGAAGTCTTGAATGAGATGGAGGGCACGAAGCCCTCGTTCCATGAGAAAATTCGCATTGCTGAGGTGCGCCAGTACGACTACGAGAAAGCTAATCGCGATATCGAGGAGCTCATGGAAATCTCCAAGCATTACGATGATATGGCAACCGTCAGGAAGATGAAGGAAATCGTGCCGGAGTTTAAGAGTAACAATTCCGTTTATGAAGTCTTGGATAAGTAGGCACGGAAAAACCTATTTATATTAAATAATGTATAAAGGGCTAGCTTTTGCGGCTCTTTTTTCTTCTTTTTGCTTTGCATTTTTCCTAAATATGTATTTTATTATTCATTTTCATCCAAAAAAGCTTGCCAGTTTCAGAAAAAGTCGTACCTTTGCAGGCCGATTATTATCAAAAGGGGTAAATTATGCCCCTATTGTGCGTGTGAATAGGGTGTTCTTTGGCCAGACATCTGGTTCGTGAATCGCACATGAGGACGAATGACTACGTATGGTAATTGTAAATACGAAAGCAGGACGCCTCAGAGAGATAAAAAGTTGAACAACAAAAAGAAAAGAACATTTAAAATGGACACATTAAGTTTCAAGACCACAAATGTGAACAAGGTGACAGCAAAGAAAGAGTGGGTTGTAGTCGACGCTACAGACCAGGTGCTGGGTCGTATGTGCACAAAGGTGGCAAAGTTGCTGAGAGGCAAGTACAAGCCCGAGTTTACTCCCTTTGTAGACTGTGGCGATAACGTGATTGTCATTAATGCCGACAAGATTCGCTTGACGGGTAAGAAAATGACCGACCGTATTTATTATTCCTATACCGGCTATCCCGGTGGTCAGCGCGAGGCAACTCCTGCCAGCATTCTGGCTAAGCCCAATGGTGCTGAGAAGTTGGTGCGCAGAGTCGTAAAGGGTATGTTGCCCAAGAATAAGCTGGCTCGCAAGATTATCGGTAACCTCTACGTTTATGGTGGTGCTGAACACCAGCAGGAGGCTCAGAGTCCAAAAACAATTGATATTAATATCCTTAAATAATAAACGATGGAAGTAGTAAATGCAATAGGCCGTCGTAAGGCCGCTGTGGCCCGTGTATATGTAAGCGAAGGCAATGGTAAGATAACCATCAATAAAAGAGACTTGACAGAGTATTTCCCCAGCACCATCCTGCAGTATGTGGTTAAGCAGCCCTTGGCCCTTCTGGATGCTGCTGAGAAGTATGACATTAAGGTGAACCTGTATGGTGGTGGTTTCACTGGCCAGTCTCAGGCCGTGCGTCTGGCTATCGCCCGTGCACTGGTAAAAATAAATGCCGAGGACAAGAAGGCCCTGCGTGCAGAAGGCTTCATGACCCGCGACAGCCGCGAGGTAGAGCGTAAGAAGCCCGGTCGTCCCAAGGCACGTCGTCGTTTCCAGTTCAGCAAACGTTAATATTCGTATTGTACACAGCTGGAAACACTGTTTAGTATCTAAACCCGCAAGACGCTCTGTCCTGTATGAACAGAGGCTACTGGCGAGTTGATTCTAAAGGAATTAAAAAAGAAAGTAAACACAATTTTAAAAAAGAAAATGTCAAGAACAAATTTTGAAACATTACTGGAGGCCGGTTGTCATTTCGGTCACCTGACGAGAAAATGGAATCCCGCTATGGCTCCCTACATCTTTATGGAGCGCAATGACATTCACATCATCGATCTTCACAAGACCGTTGCAAAGCTGGATGTCGCTGCCGAGGCTATGAAACAGATTGCCAAGAGCGGAAAGAAAATTCTTTTTGTTGCTACTAAGAAGCAAGCCAAGCAGATTGTTGCCGAGAAGGCTACATCTGTGAATATGCCTTACGTCATTGAGCGTTGGCCCGGCGGTATGCTGACCAACTTCCCCACTATCCGTAAGGCCGTGAAGAAAATGGCCAATATTGATAAACTCACTGCCGACGGCACATTTGGGAATCTCTCCAAGCGCGAGATACTGCAGATCAGCCGCCAGCGTGCCAAGTTGGAGAAGAACCTCGGTTCTATTGCCGACCTGACCCGTCTGCCCGCCGCTCTGTTTGTCGTGGACGTGCTGAAGGAGCAGATTGCCGTTGCCGAGGCTAACCGTCTTGGTATCCCTGTGTTTGGCATAGTCGATACCAACTCGAATCCCAACAACGTTGACTTCGTAATTCCCGCCAACGACGATTCAAGCAAGAGCATAGAGGTCATCCTCGACATATGCTGTGCTGCCATCAACGAGGGTCTGGAGGAGCGCAAGGCAGAAAAGGCCGACACTGAGGCCGCCGCTGCTCAGGAAGATCAGCCCCGTCGCCGTCGTGGTGGTAAGGCTCGTGAAGAGGCCGTAGAGGTCGAGGAGGAAACTCCCGCAGAAGAGGCTGCAGAAGAAGAGGCAGCTGAATAAGTATAACATAAAAAAGAGTACGACTATGGACGTTACAATGAATGATATTAAGAAGCTCCGCGAGATGACCGGTGCGGGCTTGGCTGACTGTAAGAAAGCTCTGGCAGAGGCTGAGGATATGGATGGCGCTATTGCCATCATCCGCAAGAAAGGTCAGGCTGTGGCTGCTAAGCGCAGCGATCGTGAGGCTGCTGAGGGTTGCGTGCTTGTGAAGGCCGAAAATGGTTTTGGTGCCATCATCGCCTTGAAGTGCGAGACCGACTTTGTGGCAAACAATGCCGATTTCGTGGCACTGACCCAGCAGATTCTGGATCTTGCTGTTGCCAATAAGTGCAAGACCCTTGATGAGGTAAAGGCCCTTCCTATGGGTGATGGCACTGTTCAGGACGCAGTGGTGGCTCGCAGCGGTATCACTGGTGAGAAAATGGAACTGGATGGCTATAGCACCATCGAGGGACCTGCTATCTACACCTATAACCACATGAACCGCAACGGCTTGTGCGCCATCCTCAGTCTGAACAAGACAGTCGAGGACGAAACAGTGGGTAAGAATGTGGCCATGCAGATTGCCAGTGCTGCTCCCATCGCCATTGATGAGACCGGTGTGCCTCAGTCCGTTAAAGACCAGGAGATAGCTGTAGCCGTTGAGAAGACCAAGGCTGAGCAGGTGCAGAAGGCCGTTGAGGCTGCCTTGAAGAAGGCTGGCATCAACCCCGCTCATGTTGATAGCGAGGACCACATGGAGAGCAACATGACCAAGGGCTGGATTACGGCTGAGGATGTTGCCAAAGCTAAGGAGATTATTGCCACGGTGTCTGCCGAGAAGGCTGCCAACCTCAACGAGGCTATGATCCAGAATATCGCCAAGGGCCGTCTGGCTAAGTTCCTGAAGGAGTCCTGCCTGTTGAACCAGGAGTACATTTGGGACAAGAACTTCACCGTGTCTTCATACCTGAAGTCTGTCGATAAGGATCTTACCGTTACTGATTTCAAGCGCTTTACCCTGCGTGCCGAGTAAAGAGAGTACGCAGCGGCATTGCCGCGAGATAATATTCAAGAAGGAGTCTCATCTATTTGTGGTGAGGCTCCTTTTCTCTTTTGTGTCGAATATTCTATATGACTATTCTCTTTCACTGAAAGCGGCCGGTTCCTGCCGAGGAAAAAGAATGCTTTACATCTTCTTTACCCTGTCCTCACTTAATGCCCTTCTGCTTGAAAAAAGGACGATCAGCATAATAAATTCAATGTAATCCGATCTTATTCATCATTTTTTTGTATCTTTGCATGACGGAATATAATGAATGATGGTTAAAAAGTCTTAAAATGAAGATATTTGGTATAGGAATGAACTATCAGGAGCACAATAAAGAGCTTCATGGCACGTTATTAAATACAGAAGACCCTGTGGTCTTTACAAAGGCTGATTCTGCACTAGTGACAGGCGGTAAACCCTTCTTCCTGCCGGACTTCACACAGCGGTGTGACTATGAGACCGAACTGGTGGTTCGCATCAGTCATCTGGGACGCAGCATTCCCGAGCGTTTTGCGCATCGCTATTATGATGAGGTGACCGTGGGCATAGATTTCACGGCACGGGACGTTCAGCAGAAGCTACGTGAGAAAGGGTTGCCCTGGGACTTGTCCAAGGGTTTCGACGGTAGTGCCGTAGTCGGTAAATGGATTCCCCTTTCGGAACTGCCTGCAGTGCAGGACCTGCACTTCTGCTTGGACGTCAACGGGCAGACGGTGCAGCGGGGATACACGGCGGATATGACGTTTGGCGTGGATTGTCTGGTAAGCTATATCAGCCAGTTCTTCACGCTGAAAACAGGCGACCTGATATTCACCGGTACACCTGCAGGCGTGGGGCCCGTGAACATAGACGACCATCTGACCGGTTATCTGGAAGGGCAGAAGGTGCTGGACTTCAACGTGAAGTGAAGGTTAGGGAAAATTGATAGTCGGTAATCGATTGTGAACCTTTTGAACATTGAACCTGAGAATAATGAAAAGAACGTTTCTGTATTTATATTGCCTTTTGGCCTATCTGTCTGCTTTCGGGCAGGGTAGGGGAGGCTTTACTACCCTGGATTGGCAGGTACTGCGCATTGACTCTGTCCTGCCGGTGTATTCCGAGGTGGTTCCATTGGAAACGGACTATCGGCAAAATACATATAGCGTTCAGTTGGAATACCCCGAATATGCTCCTCTGAATAGGCATGAGGCCGAGGTGGTGCATCGCTATGACAGCCTTATCGGGGAGCAGATACGCGTGGAGAGTAGTGTGGGCGTTTTGCGCAAGCAGGGCGTGGTGGACTTGTCGTTCGTCCCTATCGTTCGTCAGGACGGCGTCTACAAGAAGTTGCTGAGCGCCCGCATCGTGATTAAGCCGACACCCAAGAAGCAGGTTCGCCGTGCAGCGTCTTCATCAGCGGAGCGATATGCGCCTCACTCAGTGCTGGCCGAGGGCCGATGGGTGAAGATAGGTATCCAGACGGATGGCATGTATCGCCTGACTCGCCAGGCCCTTCAGAAAATGGGATTTCAGAAGCCGGAGAACGTGCGTCTGTACGGTTACGGTGGGCATCGGCAGAGCGAACTGATTGACGCAGACAACGACTATGATGATTTGGAGGAGGTGCCGCTTTACTATAGCAGTGTGCAGGACGCATGGCTTTTCTGGGGGAACGGTCTGCTTTACTGGGACGGCAATACACGGGTGAAGAACCATTATGCTAATATGGCTTGTTATTTCCTGACCGAGCGAGATTCGCCACAGGAAATAGCCACAATACAGTCGGAGGCTACTCCGAGGTTCACCTATTCCGACTTTACCGACCACGTGCTCTACGAGAAAGATGAGTTTGCCTGGATAAGCGAAGGACGCGAATTGTATGAGAATGTCAACTATGCCACTTCGAACACCCATACATATAAATTGACTACGCCCGACCCCGTCTCGGCCGACAACCTGACGGTGGTGTTCTCGAACGGTGCCGGCACGGAAACGACTCTTGCCACGAACGTTAACGGTACAGACTTGGGCGAGGCCAAACTGGCGGCCATAAGCAAGTACATCATGGCAACGACGGTAAGCCGGACTTATAGTCTGAGCGCTCAGGATCTCACTGATACTTGGAACGTGCGTCTGTCCGCGACCCAGGGCAATGATGCCCGTCTTGACTACCTGGCCCTGCACTATCACCGAAAGCTGAAGCCGTCCGAGGGATTTGTGGCCTTTTCGCAACCCTTCAGCAGTCCTGCCCGCTTCGATATTACGGGCAGTGGCCTGCAGGTCATGCGCCTCGGCCGTCGGGGCGAGGCTGTCTGCCTGATGTCAGGCACTCAGGACGGCGAGACGTACAGCGTGACGGTGGATGATGCCTCGCGTCGCTATGTGGCTTTCGATCCCGCCTACAGTTTCCCGCAACCGACGGTGATGGGTGTGGTTGAGAATCAGGACCTTCACGCCCTGGACAGTCTGGACATGGTATATATTATCCCGGCCAGCGGGAAACTGAGGGAGCAGGCCGAGCGCTTGGCGCAGGCTCATGCTCAGTATGACGGACTTCGCACGGCCGTGGTGCGTGCGGATCAGGTTTACAATGAGTTCTCGAGCGGCACGCCCGATGCAACGGCTTATCGTCGCATGATGAAGATGCTTTATGACCGTGCCGTGACTGATGCCGATGCGCCGCGTTACCTGCTTCTTTTCGGTGACGGCGTCTGGGACAACCGAATGCTTACTTCTTCCTGGCGCCAGGCCAATCCCGATGACTACCTGCTCTGCTATGAGAGTGAGAACAGTCAAAGTAAGACCACGTCGTACGTTCTGGAAGACTATTTCGGTCTGTTGGATGATGGCGAGGGCGGCAACCTGTTGCGGAACAAAACCGACCTGGGCATCGGACGCTTTCCCGTGAGCACGGCTGCCGAGGCTCGCGTGATGGTGGACAAGGCCATTGCCCACATGGCCGGGCAGTACGCCGGCGCATGGCGCAACGTTGTCTGTGTGATGGGCGATGACGGGGATGAGAACGAGCACATGACGTATGCCAATCAGGTGGCTGAGCTCATCAAGAGCCGCAACCCCGAGACTGAGGTCCGCAAGGTGATGTGGGATGCCTATACGCGGGTGAGTACGACGAAGAGCAATACCTATCCCGAGGTCGTGTCCCTGCTGAAGAAACAGATGGAGGAGGGCGCCTTGGTGATGAACTATACCGGGCACGGCAACGAGATAGCCATGAGCCATGAGTACGTCTTCAACCTCGAGGACTTCCGTCAGCCCGTCGGCAACCGCCTGCCCCTCTGGGTGACAGCGGCATGCGACATCGCTCCATTTGACGGCAGCGTGGAGAATATCGGTGAGGCTGCCGTGCTGAATCCGAACGGCGGGGCGGTGGCTTTCTATGGTACGACGCGGACGGTCTACGGTAATCAGAATATACAGATGAACCGTTACTTCATGCAGTATCTGTTCGGCAAGGATGAGAGTGGCAGGCGCTACCGCGTGGGCGATGCTGTCCGGCTTGCCAAGTGTGCCATCATCACGGATGGTCGCGACACGGGCTATCAGGAGAACAAGGTGCACTTCGTACTGCTGGGCGATCCGGCTCTTACCTTTGGCGCCCCGCTGCAGCATGTCGTCCTGGACAGCATAAACGGTCAGCCCATAGATGAGTCGGCGAGCGTACAGCTGAGGGTCGGCAGCCGTGTCCGCATGGCGGGCCATGTCGCAAACGCCGACGGTCAGACGGCCGGTGATTTCCAGGGCGTGCTCTCGGCGCGTCTGTTTGACAGCGAGCAGACCGTCACGTGCAAGAACAATGCGGGTGCGAAGAGTGCATTTACGTACAAGGACCGGACGAGCGTGCTGTATCATACGCAGGACAGTGTGCGCGACGGACGTTTCAGCTTCTCGTTCGTCTTGCCGGTGGATATCAACTACAGCGACGATACGGGGCGCGTGGTCTTCTATGCGCTTGACGGCAGGCAGAATGCCGAGGCCAACGGCTACTGCGAGCAGCTTACCCTGGGAGGCGTCAGCGACGAGATCGGAGCCGACGCGTCGGGGCCCGCCATCTATGCATTCCTGAACAACGAGGACTTCCAGGACGGAGGCGTGGTGAACAGCCAGCCCTTCTTCGTGGCGCTCCTCGAGGACGAGAGCGGGGTCAACGTGAGCGGCAACGGGCTGGGGCACGACCTGTCGCTCTGCATCGACGGGCGCTCGGACTACACGTTCAACCTGAACGACTACTACACCGGGGAGTTCGGCGACTTCACGCGCGGCGTTGTGTCGTACAGCCTGCCTGCGCTGGAGGCCGGGCCACACAGCCTGACGTTCCGGGCGTGGGACGTGTTCAACAATACGAGTGTGGCGACGCTGGACTTCCTCGTGGACCCCGCCCTGAAGCCGCAGGTGCTCCAGCTCTCGGCCAGCCAGAATCCCGCCACCACGGCCACCAACTTCCTCGTCTCCTACAGCCTGCCGGGAGCCGAATGCACGTTCACCATAGACGTCTACGACTTCATGGGACGCCGCCTGTGGACGCAGACCGAGACGGGCAGCAGCAATGCCGCCCTGTACAGCATCCCGTGGAACCTGTGCACCTCGGCCGGCGGACGGCTCGGCTCCGGCATCTACTTCTACCGCTGCACCGTGCAGAGCGCCGAGAGCCGGAGAGTGTCGGAAACACAAAAAATCATTATCCTGAACAATAAATGACGACCCTTTGTCGTTTATATAATGTATGCAAGCAAAAAGTCTATATAGAGCCCTGATGCTCGTCCTCGTCTTCTGGATGGTCTCTGCAGCCGCCGACGCTCAGGACAAGAAGAACATGTTCAACCCCGTTAACACCAGTGTGACATCCCTCTCCATCGCTCCCGATGCGCGGGCCGGAGCCATGGGCGACGTCGGTGCCGCCACCGAGCCTGACGTCAACTCCCAGTACTGGAACCCCGCCAAGTACCCGTTCAACATCGCCCGCGCCGGCGTGGCCGCCAGCTATACGCCGTGGCTCCGCAAGCTGGTGAACGACATCAACCTGGCCGACCTGGTGGGCTTCTACCGCATCGGCGACTACTCGGCCGTGCACAGCTCCCTGCGCTTCTTCAGCCTGGGCGAGGTCTTCCTGAGCGATATGGAGGACATGACCATCAGCCCCTACGAGTTCGCCTTCGACGCCGGCTACAGCCGCATGCTGAGCGAGCGCTTCTCCATGGCCGTCAACATGCGATTCATCTACAGCGACATCAAGTACGACTACACCGCCGAGAGCAGCGCCGGCAAGGCCTTCGCCGCCGACATCGCCATGTACCGCCTCGGATACTTCATGATGGGCAACCGCGAGTGCAGCTTCGGATGGGGACTCAACGTCAACAACATCGGCAGCAAGATTTCCTACGGCGGCGACGACAACGCCGAGTTCATACCCACCAACATGCGACTGGGACTGAACCTGACCGTCCCCTTCAACGAGTACAACAAGTTCAGCGTCGCCACCGACATCAACAAGCTGCTCGTGCCCACCTATCCCAAGCAGCGCGAGGGCGAGGCCGACAACGACTACACCGACCGCGTGCAGAAGGACTACTACGACATATCGCCCATCTCCGGCATCTTCAAGAGCTTCCACGACGCCCCGAACGGATTCAAGGAGGAGATGCAGGAGATACAGTGGAGCATGGGATGTGAGTACACCTACAACGACCGCTTCATGCTGCGCGGCGGATACCACCACGAGGCCGCCAACAAGGGCAACCGCAAGTACTTCACCGTGGGCGCAGGCTTCCACATGAGCGTCTTCACCGTCGATGCAGCCTACGTCTTCAGCACCAGCCAGACCAATCCCCTCGACCAGACCATGCGCTTCTCGCTGGGCTTCGACCTCGACGGCATGCGCGAGCTCTTCGGACGCAGGCGATAGACTATACATTATATATTATATACGCGCGCGCGGGACATTTCTTCAGCAGAAAGTCCCGCTTTTTTTTGGCCGTATGGAAAGAAATTCCTAACTTTGTCGCCGTAAAGCAGGGAATGAATCGTCCCCGCGCTATAATTCAATATTTAAACACAATGAATACAACGACAGAACAGAGACGACAGTACGAGCGGCCACGCTCGACCGTCGTGGAACTCCAGCAGGCATCGCAGATGATGCAGGCGAGCAAAGGCACGAAGGCTACGCGCAGCAGCTATGGCGCTGCGACACCATTCAACTGGGACTGACATGACGACATGGAGATTACTGAGAATGGCCGTGCTGCTCGCGATAGCGACGGGAACGGCTGCCTGCAGCGGCGACAACGACCTGGACGAGCCGACAACGGGCACAGAGGAGACACTGCAGACCTACACCCTGACCGTGGAGGCCACGAAGGGCGGCGACGCGACCCGCGCACTCTCGCTTGACGGCACGGGCGCGCTCAACGCCACATGGACGGATGGCGACAAGGTGACGGTGCAGGAATATTTTGAAGACGACGGAACAGGCGCGTCACCCGTGCTCACTAAATACGGCACGCTGACGGCCACCGCCGTCTCGGCCGACGGGCTCAGCTGCACGCTCGCGGGCGAAATCATAGGAACGTTCATAAAGGGCCAGAAACTTAAGCTGATATACAATGGCGGAAGCGCGGGCCCGGACGGAACCAAGGGCACGCTCGACTATGTCGCCAAAAACGAGGACCAATCCACTGCCGTGGTCAGCATCACCGGGGAGCCTGATCTCGGCATTGCCCTTCAGACGCTTGAGACCACGCCCGCCACGTTCGAGAACCAGCTGGCCATCCTGCGCTTCACGCTGAAGGACCTTGACGGCGCGAGGCTCATCAGCCCGACGGCGCTGAGCGTGAAGAGGAAAGAGGGCGGGTCGCGGACGCTGAAGGACATCCCCGCCGGCACCTACACCGCCAACGGCGAGGGCGTGCTCTACACGTCCTTCCCAGGCGGCAGCGGCACGATCGTGCTCGATGCCACCCTCGCCGACGGCACACACCGCTACTACCAGAATAAGGGCGTGACGCTGGAGAACGGCAAGTACTACACCATCAGCGTGAAGATGAAGAAAGGCACCGTCGACCTCTCGGCGCTGACCTCCGCCTACACGGCCAAGAACGGCGACGCCCTCTACGGCACGCTGCCGCAGGATATCAGGCTCAGCATCGCCAGCGGCGCCGAGGTGACGCTCTTCGACGTGACCACGCAGGAGCGCACCGATTTAGAGATATATCCCGGCATCGAATGCAAGGGCAAAGCCACCATCAACCTCATGGGGACGAACCAGGTGGTGGGAAACTACTGGGGCGCAGGCATCTCTGTGCCGGAGGGTGAAACGCTCACCATCCAGGGCGTTGGTTCGCTAACGGCCCAAGGCGGCACCCATGCTGCTGGCATCGGAGGCGAAAGTGGCGTCTCCTGCGGCAACATCATCATCATCGGCGGCACTGTTACGGCCACGAGCATCGGCAGCGGCAGCGGCAGCAAAAGCTCCTGCGGCGACATCACCATCATGGGCGGCACTGTGACGGTCACGGGAAGCTCTAACAACGCGGGCATCGGCAGCGGCACTCTCGGCAACTGCGGCAACATCACCATCAGCGGCGGCATCGTCTCGGCCACGGTAGGCGGTAGCGGTGCGGGCATCGGCAGCGGCAATGAAGGTACCTGCGGCAACATCACCATCCAGGGCGGCACCATCTCGGCCACGGGAGGCAGTAGCGGTGCGGGCATCGGCAGCGGCAAAGAAGGCACCTGCGGCAACATCACCATCACGAACGAGGTTACCAGCGTCACGGCAGTCAAGGGCACAGATGCGTTTTACAGCATCGGCCGCGGCCTTGGCGGCAAATGCGGCAACGTGAAGATAGGCGACCCGGCCTATGACGCCGGCGATGGCGTCGAAGACAGCCCCTACACCTATGCGCCATGATTCAAACAGGAACACACGGCGGCCAAACGATAAGCGAGAGACAATGAAGAGAAAATCCCACCACAAGGACTCGCGCCCTCCGCCGGAGGGTGAGGCCCGTTCGAAAACCCGTGCGGGCTTTGCGGGAGAGAATAGTGCATAGGGCAAGAACGGCGGCGGACGACGGGAAAAGTGACAATTATGAGTAACCGATACTTTGTTTGTTCACATGAAAATTCGTTACTTTGCACCGCGGTTCGGAAAGAAGTCCACGGACATAAGAGTAAAAGTCCACGGACTTTGAAGAGAAAGTCCACGGACTTTGGAGTAAAAGTCCACGGACTTTGAAATGAAAGTCCACGGACTTTGAAATGAAAGTCCACGGACTTTATTATTATAAATCATTGTTCAACTAAATAAAAATTGCAACTATGGCAGAACTAAAACTGAAAGTAAAGAAAACCAGTAGCACCAATCCTGTTACAAAGCAGAAGGGCTTCGTTGCCCGAGTACAGAACAACGGCACTGCCGACTTTGACGACATCGTAAAGGAAGCCGGCAGGAACACTACGATGCACAAGGCAGAGCTGAGGATGGCCTTTGAGCTGTGCATGGACTCCGTTACGGAGATGCTGAAGCAGGGCTTCATCATCGACCTCGGCCCGTTGGGCAAGATCTATCCGAGCTGTTCGAGCGGCTGGTATGAGAAGGAAGAGGACATGAAGCTGGCTGACGTGAAGCCGCAGCTGTATTACCGCGCCGGTGTCGAAGTAGAGGCAGCCATCAAGAGTGCCAAACTCGTCTGGGCCAAGCCCGGCGATGAGGAGGAAGAAGAAGGCGGCACCCCAAGCGGCGGAGACGACCCGGGAACCGGCAACGATGACCCGGATAACGGGATGGAGTAGAAGACCC
>JAILKU010000023.1 GCA_024693505.1 Bacteroidaceae bacterium | reverse complement strand
TCCTGTTGCATTAATCCTTTCGGAGTGCAGAGAAGAAAGAGCACATCCGGCAACTCTATCATATTGATTTCCAGCAGATTTACATGCACGACACAGGTACGCGCTTCCTCCCCTTGTGGTCAAGTGTGTCATTAAGGTCATGTGTCATGAGTGTCATTAAGGATTTTTGATTGGGAAGGGGATTTCCGGCTCATAATATATATAAATAGATTTCTATTTATATATATTATGCGGTCTTTTGCATTCGATTTTGCTTAATGACACTCATGACACATGACACTCATGACCGCACCCCCCTCGGAAAAAAAAGATGAAAAATTTTATGCGAAGTATTCGAGAACCGCAATGCCGCCGCCGTATCTTTGCACCAGAAAAACGTGGACGGCGGCTCAACTAAGTCCGGACAACATCAGAGCTTCCCCACATACCCCACAACGGTCGGTTACCATATAACCATGTGTTCTTTGACTTAATGTTACAAACAAAGCTTTCCTGCAGCAGGCGGCAGTAAATTTTACCAGATGCGCCTCGCGTAAGAGAAGACCCTCCCCCAGCCTTGCCCCGAGCTAAGCTCCCAATCGCTAACGCCCAACTTGCGATTGCCCTTCGGTCGCCAATCGCTCCGTTTTTATCGGGCGATTGCCCTTGTAGGGAGGGGAGGAGAATGTCTTGAAGCTGAAAGCTCAACTCCTGGAGCAGGAAGCTCAACTCCTGGAGCAGCGAGCAAGGGCGCGCAGCCCAATTATGAATTATGAATTATGAATTGCTACAAGCGAGCAAGGGCGCTAGTATTCCCCGCCCCTATGAGGGGCAATCGCCCGATAAAAACGGAGCGATTGGCGACCGTAGGGAGGTTTATAGGGGTGGGGTAAACACCCTGCAAAGCATCATCCATCACAATAAGAATCTGCACCACTCCTTGCTTACCCCTGCAAAGCATCATCCATCACAATAAGAATCTGCACCACTCCTTGCTTACCCCACCCCCTGCCCCCTTGCCCAACCTCCCTTCGGTCGCCAATCACTCCGTTTTTATCGGGTGATTGCCCTCAGAAGGGAGGGGAATGGGCTGGCGCGCAGCTCAACTTTCAACTTTGATCCTTGAACTTTGAACCATGGACAATGGACAATGGACAATGGAGAATGGACAATGGCACTAAAGACAATATGAATGAATGCTCTAATGAAAATTGTACAAAGCACTGGGAAACAAGGACTAACCATCTGATAAAATCATGCTGCTAACCCAGGGCAAATCGGTCATCAGAATGTCACGCGCCAATGCCCAATCGGACTAAAACACCGGACGGAATCGGGCTAAAACGCCGAACGAATTCGGTCTAAAACACCGAACGAATCGGGACTAAAACACCGGACGAATCGGGACTAAAACACCGGACGGAATCGGTCTAAAACACCGGACGGAATCGGTCTAAAACACCGAACGAATCGGGACTAAAACACCGAACGGAATCGGGCTGGGCTCTGCACAAAGAAAAGGGCGTGCCCGTTTCCAGGCACACCCTCATTGCTTTTGTTCAGAAACTTACGGAGGCTGATGAAATGTCGGGGAGCTGCCTCCTACTTGATCTCCCTGACGTAGATGTCGCGGAAGTTGACGAGGCTGCCGTGGGCCTGCATCTCAATCTGGTCGCATGCGGGGATGGGCTGGCTGCGATCCCAGTAGTTCTCCATCACCACTTCGTCCACGACCTTGACGCCGTTGAGCACCACCGTCACCTTGTCACCTACCATCTTGATGTAGAAGCTGTTCCACTCGCCCAGGGGATTGTCGGCCACCTCGGAGGGTGTGCTCTTGTGCTTCTGGTTGTTGTAGAGTCCGCCAGACCCCACCTGTGCACCCACGTTGACGCGGGCGATGTCCCATATCTGCACCTGTGGCGTGCCGCGCAGGTAGATGCCTGCATCGGGTTCCTTGCCGTTGGGATCGAGCCGCCAGTCGACGTACATCTCGAAGTCGCGGTAGTTCTTCACCGTGCAGATGTTGTCGTAGCCCTTGCCCACGTAGGTGAGGCATCCGTCCTGTACGGTCCAGTCGGCGCGCATCACCTCGTCGGCCTTCTTCTGTGCCTCGACGAGTTTCCATCCCTCCATCTGGGCGCGCTTGATGGGGTTCTCCACCAGGCCCTTCCATCCGGTCAGGTCCTTTCCGTTGAAGATGCTGACGAATCCCTCCTCGCCCTTGGAAGCCTTCTGCAGGTATGCCTGTACGGCCTCGCGGTCGGCTTTCTTGAGGTTGGGCAGTATGTCGTTCAGGATCTGACGGGTGCGGGTACCGTTGTATTCGGGATGTGCTACCGCGATGTGAGCCACTGCCGTGGCAGCGGTCTTACGCAGGAGTGGACTCTGCAGGAACTGTGCTGCGTACATCATGGCCTGGAAGGTTCCCGTCGCCTCTATCTGGGGCAGGATCTTCTTCTGCTGCTTGATGGTCTGCGCGCTTTCCATCTGGTGGCGCAGGGCTATGAGCTTGTTCTCGGGCGTGTCGGGTGCAGCTGAAATGCCCAGGGGCATAAGGCATCCCGTCAGGACTGCTGCTGCAAGGAATCTCTTGATTTGCTTCATGGCTTCATCGCAATCTTAACAGTGAATACTATTGCTCTGTTCTTCCTCTCTTATTCCTCGCAGAGCTCGGTGAGGATGCCGCATGTGCTCTTCGGGTGAAGGAAGGCGATGTGCAGTCCGTCGGCACCCTTGCGGGGAGCTTTGTCGATGAGGCGGATGCCCTTCTCGTCGCACATGGCGAGGGCCTCGGTCACGCCGTCCTCTACCTTGAATGCTACGTGGTGTACGCCGCGTCCGCCATTGTCCAGGAACTTCTGCACGGTGCTCTCGGGGCAGGTGGGCTCCAGGAGCTCGAGCTTGACCTCGCCGACCTTTAGGAAGGCGGTCTTCACTTTCTGGTCCTCAACTACTTCAGTCTTGTAAACTTCCAGACCCAAAACGTCCTGGAAATAGGGCAGTACGGCGTCGATGCTCTGCACGGCGATGCCCAAGTGTTCAATACGTGAAATTTTCATTTCGTTTTTGTGATGTTAATGGTTAATTATTTTTAATCAGCATGCAAAATTACAAAAAAAATGAGTGGCTGCCAAATAAAGCGGCAAGAAAAACGCTTAAGCGGACGCTATGTCAACTCGACGACCGTTATGCCGGCCCCGCCGAACTGCACGTGCTCGTCGTGGGCGCTGCGTACGGCGGGTACGGTGCGCAGGTACTGGCGGATGAGTTCCCGCAGTATGCCGGAGCCGGTACCGTGCAGGATGCGTACCTTGGGCGCGCCCACCAGGATGGCGTCGTCGATGAAGTAGGTGACGGCCTGGAGGGCTTCCTCGCCCCTCATGCCGCGCACGTCGATGTCCTGCCGGAAGTTGAGGTGACGGTCGCGCACGTAGGACGATCCCTCGCGCAGGCTGTCCTTGAGCGAGACGGTCTGCACGCTGTCCTTCAGGCGCACGGGCTTGTCGTCCGCGGCAGACGCGCTGCTGCATCGCTCGAGTCGCTTCAGGTCGGCTATGGTGCGCATCATGCCGAAGGTGACGGTGGCGCGCTGTCCGTTTATCTCGACGATCTGCCCCACGGCATTCTGTCCCTTCAGCCTTACGCTGTCGCCCGCCTGGAGCGGCTTCGGGGCGTTGGTCTCGGGCTGCTTGCCGGCCGTCTGCTGTCCGCCTTCCGCCGCCTGCTTCTTCTTGCGCTCCTCCTTCCTGCGGCGGCGCTCCTCAATCTGCTTCATCTTGCGCTCGATGTCTTCGTCCTGTCCGCGGCGCTCCTCTTCCTCCAGCTGCTGGCGGAAGTCCTCCAGCTCCTGCCGCACCTGGCGGGTACGTTCCTTCTCGGCCTGCGCCTCGCGTATCTCGCGGATGGTGCGCTCCACGGCGGCGTTTGACTGGCGGATGATCTCCTCGGCCTGTTCGCGTGCCTGCCGTATGATTTCCCTGCGGCGGGTCTGCAGCTCGCTCACCTCGGTCTCGTAGCGCTGGATGGTCTGTTCCATCTGTCGCTCCTGGTTGTGGATGGTCTGCCGCTTGCCCTCCCAGTAACGCTTGTCGCGCGTGATGTCGAGTAGGTACTTGTCGGCGTTCACGTATTCCTGTCCCACCAGCGCCGTGGCGTCGGCTATCACGTCCTCGGGTATGCCCGTCTTGCGTGCGATCTCCACGGCGAAGCTGCTGCCGGGGTTGCCGATCTGAAGTTGGAAAAGTGCTTCCATGCGATGGCGGTCGTAGAGCATGGCGCCGTTCACTACGCCGGGCGTGTCCTCGGCAAAGTGCTTCAGGTTCTGGTAGTGAGTGGTGATGATGCCGAAGGTGCCGCGCTCGACGAAGCGCTTCAGTATGGCCTGTGCGATGGCTCCGCCTATGGTGGGCTCCGTGCCGCCTCCGAACTCGTCGATGAGGATCAGGCTGGAGGGGTCGCAGCCGCGCATCATGTTCTTCATGTTCAGCAGATGGCTGCTGTAGGTGCTCAGGTCGTCCTCGATGCTCTGCTCGTCGCCGATGTCGATGAAGAGGTGGCGGAAGATGCCTGTCCGCGAGTTCTCGCCCATCGGTACGGGCAGTCCGCACTGCAGCATGTACTGGAGCAGTCCTACGGTCTTCAGGCACACGCTCTTTCCGCCGGCGTTCGGTCCGCTGATGACGAGGATGCGCTGCCGCCGGTTCAGCTCGATCTCCAGCGGCACGATCTTGCGTCCCTGCTTCCTGAGCGACGCCTCGAGCAGCGGGTGGCGCGCCATCGTCCAGTCCATGTGCGGGGCGTTGCCTATCTCGGGCATGACGGCCTGCATCTGGTCGGCCAGGCATGCCTTGGCGCGCACCAGCTCGATGTCGGCCAGTCCCTCGAAGGCGCGCGCGAGTTCCTTCAAGTTGCCGCGCAGGGTCTCGGTGAACTCCTTCAGGATGCGTATCACTTCGCGCTTCTCCTCGGCCTCCAGCTCGCGGATGCGGTTGTTGGCCTCCACCACCTCTGCCGGTTCGATGAAGACGGTCTTCCCCGTGGCGCTCTCGTCGTGGACGATGCCGCTGATGCGGCGCTTCATGGCCGGGGCAACGGGAATGACGAGCCGTCCGTCGCGCATGGTGGGAGCCACGTCCTTGTCGACAAGTCCCTCGGCCTGGGCAGCGCGCAGGATGCGGTTCAGGGCATTGCTGACGCTGCCCTCGGAGCGCCTCAGCTCGCCGCGTATGCGCGACAGGTCCGAACTGGCGCTGTCCTTGATGCGTCCGTACTTGTCTATCAGCTGGTCGATGCGCTTCGTTACGGCGTGGAAGGTGAAGACGCCCTCCATCATCTTCTGCAGGGCTGGCCAGCGCGGCTTGTCGTCCTCCTCGCGCCGTATGATGTCAATCCAGGCATGCAGGGTGCACAGTGCGCGGTAGAGGTCCCATATCTCCTGCTCCTCCAGGTGGGTGCCCTCTATCCTGATGCGCTGGATGGCGGGCCGCAGGTCGAAGAAGTCCTGCTGCGGCTTATCGCGAAGCTCGGACAGGATGGTGCGCAGCTCCTGCACCTGGCATTGCAGCAGCCGTACCTGTTCGGCATCGGTCTGGAAGGCGATCTGTTCAACTCGGTCCCGTCCCATCGGGCTCAGGCAATGACTCAGCAGCAGGCTGCGTATCTCGTTGAATCCTACTTTCTGCTCGTAGTTCTGTGGGTAAAGCATTATGAGTTAAATTCAAAATTCAAAATCAAAGAGGCTCAACACCGACTATTATGAATTATGAATTGTGAATTATGAATTCGATAAATTTTACTTCAGGTTCTTCTCGGGGTACATCGCGTTCCACCAGGTGGGGTCGTCCTGCAGGTACTTGGCGAACCAGGCGTAGAAGGTGTGCACCCACTTCAGGCGCTTCTCGTAGTCGAGGATGTGGTGGTTCTGACCCTCTACGGCGACGAAGGCACACTCGCGGCCCAGTATCTTCAGGGCATTGAACATCTGAACGCTCTCCACGATGGGCACGTTCGTGTCGTCTGTGCCGTGCAGGAACAGGATGGGGGTGTGCACCTTGTCGGCATTGAACAGGGGCGAGCGCCCGCTCAACAGCTCGGGGTTGTTCCAGGGGTAGCTGTCGGCAGCCGAGATGGCGCTGTAGCTGTAGCCCCAGTAGCCGTAGCCCCAGTAGCTGGCGGGGTTGCTGATGCCGGCATGGGCCATCGCGGCGGCAAAGATGTCGGTCACGGTCTGCAGGTACATCGTCATGAATCCGCCGTAGGAAGCGCCCAGGCAGCCTATCTTCTTGTCGTTCACGTAGCTGTGCTCGGCGCAGAACTTCTTCGTGCCCTCGATGATGTCGTCGGCAGTCCACTTGCCGTAGGCATTTACGTGGCGGGCTGCAAACTCCTGGCCGAAGCCCGTGCATCCGCTGGGCTGGATGACATAGACGACGTATCCCATTGCCGCCCATCCGTGGTAGTTGTAGTAGCTGTCCAGGTAGCGGCCTACGGGCGAGCATCCGCCGTAGTAATAGACGAGCATGGGGTACTTCTTCGTCTCGTCGAAGTGGGGCGGCAGGTAGTAGCGTCCGTAGATGGTGTCGCCGCGGCTGCTCTGGAAGTTCCATTCCTCGAACTTGCCCAGGGCGATGTCGCCGGTGCGTTCCTCGTTGTAGTCGCGGATGAGCTTCTCCTTGCCCGACTTCAGGTCGACGGTATAGATGCGGTCGCTATTGGAGTCGCTCTGGCCCGTGTAGGAGAGCAGGGGTTTCTCCTCGGCCAGCGAGAAGCTGGTGATGTAGCACTCGCTCAGCCGGAGCTGCTTCCACTGGCGCTTCTTCATGTCCAGGCAGAAAATGTCCTGGCGGTCGCGGTTCTCGCATAGGGCATAGATATTGCCGTCGGCGCGGCACCATTCCAGCCTGTTGATATTGGGGTTGAAGTCCTTGCTCAGCGGCGTGACCTCCTTCGTCTGCAGATCCATCAGGAAGAGCTCCGTCTGAACCATGCTGGGCCTCTTGCCGGTGGGGTCGTTGATGCCGATGCCGCCGAAAGCCTCGGGACTGCCGGTGAAGACGAGCTGCTTCCCGTCCGGGCTCCATTGCACCTCACCCAGGAAGCCGTCCTTGCGCACCAGGGTATCCGTCTGCATCGTCTGCAGGTCGAGCAGCAGAATGGTGTTGAACCTGAAGGGTCTTTCAGTAATGATGTTCTCCTGTATCTGCAGAATCATCTTCTGCCCGTCTTCCGAGGGCGAGGCATAGACGTTGTGCTGTCCCTGCGTGATCTGGCTCAGCACGCCGCTTCGGGTGTCCAGCAGCTGTATGTTGCTGCGGTTCCGCCATCCGGGCTGCCGGTCGTCGGGCTCCAGTATCTGGAACACCTGCTTGTCCTCCTTCGGTCCCTCGTCCTGTTTGTAGACGAGCATCTTCTGCTCGTCGCGCATGAAGTAGCCGTTGCTCTGCGTGTAGTCTGTGCAGAGGGGTTCCGTCTTCCCGCTGACAGGCTCCACGTATTCATAGATCGTGCAGTTGTCCTTTCCGCTCCGCTTCCTGATGTAGCGGCAGCCCTGCGACGCCCATTGCAGGAAGCCGTCCACGCCGTACTCGCTGCCCGTCTGCAGGTCCAGTATGCGCTCCGTCGTCTCTGTCTTTCCACCGGGCAGGGTGGTGGTGGTGCTGTACTTCATCAGCTTGCCGTCGGGGCTCAGGCTGGTGCGCCCTGCCCGTATGCCGTGCATGTAGTCCTCCAGGGTGTAGAGCCGCTTGCCCTCGGGGTTCAGGGTCAGGTACTTCTCCTGCTCGCTCTTCAGTTCCAGGCTGAGGGTGTCTGTCTCGTCGGCCTTCTGGAGGAAGCGCACCACGATGTCGTGCCGTCCGGGCAGCAGGTCCCTCTGGGCGCCCTTTTGTCCGTCGATGTAGACGTCGTGCCGCTTCAGGCCCTTCACGATGAGTTCGCACTTGGCAAACATGGGCGTCTCCACCTGGAAGCCCAGCAGCCTGACGGCGTCCTTGCCCGTGGCGGCTATGATGCTGTCGGTGGTCTCCGTGCCCTGCCGGTAGTTCTGCCAGGCCAGGGGGGCATCCATCATCAGGTCTTCCTGGCTGAATTTCTTCCCCGTGAAGTCCGTCGAGTCGGTCTGAACGGGTGTGTTGAACAGGATGGGCTCTGCCAGCAGGCGGTACTTCTCCACCTTGATGCCCATTGCTTGCTGGCTTGCCATTGCGGCAGCGGCCAGGATGAATAGTCTAACTACGCGATACATTTTTTACTCCTTTTACGGTTTTCAGTTTCTTGATTAGTTTCTGCAGTCGTCCCGCATCCTCGAGCATAACGGTCAGCGTGCCGCTGAACAGTCCGTCGTGGCTGTCTATGCTGATGCTGCGCAGCAGGATGTTCTCCTCCTTGCTGATGATGCTGGTGATGTTGTTGACGATGCCCAGGTCGTCGTTGCCCACTACCCTGAGGGTGATGGGGTACTGGCTTCCCCGCTTGCCTGCCCATCGGGCCTTCACGATGCGGTATCCGAAGCGCTCCCTCAGCTGCGGGGCGTTGGGGCAGTTCTCGCGGTGTATCTTGATGCCTCCTCCGCTGGTCACGAAGCCGAATACATCGTCGCCGTAGACGGGTTGGCAGCAGCGCGCCATCTGGAAGTCGAGGCCCTTCAGGTTATGGTCGATGACGACGACGTCCTCCGAGTCCATCAGCCGCTTCACGCCGTCGGTGGGCTGCATCACGAACTGGTCGGCGCTCTGGGTGGGTGCCGTGCGCTCCTCCTCGCCGCGGTTGTGGCGCAGCTGCTGGGCATAGGCCTCGAGCACGCTGTTCATCTCCAGCGTGCCGGCTGCCAGGGCGGCGTAGAAGTCGGTCACCACGCGGTAGCCCAGGCGGTTGATGGTGTGCATCAGGGTCGGCTCGTCGTAGTCCAGCTTGCGGTTCTTAAGTTTGCGGTCCAGTTCCTCCTTGGCCAGCAGAGCGTCCTTGCTCTGCATCTCCTTCAGGCACTGGCGTATCTTGGCCCTGGCGCGGCTGGTCACCACGATGTTCAGCCAGTCCTGCTTGGGCGTCTGGTTGGCCGAGGTCAGAATCTCCACCTGGTCGCCGCTCTGCAGCTTCTGGCGGATGGTGACGTTCCTGTTGCCTATCCTGGCGCCGATGCAGCGGTTGCCCACCTTCGTGTGGATGCTGTAGGCGAAGTCCAGCACGGTGGCTCCCATCGGCAGCTTGAAGAGGTCGCCCCTGGGGGTGAAGACGAACACCTCGTCCTCCACCAGGTCGAGCCGGAACTGGTCCATCAGCTGCATGTCGTCGCCCTGCTCCAGGGCGCTCCTCACGTTGGCGAGCCAGTCGTCCACGCCGCTCTGCCCGCCCTTGATGCCCTTGTAGCGCCAGTGGGCAGCCAGTCCGTGCTCGGCTATGTCGTCCATCCGCTCGGTCCTGATCTGCACCTCCACCCATTTCTGCTCGGGCCCCAGCACGGTGATGTGCAGGCTCTCGTAGCCGTTGCTCTTGGGCACGGAGAGCCAGTCGCGCATCCGCTTCGGGTTACTCTGGTACATGTCGGTGATGATGCTGAAGGCCTGCCAGCAGTCCATCTTCTCGCGTTCGGGCGCCGAGTCCAGGATGATGCGGATGGCGAAGAGGTCATAGACGCCGTCCACGTCGACGTTCTGCTTCTTCATCTTCTGGAAGATGCTGTGGATGCTCTTGGTGCGCCCCTTCATGTGGAACTTCAGGCCGACGGCCCGGAGCTTCTCCTCGATGGGCCCGATGAAGCGAGCAATGTAGGCGTCGCGGCTCTTCTTCGTCTCGTTCAGCTTCTCCTTGATGTGGTAGTAGGCGTCGTGCTCCAGGTACTTCAGGCTCAGGTCCTCCAGCTCGCTCTTCAGCTTGTAGAGTCCCAGCTTGTGGGCGAGCGGGGCGTAGAGGTATGCCGCCTCCATCGAGACGCGCTTCTGTGCCTCGAGGTATGGCGTGTCGCGGATGAGTCGCATCAGGCTGACGCGGTTGGCTATCATGATGAGGATGACGCGCATGTCCTCGGCAAAGGTGACCAGCAGCGAGCGGAAGTTCTCGCTCTCCACGGCTGCGCTCTTGGTGTAAAGCTCGCGGATGCGGAGCAGGCCGTGCAGGATGTGGGCTACGTCGGGACCGAAGTCGCGCGCCACCTCGTCGGTCTGGCAGGCGCCGCTCATCACGCAGATGTTCAGCATGATGCCCAGCAGGGCTCCGCGGGTAGGCCCGATCTCCTCGGCCAGCACCAGCGCCGTCTCGACATCGGTCAGCACGGGGTTCAGCCCGAAGGCATTGCGCTCGATGCAACCCGATTCGATGGCCCGGTCTGTGTATGCTTTCAGCAGTTCCAGGTCGCGCTCCGACAGGGCGTCTCCGGCCAGTTTGATCAGGCTCGGCCACGTTTCGTCCAGGCGTTCCCTTTCGGCTTGGGTATAGAAATCCTTCTGATTCATCTTATCTAATTCCTTGCTTTAAAGTGCAAAGTTAAGAAAAAAAATCGAATTATGCGACTGCTGTATGAAGAAAAAATGATTATGTGGAGTTATAGGCACAAAAAGCGCCGAATTGCTCCTTCGCGCCGTTATCGGCCGTCTCCCGATGCAAATGTTTTCAACCCATAGGGCGCGCTCCCGGGCTACATAGTCGAATTTCTCTGCCGCGGAGGCCCGAAAAGTTTCTCCTGCGGGGTGTATTTTATATTTCGCGACGTGAAACGTACGTCTCTCGACGTGAAACGTACGTCTCTCGCCGTGAAATATACGTCTCTCGCCGTGAAACATAAAAAAGACCCGGGTCTTGGAAGTTTTCCATCCGGGTCTTGCAATTTTTCTATTTAGGTCTTGCAATTTTTCTGCTCAGGTCTTGCAATTTTTCCCATACTGGGGAACAGAAACGTTCTCTGGGGGCGAGGTCAGTAGCCCAGTTCGCGGACGATGGCGCTGATTTCCCTCATCGTCGTAAGCCTTGTGGGTACAAGGGGCAGGCGCAGCTGGTTCTCAATCATTCCCATTTCGGAGAGCATGGCCTTCACGCCTGCAGGATTGCCGTCCACGAAGAGCAGTTTGAAGAGCTCCGTGAACTTGTGGTGAATGGTGAGCGCCGAGGCGTATTCCCCCTTCAGGGCAAGCCGCACCATCCGGCTGAACTCGTGGGGCAGGGCATTGCCGATGACGCTGATGACGCCTACGGCTCCCAGGGTAATCAGGGGGAAGGTGATGCCGTCGTCGCCGCTGATGACGTCGAAGTCCTGTGGCTTGTTCTTGATGATGTCGTCCATCTGGGTGATGTTGCCGCTGGCCTCCTTGATGGCTACGATGTTCTCGAAGTCGCGAGCCAGCCGGAGGGTGGTTTCGGCAGTCATGTTTATGCCCGTGCGCCCGGGTACATTATATAATACTATAGGCAGGGGACTGGCGTTCGAGATGGCGCGATAGTGCTGGTAGAGGCCCTCCTGGGACGGTTTGTTGTAGTAGGGGCAGACGCTGAGGATGCCGTCAATGCCCGTCCAGTCTCCGCTCTTGAGCTCGCTCACTACGGCTGCCGTACTGTTTCCGCCACAGCCCATGAGCAGGGGCACTCGCCCGGCAACGCGTTCCACCAGGTGCTCGCGCAACAGCTGCTTCTCGGCCGAAGTCAGCGTCGGGGTCTCGGCCGTCGTACCCATAATACAGAGGAAATCGGCACCGCCCTTGATCTGATATTCCACTAAGCGGTCCAGGGCGGACAGGTCGATGCTGCCGTCGCTGTGAAAGGGGGTGATCAGGGCTACGCCCAGTCCATGAAAACAATTCTTCGACATAAATACCTTTGAAAACCGGGGCAAAGTTAGCTATTTTATTCGTCATGTGCAAAAAAAAAGCCACGTTTTTGCAAAAGTATCGCCAAATATCCGTAAATTTGCACGGAAAACGATGAAAAAGACAATGACAGAGGAAGAACGGATACTGGAACTCAGGGAAAGTCTGCATCAGCACAACCATAATTACTATGTGCTGAACGCGCCCGTAATAACCGACCAGGAATTTGACAGCCTGATGCACGAACTGCAGGAGCTGGAGCAGCGGCATCCCGAGATGTACGACCCGAACAGCCCGACGCAACGAGTGGGCAGCGACCTGAACAACGAGTTTCAGACGGTGCGCCACGAACGCCCGATGCTCAGCCTGGCCAATACCTACAACCGGCAGGATGTAATGGACTTCTACCAAAGGGTGAGCGAAGGCTTGAGCGGTCAGCCGTTTCAGGTGTGCTGCGAACTGAAGTTCGACGGGCTGAGCATCAGCCTTCACTACGAGCATGGCCGTCTGGTTAGGGCCGTGACGCGCGGCGACGGCGTGCAAGGTGACGACGTCACCCGGAATGTCCGCACCATACGCTCCATCCCCCTGGCCCTCCCTAAGGGAGCCGGCTGGCCCGATACGTTCGAGATAAGGGGCGAGGTGCTGATGCCCTGGGCCTCCTTCGAGCGGCTGAACCGGCAGCGGGAGGAGGAAGGCGAACCCCTCTTTGCCAATCCGCGAAACGCAGCCAGCGGGACGCTTAAGAGCAAGAACAGCAGTACGGTGGCACAGCGGGGACTGGATGCCTACCTCTACTATCTGCTGGGCGACGACGTTCCGGGCGACGGACATTTCCAGCGGTTGGAGACGGCCCGCCGATGGGGATTCCAGGTGAGCGGGAACATGAGGCTGGTGGACAGCCTGCAAGGCATCTACGACTATATTGACTATTGGGATCAGGAGCGCCGTCATCTCCCCGTCGCTACTGACGGCATCGTGCTGAAGGTGAACAGCCTGGCTCAGCAGCGCAGCCTGGGCATGACAGCAAAGAGTCCCCGCTGGGCCATAGCCTATAAGTTTCAGGCCGAACAGGCCGAAACAATACTCCGCCAGGTCGTCTACCAGGTAGGGCGGACAGGGGCCGTAACGCCTGTCGCCAACATGGATCCGGTGCTGCTGGCAGGGACTACGGTCCGGCGTGCCACGCTGCACAATGCCGACGTAATGGAGAACCTGAACCTGCATGTCGGCGATCATGTCCTAGTTGAAAAGGGAGGCGAGATCATCCCGAAGATCGTTGGTGTGAAAGAGGCGAATACCTCGGCACCGCCCATCCGCTTCATCACCCGTTGCCCGGTTTGCGGCACGCCTCTGGCGCGCTACGAAGGCGAGGCGGCTCACTATTGCCCCAACGAGACGGGATGCCCGCCTCTGATTCTGGGAAGGATAGAGCATTTCATCAGCCGGAAGGCGATGAACATCAATTCCCTCGGTCCTGAAACCATCGACGACTACTACCGGCAGGGACTCATTCACGATGCGGCCGACCTGTACGAACTGGGCGAGGAACAGCTGCTGAAGCCCTCGGCCGGAGACCAGAAGGGCGTCAGGAAAATTCTGAAAAGCATCGAGGAAAGCCGCCAGGTACCCTTCGAGCGGGTCCTTTTTGCCATAGGTATCCGCTTCGTAGGCGAAATAGCCGCCAAGACTCTGGCCCGATACTATGGCAGCATGGAAGCCGTAGCCAATGCCTCGCTCGACAGCTTGCAGCAAATAAACGGCATCGGACTTGTCATCGCTCAGAGCGTGGTGAGCTATTTCCGCGACCCGAAGAACCTGGAATTCGTGCAGCGGCTGCAGAGATACGGCCTTCGGATGACCCTCGGAGAGGAAGAGCAGAAAGCGCAGTCAGACCGTCTGCAGGGCAAGGGCATCGTCATCAGTGGCGTCTTCCAGCATCACAGCCGCGATGAGTACAAGGCAATGATCGAACAGCATGGCGGCAAGAACGTTGGCAGCATAAGCGCAAAGACGTCATTCGTCCTGGCCGGCGAGAATATGGGACCTGCCAAACTGGAGAAAGCCGGTAAGCTGGGCATTCCCATCGTCAGCGAGGAAGAGTTCCTGAAAATGCTGGAGGACGAAGAGGACGAGGCGGACTAAACCCTCTCCCCGTTAGTAGCGGAGCAGAGCAAACTGGCTGTGACTAGTATCTGCGAGGCAAAATAGGTGGGCATCATCAGCCGTCGGAAGTCGGAAATTCCCATAAATGTATCCAAGGAAATCAACAGGTCGGAAAAGAGCAGGGACGTTATGCCTGCCACAAAAAGCCATTTCCCGAGACTCCGACCCTCCATCCCGCAGGCAGCAGAAACGGAGAGAATGGAGATAAAGACATAGACAAGAACGGCCAAACTGACCGGCCAGGGATGTATAACCGGCAGCAGGAAGAAAAGATAATAGCTCAGGAATACAGCCGTTAAAAGCCAGAAAACCATTCGGTTAGGCGAGCCATGAAGCAAACAGTACTTGATATAGGACAGGTGGGCAAGCAGAAACAGTATGACACCCGCCACAAAACCTGTCGGCCGGGCATAATATCGTCCCAAAACGGCGTCTCCTGCCATTGAGAAAAGAAAGGCCAGCATGATGAAAGCCGAATCCCGATGCTGCCGACGAAACAGCCAAACGCAAAAGGCAATGACAAGGCACGAAAGTGTGACTCCGGAGCGCAACCACCAGCCTCCTGCGTTGAGATAGCCCGTCAGGAGTATCAATGGGATGAATGAAGGAAACAGAGCGGGTATGAATCGCTTGCAGGGCAAAGTCATTGCTGGGAAAGGAAAGAAAGGAGCTGGCCCTCGGTCGTCATAATGTAGCGGTAGTTCTGGGCACGGCTCTTGTTGTAGATATCTTCGATGTACCGTAGTATTTCATTACTCTCGCCTCGCTGCAGGCATTCCAAGGTCCGGTCGCTGATGACCAATACGTCTGTTGTATCGTCAATATAGGAATTGGCGTAGATGCCATGATCGCCCAGCCGTTGGAATAGCTCGGCCTGAGGCGTCTGCATATCGGGAGAGACGTATAGTTCCTTGGTGTAGAGAGGGTTCACTCCACATGAATAGTCGACTTGAAATTGTTGATAGTGGCGGAGGGTAAGGTGCAGCTGCTTCTGAATCTTCTCCGGTACCCGATAAGGCGAATAGTGTCCTGCCAACAGGTCATCCAACTCATTGGCATTGAGCACTTTGGGGCAATAACCGTTGAAAACTAACGTCTGCAGGTATTCGAGCTGGTCCTGCGGCGCTCCACGACCGACGAGGACAAAATGGACATTCCGACTGACCTTCGTGCTAGGCTTGAAGTCGGCACCCATAGAGAGAAGGCGTTCCTGCAGCGCTTTTGACGACAGGGAGAAACTGCCTAAAGCACAGACGCTTCGTCCGGTAAAGGGCGTGTCCTGCGTGAAATCGCCGTCAGAGAAAAGTTCGTATTGCATCAGCCTGAATTTTACTTCTTAGACCGAGATTGCACCACGCTAATTTGATTCGTAACGCCGCTACTGGTCAGAATAAGCTCCGTCCTGCGTTCTTGGGACGTCAGGTTCTGCTCCAGAGTGATAGGAACTACGTTGTATCCATCTTCGCCCGATGTGGCTGAAAGCTGAAGCCAAGACTGGTCGGCACCTGGAGCGAAGGACAAAGTCCACGATTTCTGGACTGCAAAGCAAAGCGAGTCGCTCACGACGTCGGCGCTGTCGCGCAGGATGAAGTCCGCGGCATCAGGCACATTTCGGTTGTCCCCGTAGTAGTCGTTGACGTTGGGATTGGGGCGCGTGATGTTCAGGAAAGGAAACTGCACGTAGAGTCCAGCTCCCTCGTAATCGTAAGACTTGACCATGACGTTGCCCCAGCGGGTACGTCCTGTGGTATTTGGCTCAAGAGCAAGGTCTACGTGGATAAGGTAGTTCTTGTAGTAATCATATTTAATATTGTCGCTGCTCTTTCCTTCGACGGATATCCACGAGGCGTTTGAAAAGACACGCCAACTGTCAAACGTTATGAATACAATGGAGTCCTTCGTCTGGTCGGCAAACATGGCGTAGCCGTTTGGATATACGACAGTGAGTTCATGACGGTCCAGACCGTTTGAGCAAGACTGCATGACAATAGCCAGCAGGAACAAGAGGGGGAATATGACTTTTTTCATCTCAATAACAGTTTATTTGTTGTATTTCGGCTGCAAAGTTACAGAAAATCGAGCGCAGAGCAAAAGAACTTGTCCTTTTTTATGCTGAGATGAAGCTTGTTCGTCATCATTTATTGGTTATATTATGAATAATTGTCGTTAAAGAACCACTTTTCGTACATTTTTTGCACGAAAAGAAAAAACTTTCTGCCGAAAGAGGCAGTTTTGTTCAGAAAATGTTTATCTTTGTGACATGATTAATGCCTATCACAGAGATATCATGGAAATCCTTCTATCCTGCGGAAAAGAGGGTATGAAGCTTTGCCGCATTGCCAGCAAAGTCTATAATAAGCATGCCAGTCTTTTCGATCGCAGCCTGGACTACGATTCTCTGCACCGTAGCTTAGGCATGTATCTCTGGCGCCAGGCCCGTCATCGCGAGTCGCCCTTCAGACGAAATGCCTACGGCGTTTATTCTATAAAGCCAGATGTAGCTGTCCAGCTGGATCTCTTTTGGAATATGGAAACGCCCGAAACAGATGAGACTCCAGATAAGCCTGTGGAAATGAACAGTTCTATCCAGCAACTGGAGTTCTGGCCCTAATACCAATCCAGATTGCTGCTATATGAACTTTGCTTCTTCCAGCGCAGCGCATCGGAAAGCGTGCTGGCATTGGCTTGGAATGTAAAGTTGTAGCTCGTGTAGGGCATTAGAACAACGCTGCATGACATGTTGAAGCAATGAAGGTCGCGCGAGAGGGAAGCCGTGGTCATACTCAACTTATGGTAGTTGAAGTCGTATCCCGATGAAAAGTTGATGTTCCATCCCTTTGCAATTTGTACGAAACCGGAAAAGTTTAGCGTATGTGTGAGCTTGTAGGGATAGCGCATGCGCTTCTGATTAATTTGAGCCTGCGTATTCTCCTGCATTGACACGCCGTAGCTTACCGAGAAATTCCAAGGCAGGGAGAATTTCAGGTAGCCGTCCTCATCTACACCGCCTCCGGAACTTTCCTTGCCTACGGCATTCTTTGCTTTCTTGCGTTCCGGGTCTACGTTCTGCATTTCCGGATCTGTTTCATCCTCTTCTTCCTCATCCTCATCTTCATCGCCAAGAGATGTGGACTTACTCTTATCTCGATTAAAAAGTTTGGAGATCGTCTGATTGTTGAACGAATACGAGAAAGATTGCGACATTCCCTGGAAACGGCCGAATCGGCCATATGACCATTCCGTGTGATCGCCCACAAAAACTCGTCCGTTGTCGTCCATTTCGTAAGCGTACGTAGCGAAGACAGCATTGAGAGAGAATGTGTAGCTCTTTGTCAGTTTGAGTCTCAGTCTCATATTCAAATCGCTCCATGGCTTACTCTTTGCTGCCATGTTGTAGCTGAGCGAACCGCCCAGTTCGTCAATTAGGCTTATCTTTTTCAGGCTATCGTTTTTAGTCCTGATTTTCATCTCTAAGTTGTTTGTCATGTCAAACGTGACACTTCCAGTTTTGCCGCTCCCGGCTGTTCCGTAGGCTCCGTTAGAATACGGTGAGTAGGTAACCAGCGAGACGTTTCCCTCGGCATCAGTTTTAGTGTATGTCTCGTAGAAGCCGAAATGCGACTTGCTAAAGTCTGGTGCGTAGCTAAAGCTGATAGAGGGGGTAAAGACGTGTCTGATTGCTGATACCTTCTTGCCTCCAAACCACGGTAGCAGGCGGTACGTGCCATACAGTTTTGTGTTGGCACTCACACTCATATTATAATTGTACACGTTGTAGAAGCCGTAAAGGGTGTCTCTGGCTACACTTTGGCTGTTCTCATCCCACGACTGCATAATTTTGTCGGTATACATTCGGTCGGTGAATGAGAAGCTGGGTGAGATGTTAATATAGTTCAGGGCATTGAAAGTGGCGCTAATTGGTATTTGGTGGCGCATACCGTTCTTCCAGTCCTTGATGAGATTGCTTTTGAATAGCAGATTCTCTTTTGTGCCGATGCTATTGGTGAGTGTACCAGTATAACCGGCGGAAATCTTCTCATACCATCGTTCCTTGCCGGCCATCTTCTTGCGTTTGAAGGGATAAAAACGGTTTAGGGAGATGTTCAGTGTAGGCATCGTGACAGAGATACTGCTGTCGCGCATGTTCTGGCTTAGGTTGAAAGCTCCGCTCAGGGTGAGTCCAATGTCATTAAACGACTTGCTGTATGAGACGCTGCTTGTACGTGTACTTTGAGTGTAACTCTCAGGGTTGTACATGCTTGTCAGATTATTCCGTTCGTAGCTGCTGGTTGCGAAGTTGACGCTAGCCGAGAAATTCTGTGTAGGATTGGCTTTAGTGTCTTGGCGATGGCTCCATGTAATCTTGAAACTTTTGTTAACGGCGTAGTCAGGCATATTCTTTTCCCCTTCTTGTGTACGCTGATAGCTAAAAAGGAAATTACCGCTAAATCGGTATCGTTTTTTGTAATTGCTTTGAGCAGAAATGCCCCATGAGCCCTTGGTGTATATCTCACCCAGCATCTTCAGGTCAATTTTGTCACTGATGGCAAAATAGTATCCTCCATCGCGCAGGTAGAAACCGCGGGTCGACTCGTCGCCATATGTCGGCATTATGAAGCCGCTGGAGTAGCTTTCGCTGAAGGGGAAAAAACCATACGGAATAGCCAGGGGCAGAGGAACGTCCTCTACAACCAAATATGCCGGTCCGAATACGACATCCTTTCCAGGGCGTACTTTAGCCCTTGTCAGAGCCAGGTAAAAATGTGGATGTTTGGGATTATTGCATGTCGTATATTTCCCGTGCTGCACATACATCACACCAGAACTGTCGCGCTTGCCGTCCTGGCTTATCATGAAGCCCTCGCCTTGTTCTGTGTATACGTTTGTGATAAATGCTTTCCTCGTTTTGAAATTGTAGCTGATTCTATCCGGCTCGTATTGATCCTCACCCTGTTTGAAAACGGGTTTCCCCTTTACTTTTCCGGTGGAATCCTGAGTGCCATTCGCATGCACAAGACTACTATCCAGACTTATAGCTATGTCATCAGCATCTAGTTCTAAATTCTGGTAGTTGACTTTGCTTGACCCATAAAGGTGAGCACGATTGTTTTTATAGTCGAATGTAATGGAGTCTTGAGCAGAATACGTGACCGGTTCGTCAAGTGCATTCTTACTTCGTGGCATAGTATCCTTTGGAACCGAATCGTTTTGGGTTGTGTCAGGTAATATCGTGTATGGGCGTAAGGGAATGGAATCTGTAGCAGTGCTGTCTTTATGGTTGATAGAATCCTTCTCATAGCCAATTACTTGCTTGCTGCCCTCTTTTGCGGGTGTAACAATGGAATCCTTTTCATCTGGTGAAAAGGATATTCTACCATAGCCGATAGGTGTTGATGCCAACGCTATGAGGGTGCAGAATACTGCCGCAAAAGCTAATATTTTTGTCTTCAATGCAAGTGTCGACTCTTTCAGCCTACAAAGGTAGTGTAAACCAAGCGAACTGCAAAATAAATTAAGATTTATTATTATTATTTCCTATTGTTCGCAGAATTTTTTTACTGCATACGCAACGCCGTCCTCGTCATTTGAGCATGTAATGTAGTCTGCAGCTGCTTTCACGTCCTTGTTTGCATTTGCCATCGCAATGCCAAGTCCAGCATAGCGTAGCATGTTTATGTCGTTATAACTGTCGCCGCATGCCAAAACCTCTTTGGCTTGGATGTTTAGCTTGTCGGCAATGAACTTTATTCCGTTTGCTTTTTCAATTCCAGATGGTAGTATCTCCAGAAAATAAGGCTCGCTGCGGTATATGCTCAGTTCGTTATGGAAAAGTGTATGTAATTCTTTCTCGAGTCTGGAAAGTTCTTTAGCTTCGCCGACGACGAGCCATTTCGGTTCGGGAAAAGTAATCTGCTGCAGCAAGCTGTCTAATTGGAGCAAAGGCATGCGATTGCGCATCGCATTATATTGGACATATTTATTATTTATGTCTTCTGATACGATATGTCCATCGAGGTAGGTAAGTATGGCAAAGTCCTGTCTGTGGCATTTCTCATAGAGTAGAGGATAGAAACTCGGGTTAAGGTAGTTCTCGCAGAGATGATTCCCTGTCTGGCAGTCGATAATCAGTCCTCCGTTAAAGGCCATGATATAACCTGCATACCGATCTAAACAGAGCAGATTGGCCAAAGGAAGTATGCCTTCAAGTGGTCTGCCACTTGCCAGGACTATCTTTATGCCTTTTTGCTGAATTTCAGCCAGAATATTCTGGGTATGTGGGGTAATCTCTTTCTGTGAGTTTACCAGTGTGCCGTCCAGGTCAAGAGCCAATAGTTTATACATCCTCTTGATTGTTCCTTGCAGATCGCAGGATGAGGGTGGTAGCACCAATGGTGACTATGGCGCCGTCTTCCAGGCGAATACGATCTACATCACGCAGAATCTCGTTCATGTAGAATGTGCCTGTATTGCTGGGTGCATCGCGTAGAATATATTGCAGCTCGCCATGTTTGTCCTGTTGAACACGGATTATACAGTGACGGGTATCCACACTCGGATCTCGTGTCTCAATCGGCTTGTTGATACTTGTTCCTTGGACATAGCGACCAAAGACATTGTCTCCCATATCCAGAGGGATCACCTGTTTGTAATGAAAGACATTCTCAACCACTACTATGCTGCCAAGTTCATGACTGTGAGCCTGTTCGTCGAGCGTCTCCTCTTTCTGGGTCTGGCGTAGTTTGCTTGTGCCAAGCTTGATACCAAACTGCTTGTGGCACGTTTCACATTCAAAAACGAGTTGCTGCCCTTGAGCATACTGTGTTTCATCGAACGTGATGTAATTGTCGCACTTTGGACATTTTACTCTTTTCATGTCGTCCTTCAGATATCAGTTCTTCTCGTGGTCAGTCTTCCAGCTTAAGGGTCCAAGCCTTACTGAACTCGTTACTCTGTTTCTGTAATTCCTTGATTGCCTGATGCACTTCTTCTGCTGACTGGAAGCCAGGTATGATGACGCGTATCATCTTCCCGCGAACGAGGACTTCTGCCTTATGCCCACGATTCTGCAGGTTGGCTACGTAGTTTTGGGCATTCTTCATGCTTATGGAACTGGCCAATACCATTGCGTAGGGAGAATGTGTAGAAGCTTGGGGGACAATCTGTGCTTCAGTCTCGTTTACTCCTTGAACTTCGGTGTCCTCATTGATAGTTTCTTTGGGATGTTCCTCTTTTACGGTCACTATGGTGTGAGGTACGAGGTTCGAGGGCATGAAGAATTCTGTCTGAGCACGCTGCTCTTCAGTCATTCCAGTGTTAAGGGCAGGAGTTGAGAAGCTCAGGAATAGAATTACAGAGGCCGCTGCAGCAGTTATGTAGTTAACGATGCTGCGACGAATACGGATCGTGATGTGTTTCTCGTCAGAATGTATGGCATGGTCGGCCTGTTTGAAAACAGTAGCCCCTATGTCCGTCTCTTGAACGTCGAGCAGAGGCAGTTGCACACTATCCAATCCGTATATGTCTGGAGTCGCAATTCCAGAGAGTGTGGGCGCAAAAATCATGGGAGAGTCTTCACTTTCCCTAATAAACGTGCCTATGCTCCCTATATCCACAGTGCCGTTTTCCTCTAGTTCTTGGTATATTTCCTCTAAGTATTCCGTGCAGAGCAGTATTGCATCGTCACGTGAGATATTGTATCGCTGAGCTAGGGAACTGATGAACAAGTTGTCGTCTTCCTTTAGCTGAGGATTAAACCATACAGAGCGATATGGAGGGAGGAAAAGATTTTCTTCTTTGCTCCATTTGCTAGAGATATAGCTGGTTATGAATGCGCCTAATTCGGGGTATATGACACATTCGTGGTCAAGCAACAGATACTCAATATGTTTGGATAAATCTTTCAAAACTTTGAGCTTATTATTATTATTTTTCTTCTTCTTATTTATTCGTCTTCTTCTTCCTTGTCGGCTTTTTTAATCTTCTCAGCCACTTCAGGGCTGATCTTGTAGCGCTTGTTCAATCCCTTCACAACATCGTTTGTAATGTCGTAGCGAGGATTGGCGATGAGCAGGTTGTCGCCTGCCTTTACCATAACGTAATCGTAATTCTTGGTTTTATTATAAACCTTGAGGAAAGCTTGGATGCTATCGCGAGCTTCGTCGTTGATGCGAGCTTGTTCCTCGTTGAAATCTTGGTTCAGACGGTCTGCCAGCTCAGCCAGTTCGTTCTGCTCCTTCTGAATATTGTTTTGTGCGCGTTCCAACTCGTCGCGTGTAGTAAAGCCGTTGTTTTCGTACTTCTTCTGCATGGCAGCGGCGTGTTGTTCCAGGGTGCGCTGTTTCTTGGCCAAAGTCTTTTGGATATTGTTCCCCTTACGGTTCAGGAGTTCACTGTAGTCTTTATAAAGCTGATACTGGCTCATAAGTGTGTCCAGCTCCACGTAGGCAATCCTTGCACCTGTACCTTCTTCGGCCTCTGCGCCATTGTCGGCTGAATTACTGCCCGACTTGTTACATGCTGTCATGCTCAGAGCGGCAATGGCCGCAAAAAAAAGAATTTTCTTCATAACTTATTTAAAATATTTTCTGATTTACATATTATTTTATATTCTTTCACTCACTTTATATGGGTTTTCTCTGCGTTCCAATGCGTCCATGCTTTGTACACAGTGTATGCCTCGCTGGCGCATGGCCTTACTGTCGCCAATATGCTGGCTGCTGAACTGTCCATCGGGCCTCAGAAGCATTTTAATACATAAAAGTAGGACCGATATGGAAACAATTCCAAGGGTAATTAACGCTAGTTTCAACATAATTTGCTATATTTGCGTCGGCAAAGATACAGAAAATGCTAAATATAACCAAATATTATGAGTGAAATCAAGTTAAAACCTGAATGTGTTTTCAATTGCTTTGCGCAAGTGAACACTATTCCGCGTCCTTCAAAGAGGGAAGAACGCATGATTGAGTTTCTGATGAACTTCGGAAAGAGTCTCGGTTTGGAGACGCTTCGGGACGATGCTGGCAACGTTCTGATTCGCAAACCTGCTACCCCCGGGATGGAGAACCGGAAGACTTTGGTCTTGCAGAGTCATATGGACATGGTTTGCGAGAAAAATGCCGATGTTTCCTTCGACTTTCAGAAGGATGCCATCCAGACATACGTGGATGGCGAGTGGATGAAGGCCCGTGGAACGACGTTGGGTGCCGATGATGGCATTGGTGTGGCCATGGAAATGGCCGTTTTGCAGAGTTCGGACATCAAGCATGGGCCGATTGAGTGTCTTTTTACTAGGGATGAAGAGACTGGCCTGACGGGTGCTGAGGGTCTTCAGGCCGGGTTTATGAAAGGAAACCTGCTCGTGAATCTTGACAGCGAGGACGAAGGCGAGATCTTTGTGAGCTGTGCGGGAGGATGCAGAACCTTTATCGAGCTAGGCTATCAGCCTACGACTCTTCCCGATGGACTTTTTACCTGCTCGCTGGCAATCAAGGGCCTTCAGGGCGGACACAGCGGCGACGACATTGACAAGAAGCGGGCTAATGCCAACAAGTTATTGGTCCGGTTCCTCTACATGACGATGAAGAAGTATGACCTCCATCTCGTGGATATACAGGCTGGAGGCTTGCACAACGCCATTCCGCGTGAGGCGAGTTGTCTTTGTGCCGTGCCCATGGAGGATAAGGAGCAGATTCGCATTGATTGGAACCTGTTCAGCGCCGATGTGCAGGAGGAATACAGCGTGACAGAGCCTTGCATGGAGTTCCTTCTGGAGAGTGCCGATCCTGTTGCCCAGGCGATGGATAAGGAGAGCAGTCGTCGTTTGATTACCGCTTTGCAGGCCGTCGATAACGGTGTCTATGCCATGTGTCAGGACATAGAGATGGTAGAGACCAGCTCTAACCTGGCAAGCATTCACTTGCGTCCTGAACGTCAGGTCGTAGAGATAAACAGCAGTCAGCGCAGCAGTATTTATAGCGCTCGACTGAATATGGCAAATACGATTGCCGCAGCCTTTGAACTTGCTGGAGCCCGCGTAGATATCGGCGAGGGTTATCCCGGCTGGAAGATGAATCCCCGTAGTGAGATACTGCGCATAGCTGTTGAGCAATACGTTCGTCTTTTCGGTAAGGAGCCCAAGGTACGTGGTATTCACGCAGGTCTGGAATGCGGCCTCTTCAGCGAGAAGTATCCTGGAATGGATATGATTTCGATGGGTCCCACCCTGCGTGGTGTGCATAGTCCCGATGAGCGACTTCTCATTCCGACGGTACAGATGGTTTGGGACCATTTGCTGGCAATAATGGAAAACGTGCCCGAGAAGTAAACAGCACTATGGCATGAAGCGATTCGCTATATACCTTATTATATTATGCGCGTGCGCGCAAGGGCTGTTATCGTGTGCCGAAGGGGAAACTTGGACACATGAAGCCTCTGCTCGCCTCTCGTTCTCAAACGACTCAATTGTCTTCGATACGCTGCTGACTACCGTTCCAAGTGCCACGAAGACCCTAACCGTATATAACCCTAACCGCGACGGGATTCGTCTGCCTGCTGTTCTTTTGCAGCAAGGACGCAGCAGCCATTTCCGCGTAAACGTGGATGGTCAGTATCTGGC
>JAILKU010000022.1 GCA_024693505.1 Bacteroidaceae bacterium | reverse complement strand
GGAAGCAGGGCGGCAAGCATCTCGGAGAGGCGGCGGCGCAGGGCGGGCTCGTCGCTCATCTCCTCCCAGAGCCGGTGCAGGCGGCGCTCGTTCCCGCTGCCGGGAATCCACAGGCGGAGATAGCCGTGGGGGCCGTATTTCTCGTGCAGATGGCTGAGGGCGCGCTCCACGTGAGCGGCGGGCGGGAGCTCGGGGTAATGGTCGAGCCCGTACTGCAGGGTGCGCTGCATGATCAGCTCGGGTATGATCAGGCGGTCGGCCTCGGCCACGATGCGCCCGTAGAGGCTCCTCGGCTCGCGGGAGGCGCTGGCGCGATGGTCCTCGACGGCCTGCGCCATCAGCTCGATCTGTTCGGGAAGGAAGACGCTGCGCAGCATGGCGTCGGCCCGCAGGATGCGCCCGCTCAAGAGATGGTGCTGCTCGCGCCCTCCGCTGAGCCCCAGGTCGTGGAAGAGGGCCACGACGCTGAGCATGGCGGCGTCGGCACCGAGGGGAATGCCCAGCTGCAGGCTGCGGCGAAGCACGGCGAGGGCATGGTCCTGCCTGTGCGCCGCATCAAACGCGGCATAGCGGGGCAGGACGTCCTCGAAGAGGTATCGGCCCAGGCCGTCCGGCAAGTCGGCACAGACGGCGACCGGGCTCTCGTAGGGTTCTCGCATTGTCATGACGGAAAAAAAAGGAGCTGAGACGGCATTGCCGGACAGCTCCAAAGGGGTTTCAGACCAACTGTCATTTCTTAGGACGGAACGACGCGCTGACGGTCACGAACGAGCGCACTTTCTTCCCGTCCTGCTGCGCAGGCTTGCACGGGGGCAGGAGCTTGACGCAACGGAGGCCCTCCTTGACCAGCATCTGCTTGTATTTGGCGTTCAGCTGGGCGACCTTCTCGTCGGAATCGACGCCGAGCTTCTGGCGCGTGGCATCGGTGAGCATCATCATCATCGGCTCCACACGGCCCACGCTGCCGTCCTTCTCCACAATCACGCGGTATAGCACGCGGCCCTCGATGCCCGACTTCTGTATCTCCTGTGGGAAGTGGACCATAACGGTCAGGCTGTCCTCCCACTTGCGGCCGGTCTTGGGGTCGGCCATCGTCGCCTTCACCTGCGGCGCATTATATACCGTCTCACCCTCCGGCTTATCCAGCGAGGGCATAATCACCTGTGCACGGAGCGAACTCACGGCACCGCATGCCAAAAGGAGGAATGCAGTGCAAATAAAAGTCTTCAATTTAAACATATTCATACAGTTTAATGCGGTTTTGACGTGCAAATGTAATACTTTCCCGCCAATAGGCCAAGGCATCGGGGATTAAAAAATCTTAAAGGGCACACAATAATCCGCAGGGCTATACGTTTATAATATAAAGACGGGCGATAATCGCCCCTCTACAGACTATAAGAAAGATTCAATTATGACAGAAAACTACCGCAAGCTATCCGCCGGCGAGATAGCACAGCTGCAGGCTCAAGGCTGCACCGCACAGAACTGGGACACGATACATGTAGCCGAGGCGTTCTCGGCCGACTACGTCCGGAACGTTGAATTCTACGGCACCGTACAACTCGGCTCCAACCGGGAAGAAATCGAAGTGACTCACGACTTCCGCAAGCATTGCGGCATCCGGAATGCCGTGCTCAAGGACGTGTGCATCGGAGACAACTGCCTCATCGAGAACGTCCGGAACTACATCAACAACTATCAGATAGGGGAACGTTGCCACATCAGCAATGTCTGCGCCATCGAAACGACGCCGGGGGCATCCTACGGCGAGGGAACGATTATTTCGGTACTCAACGAAGTCGGCGAGGGGAACGTCATGATATTCGACGGACTGAACTCGCAGCTGGCAGCCCTCATGGTGAAGTATCAACAGGACGAGGCTTTCACCGAAGCAATCCGCCGCATCGTACGGCAGGACATAGAAATCAAGCGCCAGCACACGACACGGGGCACCATCGGCGACAATGTCCGTATCATTAACACCGGAACCGTCGTGAACTGCCACATCAGCCGCGACTGTCACATACTGGGTGCATCACGCATGCATGAATGCACCCTGCGCAGCATTCCCAGCGCAAACGTAACCATCGGGACCGGTGTCATCCTGGAGAACTCGGTTATCTACGACGGCTCCGTCATCTCCAACAACGCCAAGCTGGAGAACTGCTTCGTAGGCGAGGCATGCAAGATAACGGACGGATTCACCGCCGAGAACAGCCTGTTCTTTGCCAACTGCTATATGTCGAACGGAGAAGCCTGCGCAGCCTTCTGCGGTCCCTTCTCTGCAAGCCATCACAAGAGTTCATTGCTCATCGGCGGAATGTACTCATTCTATAATGCAGGATCGGGCACGAATTTCTCCAACCACGCCTACAAGATGGGTCCCATGCACTGGGGCGTTCTCGAGCGGGGCACTAAAACCGCGAGCGGAGCATACATCCTGATGCCCGCCCGCATAGGCACCTTCAGCGTTTGCTTCGGAAAGCTCCTGCACCACCCCGATACCCGGAAACTGCCCTTCTCCTACTTAATAGCCTATGGAGACGACATGTATCTCATTCCCGGACGCAATCTCACCACTGTAGGCCTCTATCGTGATATACGCAAGTGGCCCAGTCGCGACAAGCGCCCGTACGGAGGAAAGAACTCCATCGTCAACTTCGACTGGCTCTCCCCTTTCAGCGTCGGAGGCATCATGGTGGCAAAGCGCACTCTCGAAAGCCTGCGCGAAGTGTCGGGCGACGTGGCCACCTATAACTTTCACGACTACGTCATCAAGAACTCTTCCCTGAAAAAGGGCATCAAATACTATGACATCGCCCTGCGTATCTATATGGGAGCCGTCATGAAGCGTCACCGCCTGGAACATCCGCGCAGTCAAGTCGGCACAGGAAAGTGGAGCGACCTGAGCGGCCTGCTCATTCCCCTGAGCGAGGAAGAACGCATCGTCAAAGCCATAAGCGAAGGCCTGCTGGATAATGTGCGCGATATAAGGGCTGAATTCGTCCGTGCCCAACAGAACTACGCTGAATACCGATGGGCGTGGAGCTACCGTCTCATCCGTGAATATTATAATATTGAAGGGGACATCACTCCGTCTGATGCCGACCGGATACAGCAAGACTACATCACGGCCCGCAGGACATGGATTGCAGAAATCAGGAAAGATGCGGAAAAGGAGTACGAACTGGGAGACATCACACCCGAGGTCTTACAAGAATTCCTTGAGCGCCTTGACAACGAAGTACAATTCGAGACATTGAAGTACGACATGTAATCCGCTCATTCAATCTCAACAGAGCCAGGACCTGATAAAACGCCAACCCGGGATCAGTATAGTTCAAGACCCGCCTAAGTACAGTTCAAGACCCGCCTCAGTACAGTTCAAGACCCGCCTCAGTACGATGGAGTCGAAGTTTGCGGAACCGATTCATTCGATACTCTGAGGGCGTCATTCCCGTCATGGACTTAAAGAAGGTCGAGAAATGATTCGGATGAGTAAATCCCAATGCTTTGGCAATTGCCTCAAGGTCGGCCCATCCACTAGCCAACCGAATCTTAGCTGCATTCATCATCCAGAACTGGATATACTCTTTCGCATAGACGCCCGTAAGTTGATGAAACCGAGTGCCATAATAAGATTCGTCCAGTCCACAAGCACGTGCCAGATGGCTTACACGAAGGAGCCCCAGCTTTGCAGCCAGTCCACCCTTGAAATATTTCAACAGAAAGTACTCTGTCATGGAAAGCAATCCGCTGGGTTCCCTGCAGAAAGTGTCTATCTGACGTTTGAACGTCTTCATACATACGTCCAATATCTCCGACAGTATCTGGGCGGACTCAATGATATTTACGTCTGGACCGTGTTCCTTCAGCATTGCATCAAGACGATCCATGTTCGTCAATATCATGGAGCGTTCTGCATCATTCACGTCCAGGCTCGTGTTGCTTCTATAAGAAAAGAAATGATAGTCAGAATACATTTGGCTTACCCTGGTGCCATGAAACATATCATTGCTCCAGATCAGTACCCGCCCCGAAGGCTTATACTCATCGGTGTACCCCCTAAGCGGGCCAGCCAGCTGATAGGGACAGATTGCTATGACCGAACCGTTACGATAGCTGTAAGACTCATCTCCGTATAGGAAGGGATGTCCGGAGGAGCTTCTCAGCAGAAGCATGTTAAAACTATACATATGGTTATGAGGCACCCTGCTTTGGGCATTTCTCATATCATAAACGCCTATCAAAGGGTGATACAGAGGAAGATTCCATATATTGGTAAAATCCTCTATAGTCTTAACCATTATTACGTTCGGCATATCCTCTGAATCATTTCAGCAAAAGGGTATCAAAAAGTCACTTCCAGCGTCTGCAAGTCTTCGCTACGACTACTTGTCCCGACCATCATTTGATAACGGCCGTGCAGGGGATGAACTGAGTTTGTATTTTTATCCCACCAATTGAAACTGTTCTCATCCATAGGAATCTCTACCGTGACTGAACGACCGGCCTTCACCGCTACCCGCTGGAAACCACGCAGAGACAGGCGAGGACCATCAACGTCATCCAGGCGCTTCAGATAGACTTGCACCACCTCCTGACCGTCACGGCTCCCGGTATTCTTTACGCGCACCCGTACCTTATTATTCTTATACTGCACTTTATCCAGGGCGAACTGGGTGTAGGACAGGCCGTAGCCAAAGGGCCACAGAGGCTGTCCCTCGAAATAACGGTAGGTACGCCCCTTCATACGATAGTCCTCAAAGTCGGGCAGCTGGGAATTGTCGGCATAGAACGTAACGGGGAGTTTGCCTGCAGGATTGTACTCACCGAAGAGCACTTGTGCCAAAGCTTCACCTCCTGCCTGACCGCCATACCAGGCCTGCACGATGGCCTGGCAGGTTGAGGTCTCTGGCTTAAGGGCTATGGCACTGCCCGAGCAGTTCACGAAGATGACCTTCTTACCAGCCTGAGAGAGCCAACCCAAGACACGACGCTGAACCTCGGGCAACTCAATGTCTGTGCGGTCACCACCCTTGAAGCCCGGGTAAGTAACCCTCATCTCTTCTCCTTCCAGGCGGGGAGAGATACCGCCGGCAAAGACAACCACATCCACATCCTTTGCAGCTTTCAGGATATCCTCCTTGGTCAACTTCAGTTCTTCCCCCTCGGCAAGTACCAGAGGGACGCCGTCCAGGAAAGTGGTCTTTGACGCACGGGACTTAATACCTTGCAGAATGGTAATGGTCTGAGCAGGGAATCCGTTGTAGTTGCCCCACTGCATCTCTTCGTCCTGGGCATTCTTACCCATCACCAGAATCCTCTCCTTGCCGCTCAAAGGCAGGATGTCATCTTTGTTTTGCAGAAGAACGATGCTCTCCAGGGCAGACTTCAGGGCCAAGTCGCGATGCGCCTGACAATCAATCACCTCATAGCCGACCTGCTTCCAGTTCACCTGGCTATCATCGTCGAAATCGCCCAGCTGGAAACGTGCCTTCAGCAACCGCATCAGACTGACATCCACCTGCGCCTCACTCACAAGACCTTTCTTAACAGCTTCTCCCAAATGATGGTATGTACTACCACACTCCACATCTGTTCCAGAGATAACAGCCTGCGAGATGGCTTCGTCTCTGGTATCCAAATAACCATGACGTCCAGGCTTCCAGAAATCATCAATTGCGCCACAATCACTGGTCACCAGTCCATCGAACCCCCATTCATTGCGCAAAATCTGCTGCAACAGACGGTCACTGCCGCAACAAGGCTTACCCTCATAGCGCTGGTAGGCACACATAATCTCAGCCACATGACCTTCCTGAACTAAAGCCTGGAAAGCAGGCAGATAGGTCTCCCACAAGTCGCGCAGAGGCAGGTCCTCCACATTAAACGAATGACGATTCCATTCCGGACCGCTGTGTACAGCATAGTGCTTGGCACAAGCCAGCAGCTTCTGATACTTCGAGTCGCGAGGACCCTGCAGACCGTTCACCACGGCAACGCCCATCCTGCCGGTCAGGTAAGGGTCTTCACCATAGGTCTCCTGCCCACGTCCCCAGCGCGGATCGCGGAAGATGTTGATATTGGGTGTCCAGAAAGAAAGACTCTTGCAATAGAGTTCTGTTTCCATTCGGGCACGAGCAATATTGTTCTTCGCCCGCGCCTCAGTACTTGCTGCATCAAAGCATTGTTTCACCAATGCATCGTCCCAGGTAGCTGCCAAGCCCATCGTAATGGGAAATACAGTAGCCAAGCCATTGCGCCCAATGCCATGCAGCGCCTCGCTCCACCAATTAAAGGCTGGTATGCCAAGACGTTCAATTGCCGGAGAAGTGTTCTCCATCAACGACGCCTTCTCTTCCAGCGTCAATCGGGAACAGAGGTCGCGGGCACGCTCCTCAGGCGACAATTCAGGATTCTGATAGGGCAACAACTGCGCATAGGTGGTCATACATGAAAAAACAGTAACAAGCAAGACTGAAAAGGATACTAGGTAACGTTTCATCGGGAATTCTGGTTTAAATCGATTATTCTAACTTAAAATATGACTTTTTTGTGCTGCAAAGATACAATTTTTAAATCATACATGCAAAATAAATCGTATCTTTGCAAAAGATTTTAAGAATAAATACAGAAAAAGCTATGATTCAATTTCAATGTGACTACAATGAAGGTTGTGCTCAGGAAATCTTAGACCTGCTCGCAAAGACAAATATGGAACAGCACGTCGGCTATGGTGAGGATGCCCATTGCGAGAAAGCCAGACAACTCATCCGCCAGGCTTGCGAGGCTCCCGATGCCGATGTGCATTTCCTGGTTGGAGGAACGCAGGCAAACGCCACAGTAATTTCCTCTATACTACGGGCTCACCAGGGAGTTATAGCAGCTTCGACCGGACACATAGCCGTTCATGAAACTGGGGCTATAGAGCATGGCGGTCACAAGGTACTGGCTTTGCCTGCCACAAACGGGAAGATAACGGCTCGTCAAATAAAGGATTGCATAACTGCCCATTATCAAGAGGACGGGCCCGAACATACTGTACAGCCCGGTATGGTCTATATCAGCTATCCGACGGAATATGGTACGCTATACAGCCGAAGGGAGCTGGAAGAGATAAACCATGTATGCCACGAATATCAGATACCGCTCTTCATAGATGGCGCACGACTGGGCTACGGCCTTACTTCCCAAGCCTCAGACATAATGCTCCCACAGCTGGCACGCCTTGCAGATGTCTTCTACATAGGCGGTACGAAGCAGGGAGCGCTCTTTGGCGAGGCTGTAGTCATTCAGTCTCCCAGCCTGAAGAAAGACTTCCGCTATTTCATCAAGCAAGGTGGCGGTATGCTGGCCAAAGGACGTCTCCTGGGCATTCAGTTCGAGGCGCTGATGACCGACAATCTCTACTTCCGCCTGGCCCGACATGCAAACGAGATGGCCGCCCGCCTGCGTGAAGCTCTCTTGCACCAAGGCTTCGAGGAGGCCGTGCCTAGCCCGACCAACCAATTGTTCTTCATTCTGCCCAATGAGGAGCTGGAGCGTCTTGAGCAGCATTTCATCCTCAGTCCGTGGTCGCACCCCGACGAAACACATACTGTTGTACGATTCTGTACCAGTTGGGCGACTAAGCCTGAGAACGTGCAAGCCCTCATCTCAGCTATACAACACAAGTCATAAAGAACCTGTCACGAAACGAAAATGGAAACAATCTTATATCTGATAACCGGTCTGGTGCTAGGCTTCATTGTCGGAAGCATAGTCGCAATCCTGTTCAAAGAAAAAGAGAAACAACGCCATCTCACAGAGTTGAAGAATGAGATGGAGCAACGACTGACCGAAGCGAAACAGCTGGCCCGAGAGGAGATGGAACGATATGATGCTGAACGGGATCAGTATCAACAGGAGCAGATGCGCCTGCAGCAGGAGAACCATCGCAATATGGTTACGCTGATGCGTGAGAACCACGAACAGGACATGCAGAGGCAGCAGGAGCGTTTTGATGCAACCATCAACCATCTGAAAGCCGAAATGAAATCGGTGACCGAGGAAATGCTCAAGCAGCGGCAGAAAGAGTTCTCAGAGTCAAGTCATGCTAATTTGGGACAGATTGTGACTCCCCTTCGCGAGACGATAGACCGCATGAAACAAGTCATGCAGGACAGCACACTGAAGCAGACGGCGATGAGCAGCGAGATGAGAGCAAACATAGAGATGATGATGAAGCAGAGCCGGGCTGCACAGCAGAGTGCCGATGAGCTGACGAGGGTCTTCAAACATGGCTCCAAAGTTCAAGGCGACTGGGGGGAAACCGTGCTGGACGAACTTCTACAATCCCAAGGCCTGACACGAGGCATACACTATGATACTCAGGCTGTCCTTCGAGATGCGCAGGGACAGACCGTACGGTCGGACGATGGTTCCTTGCTTCGACCAGACGTTATCCTGCATCTCGACCAGAGACGGGAAGTCATCATAGACTCCAAGGTTTCTATGACGGCCTATATAGATTATGTAAACGAAGAAGACGAAGGGAAGAAAGAACGACTGCTGCGTGAACACATTGAAAGCATGAAGAAACACGTCAGGGAACTCTCTACAAAGGATTATTCATCCTATGTCAAGGCCCCGAAGGTGAGGATGGACTATGTCATCATGTTCGTGCCGCATTCAGGAGCTCTATGGACAGCATTGAATGCCCAGCCCGACCTGTGGCGTCGCGCTATGGATCGCAACGTCTTTATCGCCGATGAACAGACACTCTTTGCCGCACTACGCATTATTAATCTGACCTGGACACAAATCGTGCAACAACAAAACCATGAAAAAGTCTATGCACTGGCTAACGAGATGCTGGACCGTGTAGGACTGTTTATGCGTAAGTATCAGGGTATAGGAGAAGCACTGGAGAAAGCTCAAAAGGCATACGAGGAAGCCGGAAAGAAACTCGAGCCGCAGGGCCAAAGTATAATCCAAACCTGCCGGAAGTTAGTGAAACTGGGAGCCCGTCAAAGCGAGAAGAATCCTTTGCCACAACTCATAGACGTTGACGACATACCAAGCCTAGAAGAAGTTTCCAAAGCTGAGACTAAGCCATCCGATACAACCGGCAGCCAAGACATGACCGAGAATCTCAACGGCAGTACTATTCCTCAGCCGAATTTGTGAAACGACAACCCCGCCTCAATATATGCCCTTCTGACGAATCAAACCGGGCCATACCATTGTCTGCCTCTACAGAACGTGAATCATAGAAGTAGTCAGGCACCCAGTCCGATGCCTCATAACCATATACCTCTACATACGGTGTCCAGTCATAGTAGTCAACAATCTTGTAGAGACTAAAACGCGAATTAGTACCCTCGAACCAACCTGTCAGCCGGTCATTATTCATCCGGTAGTCAGAGATGGTCGTGTTCAATTCTGGAGCATAAGGATAGCGCAGGTAAATAATTCCTCGGTCAACACTCCAGTAAAATCGGTAATACTGATATGCGTATGGTCCATCGTAATAGTAGTCTACCTGCTTGCCCCAACCATAGGTGGCAAAATCGTACTGGGGATAAAATACGATATCGGTGTAGTCGGCATCGAAAGAGTATACGCGTCCGCGATACTCATAATCGTAGTACATGCCGAAATCACCCGTCCATTGACCAGAGAGCACCATAGCCTGCGTACTGTCCTGATCCTCGCAAGAAGTCAGCCCAAGAGTGCATAGTGCAGCTAAAATAGGCACCAATAGATGAGAAAACTTTTTCATAAGCATCTTATTTATAGATATGTGCCTTTAGGTCCTACAACTCCTAACTCAGGCCCAAGATCTGTTTCAGGTCGCCTTCCTTATAGAGAATCCATGCCGATGTTCCCATAAAGGCAAGGAACAAGAAGACAAGGGCTGACTTAGCACGATGAGGACCTGCCTTCCTGACAGGTACTGTTGCGCTCTGCAGTGTCGTGAAGGCCGGCGTTTCCTCCTGGACCTTCGCCTCTGCAGCCAGACGCTGGGTGGCTGTTTGCGAGTATGCATTGTACTGCAACTGCATCTCATTCTCCAAGTCAGTCTGCTTTTGCCGGACCGTATTCAGTATCACATCGTGGTTGGCATCCATATACTCCGAATATTCCTGCCGCACCTTTTCGTAACGGGACTTGGTTTCTTCCTCTATTTTCTTGTAATACTCCAGGTCCTTAGTAGCCTTAGTAGTACGATACTCAGTAATGAAGTTCTGCAGGTGGTTCTTCACCGAATCAGCCATCGTTGCACAAATAAGCGCATTCTGGTCTGTTACATTGATGGTAATCACCATTGTCTTCTTATCCACATCACACACTACCATCTTATCCAAAGCCTTAACTACATCTGCTTGCTTACGAGTCAGTCGGAAAGCATTGACGCTGTCAGGTTCATCGACTACATCCGGTTTGAAAAAGAGTCCGAAGACGAACTTAAGTCCACCGCCAATCGCCTTTGCCCACCAGGGAGACTTCTGCTCATTCATCAGATAGTCGTAATAAGACATCCGACGGGTCGGATCTCCCTCCTTCTCAGGTTCAATCGTCACCTCCACTGGAAATAATTGAGTCTTGAAATCGACGCTGTTCATCAACTCTGGATAGAGCCAGGGATAAAGGGCTTCTGTTGCCACTCCCATTCCGGCACCGATATTCATACCGAAGGTACTAGCCAGATTAAGCAGACTATTCGACCTATTACCTCCGTTCATTTCAGGGGACAGTTTCACCGTACAGGTGAAATAATTTGGCAGGCTTAGCAAGTAGATACATGCCAAGACAAAGGTAATGGGCAGCACTTTGTAGTACAATTTCTTGTGCTTCAATAAGTCATTGAACATCTTCATGAAGTCGATGTTGCTCTCTTCCTGCTCTTCTATATACTTATTCTCTTCATTCATAGCGAATCATCTCCTTATTTATATTATTAAACGAGACACGTTATCTCTTCGCAGCAATAACAATGGCAGCAGCCATAGAGGCAAGAGAAGCTGTACCCGACAGGGCACCGACAAGTGCCGTAATGTTCATCGGATTCTTCTTCTTCTTACTGGGCACGACGATTTCGCAGCCTGGCTCTGGCTTAGCACCCTGCTTGGTGAGTCCTATCTGCCCGTTCTGGTATACAATGAAAGAGCGCGACTTTTTGGCCCTGTGTCCGAAACCACCAGCCTGAGCCACATAGTATTTGTAATCTTTCCCGTGCTCATAGAAAACGGTATTGGGGAAGAACACATCGCCTGAAACCTTTACTGATGAATTATACTCTGGCACGGAAATCACATCACCCTCACGCAGGATAACATCCTTGTCGGAACCAGGGTTCTTCAGTGCCCCTTCCAGATCAATAGCCAGAGGATAGGTTGTTCCCAATTCCATCTTGTTCCAGGCCACGGAGTCGCCCTTGTCAGTAAGTATCGTGCGTACAGCATCAAGGGTAGAACTCATTCTCGTCCGTTCTTCGGCAGTCATTGTACGAGTCAGACGAGCACCACGCAGATAGGCCTGCTCCGTAATGCCGCCTGCCATCTTGATAGCATCACTCAAGCGCATTTCCTTATTCTCCAGGGTAAAACTACCCTCATAATTCACCTCTCCGCTGACCGTAATATTTCTGGCCGTATGGAAAGCCGGACTCCGCCTTACGTGCACAACATCATATGGTTCCAACAGGAAATTCCGATCGCCATCGATCACCAACCCGTCTTTTATCTCGAAGGTGTACGACTTTGAAATTTCCCTCGTTTTAGTTGTCGACTTAGGGTCGCGAATTCTACGGCTCACATCGACTCGTGCCAACGAAGCCTGATCAGTCAAGCCACCAGCTTGTACGATTAAATCCTCAATAGTCGTATTGTCTGCATATTCGTAGGTGCCCGGAGTCATAACCTCTCCGGTAATCGTAAGAGTACGCTCCACACGAAGGTCTCTTTCGGTCGGAATGAATAGGACATCCTCGTTCTTCAATGGCACATCGGCCACCTTACCGTCCAGAATACCCTGCACGTCAACAGGTAAGATTTCCAATGAGCGGTCCTCCTTAAGGCGATGCAATACAGCATGGCCCGTAAAGGCATCTTCTGTCACACCTTCGGCAGCCTCTATCAACGACTTAACGGAATTGACGCCAGCGCCCAATTGGAATTGACCGGGACGGAAGACAGCACCCTTTACCTCAACCATATTCTCATATCGGTTAATCATACCATCCACGGTCAGAGCGTCTCCGTCCTCCAACTTGAATGTAGCCATCTCGAACTCGTCCACATTATATACCTTATAACGCTCGCCAGTCTTACGCACCAGACGAACCGACGATTTATAGGCATCGCCCGTAAACCCGCCAGCATACTGAATCAACGTAGCCAAGCTCTCATTTTCGCGCATCTCATAGAACATGGGGCGCTTGACGTTTCCTGTGACACCCACCAGGCACTCGTAGGGAGGCACCTGAATAACATCATTATCCTTCAGATCTATGTTGCCTGACAGGTGTCCGTTCAAGATATAGTCGTAGATATCTACTGTCGTTATCACCTTGCCGTTACGATATACCTTGACATTACGCAAAGTACCGAGGGAGCTGATACCACCTGCACGATACAAGGCATATAGTACATTGGCGAATGCACTCAGATGATAGGTACCAGGAGAACGCACCTCGCCCATGATATCAATCTGTATGGTACGAGTGTTGCCAATCGTAAGCCGGAGTTCACTGCTTTGGTATCGGCCGCCGATTGTATTACGAAGCTTTGCCTCAGCCTGCTTCACAGTAAGTCCACTCAAATAGATTGGTCCGAAACCGGATACGGTAATGGTTCCTTCCGGCGAAATAGTGTGAATCAACGTCTGCTGACTGGCGCCGTAGATATCTACTATCACCTGGTCATCAGGGCCTAATATGTAATTCTGCGGAATAGGCGTATTAGGATTCGGTTGGAAATTAGGATTCGCCTGGCTGAAGATATTGCGTCCGAAGACAGTTTTTCCGTCTGCATCTGGCACTTTACCCTGAGTAGCCTTAACATCATGCTCTACGGACTCTACTTCTTCGCTGGCATCGGTATATATCTCACCTGTCGTTCCCTGCCGGGCTGTGGTTAACTCCTGACCTGCAGCGCCATCGCTGTTTCCCTTCATCCGGTCTGCAGCCATACTGACAGCACCATCCGCTGCGGCACTCATTCCACGACTGGATATTTGTTTGTCATATTGGTTGCGAAGTCGGCGTATCTGATCTATCTTAACGCCACGTTGTATCAGCTTGGTCACAATCTGCGATTGGGACGTTCCTGCCTTTGACTCACTTGCAATAAAGCTCAACACCTGACTGTCACTCATTCCCTGAGCCCATACTGTTGACAGGCAAGTAAGCGACAAAAGGAATGCAAAGAAAATTCTCTTCATACGTATTTTATTGTTATCTTTATTATCTCTGTTTATAATACCCGGCATACCAGCATGCAAATTTCCGCAGCCCCTCACGAAGTGGAGTTGACGGTCTGAAACCGAAATCCCGTTCCAAAGGCTCAGTATCGGCAAAGGTCACAGGTACATCGCCTGGCTGCATGGGTACAAGTTCTTTATGTGCCTCAAAATCATAATCGGCAGGCAGTACGCCCGCTCTTACCAGTTCCTCCTGGAGGATTGTGACAAAATCAAGGAGATTCTCGGGCGAGCTGTTACCTATATTATATACTTTATAGGGCGGAATGGGCAGGCCATCCTCGCCGTTTTGTTTCTCCGGTGCATGCTGCATTACGCGGATAACGCCCTCCACGATATCATCCACATAGGTAAAATCGCGCTGACAATGCCCGTAATTGAAGATCTGAATCGTCTCACCCTTCACCAATTTGTTGGTAAAACCGAAATAGGCCATATCAGGACGGCCGGCAGGGCCATAGACGGTAAAGAAGCGCAGGCCCGTGGAAGGAATGTTATACAGCTTGGAATAGGCATGGGCAAGCAGTTCGTTGCTCTTCTTCGTAGCTGCATACAGACTTACAGGATTGTCAACCTTGTCGTCCGTACTGTATGGCACCTTCTTATTGCTGCCATATACTGATGATGAAGAGGCATAGACGAGATGCTCCACACCGTAATGGCGGCAAGCTTCCAGTATATTATAGAAACCGATGAGGTTGCTCTCCACATAAGCTCCAGGATTTGTTATGCTATAACGGACCCCGGCCTGAGCTGCCAAGTTCACCACTACCGATGGGCTATATTTCTCGAAGAGGGCATCCAGACTTTCCTTATCCGCTATGTTCACCTTTTCGAAGCTCCATCGACCGCCCAGTTTCTCAATTTCCTCCAGACGGCCATACTTGATGTTCACATCGTAATAGTCGGTGATTGAGTCCACACCGACGACGTAAACATTCTGGACATCTTGCAGAAGACGCTTAGACAGGTTGCTGCCGATAAAGCCGGCCGCACCCGTTACCAATACCGTTTTTCCCTCTAATTTTACGTTGGACAATAACATAAAGTTTATGTACATACAGAAATTCGCTGCAAAGATAACACAAACCAAGCGAAAAACAAAATAAATGGAGTGTTTTTTTTACTTTGCAGGTCAAAGCCACGCTTACTTGCCCACAATCGTATCGAACCAAGTATCTTGTATCGACGATGTAAAACCCGCCTTTGCGGTTTTACGGAAAAACCATTGTTTTTTTGCGGAAAGGCCTTTGAAATTTTGCGGAAAGGCCTTTGCGCAAATTTTTGAGGCCTGTTTCAGTTTTGGCAAAAGTACATTCCGCCTTTTGGGCGAAGTGTAATTTACCTGTCAACTGAAGTATAATTTACCGATTATCCGATTAGAGTACATTTCGCGAAGAAAGTATCAAATCAAGGCGATTCCATTTTCGCGGCATTCCTTTCTCATCGCATCAGGCCAGATTGAAGACTGCGTCTCTCCGACATGAGCCTTGTGAAGCAGAATCATGCACAATCTGCTCTGCCCGATACCTCCGCCAATACTTGGGGGCAAAGAGCCCTCCAGCAGACGGCGATGGAAATAGAGCTGGCGGCGCTCGCCCTTGCCCTGCAGATCCAGCTGGCGGTTCATGGCTTCTGCGTCAACACGAATGCCCATACTACTGAGTTCAATGCTGCGCTGCAAGAGAGGATACCACACTAGCAAATCGCCGTTGAGGCCATAGTAGCCGTCTTCGTTTGGCGTGCTCCAATCGTCATAGTCTGGGGCACGGAGGTCATGTTCCGTACCATCACTGAGCTTGCCGCCAATGCCCATAATGAATACTGCGCCGTACTTCTGGCAAATGAGGTCCTCGCGCTCCTTGGGCGTGCAGTCCGGATACATCTGTAACAGCTCCTCGCTATGAATGAAATGTATTTCTTCAGGCAGGAAATGCGTCAAGGCAGGGAATGTCTCACAAATAAAGAACTCCGTACGCAGGATCGCACTATAAATTTTATTTACGATGCACTTCAGGAAACGTATATTCCGGTCCTCAGGCCGTATGACGCGCTCCCAGTCCCACTGATCCACATACAGGCTATGTATATTGTCCAATTCTTCGTCGGCTCGAATGGCATTCATATCAGTAACGATGCCGAACCCCGTTTCCACCTTATAATCAGCCAAGGTAACGCGCTTCCACTTTGCCAGGCTATGCACCACCTCTGCCGTTGCCTCATTCATGTCTTTGATGGGAAAAGAGACAGCCCTCTCCACTCCGTTCAGGTCATCATTTATGCCCAAACCACGAAGAACGAACAGAGGTGCCGTAACTCGCCTTAACCGCAATTCTGTACTAAGACTACTCAAAAAGAAGTCCTTCACTCTCTTTATCCCCAATTCTGTCTGCTTGAGGTCTAACATGGAGCGATAGCCTTCCGGCTTCATCAATTTACTCATTTGCTATCTCTTTTTTCTCATTTCAGAATCAAAATGTAAGGCAAAGGTATAGCTTTTTGCCCAATTTGTAAAATCTTTCGGGATAAATCTGCACAAAATAACGTATTTTTACTTTCAAAGCCGCCAAAAGAGTCAAAAAGAGCTTCGAATAATTCATTTTTCCCTTTCCAAAGACAAATCGTAAAGATTTTTGTTCTATCACCCAATCCGCACCTATATTGAACTCCGTTTTGCCATACTTTCATACCTTTAACTGCCGTTGAAAGCACTTTCGCTCGGATTTTCTCAAATAAATCTGGAAAATCACTCACTTATTCGTACCTTTAACTGCCGTTGAAAGCACTTTCGCTCGGATTTTCTCAAATAAATTTGGAAAATCACTCACTTATTCGTACCTTTGTCCCCCGAAATCGAAATTGGTCCCGTAGCTTAGCTGAATAGAGCGTCAGATTCCGGTTCTGAAGGTCCAGGGTTTGAATCCCTGCGGGATCACGAAAGCTAAAATATCTCTGAAGATGAAAGCTGCTTTCAAATCTTTGGAGATATTTTAGTTTTTGTAGGATGGCCGGCGCCGGCATCCTTATTTTACCTTCGGCTTCAATTCATCGGGCGATTCATTAGTGTGCATCTCCACCTTTGGTCCTTCCTTGCTATAAAGGTTGCTGATAATCTGTGGCTGCAAGGTCATTTTGGGACAGAAGTCATTGCTTGCCATATAGCGAAGGATGGCCCTACGCATCTGATGCGCCACCAGACGATGTTCCAGGTCGGAAGTGATGTCCATCGTCGTCATCAACAGTTTGCCGCCAAGCACATTGGCCTCTATCAGCATTCCAAGCTTACGCGAGACGTGCCAAGTGTCAATAGGCTGAATGGGCGACTGATAGTCGGCCGGAAAGTCCATGAGATTCATCACCTGGGCACGGTTAAGAAGTTCCCACCAGTTCAAATTACTCCAATCATCGGTAGGGAAACCATATTTGAAAAGCGGGTGTGCAGCGTCGATATAGGCACCTGTCGTATGTGGCGGGCGCATCTTGAACCAACTTGTATTCCAAAACACTGGCAGATAGTGCTGCACGACATCATTTCCCAGTCGTATCTTGCCGGCTGCCGTCAACAGCACCTTACCGCCTCGTTTCAACATCTCCTTCGCCTGAGTATCCAGGCTGTCGGCGACATAAATACCAGCGGGGACGGCCGATGTCTCAATGAAGTCCTGCGGATAGACCCAGAACTCCCAGCTGTTACAGATGTCGGACCCTATCTGGACACAAAGCGTTAGTTTCGACGGTTCCAGGATGCTGTTGAGTGGGAAGCGGACAACACCAACAGCATTATTCTTACCGACGGGCAGATGAGCATCCGAAAGGACGCCCGCAGCAACGACACTCCCTGCTCCGTCCTTAATAGAGTAGATCGTCTGAGCCGACAAGAGGGGGCCGTCGGAAGCATTATACACCTGGACAGGCACAACCAGAGTATCGGTATTGGCATAGACAAACCTGGGGAACAAGGCAAGCGGCACTACAGGAGCGCAGAACTGTGTCCAATCGGCAGACGTGGCATAGCCTTTCTCCTGCCAATGCACATTGAGCACACCGACAAGCGCCGTGCCCTGTCCGCTGTAGTCATTTAATCCCAGAAGCTGGAACCCTGAATAGTCAGGTGTTCTCAAGTTGCGCTCAATCTCGTATTTATAGGCCAGAGTCTGCAACTTTCCACTTGCCATCAGGAAACGCTCTGCCTGAGTTGCCATACCATGATCCGTCAGAAGGTCGCGGAAAATCTCAAAGTTACGCGCCTTATATGCCCCAGTGTACTGACCCATCTCCTTGAGGTCGGGAAAGGCACACCATTGGCCCTGCTCATGGGCAATGACAGGCGAACGGTTAGGCTGGCTTTCCCGGTAGTTACGCGGAAACTCTATCTGGCTGTAATAATCGTCGTCGCTGTGCGGAGGGCGAGTATTCCAGTCCAATCCTCGAGCCCCGCCCTTTACGTGATATTCCGATCCGTCGTCCCAGGCCCAACCGCCTCCGACTGATGCGCCGCAATAGATCTTCGAAGGGTCATATTCCTTCATTAGGCGCACCCAGTTGTTGCAGTATGTCACCCAGTCGCCTGCCGGCTCATTACCTGCAGCCATCATCACGAACGAAGGATGATGGCCGTAAGAGTCGATAATACGCTTCGACTCTTCGATCAGGTACTGGTCAATCACCTGTCCCCTACCCAACCTGACGCCATGATTCGGCCAGGAAGGGCCTTCCTGTTGCAGGTAAAGTCCGAGTTTGTCCGCGGCCGCGAAAGCTGCCTCCGGAGGGCAATAGGAGTGGAAGCGCACATGATTAAGCCCGTTATCTTTCAGTTTCTTGAATATGCGCATCCACGAAGCTTCGTCGGTGGGAGGATAACCGGTCTCGGGGAAACAGCAATTCTCTACGGTGCCCCTGAGCCAGATGGGTTTCCCGTTCAACAAAAGCTGACGCTCACGAATTGCTATATCGCGCAGGCCGAAGGTGACGGTGAGCGGCCGGCCCTGATGAATGACGGTACGGGTATAGAGATATGGGTCGAACTCACTCCACAATCGGACGGTATCGCCCAATGCAACCTCGTATCTGCAGCTATCCACCTGGATACATGCCACTCGACGGCCTGCATCATGGGTGATACGAATGACTGGCTGCGGCCTACTGCTCAGTTCCAGGCGTCCCACAACCCCATTCCAATTACCTTGTGTCTGATCGGTCACACTGTGAGAGTCCTGCCCTACCCCGACATTCTCTATGCCGTTGTAAACGCATACGACGATCTCATTCTTCCGGCCCGGGCGGATAAGATCAGTGATGTCATACTGATGAGGCACCGACAGCGACATCTGATGGCCTGCTTCCCTGCCGTTCACAAAGACCCGCGTCTCGATATGGGGGCGTTCCATGAAAAGCACTATCTGCTCCCCCTTCCAGTTCTTTGGCACCCGCACCGTCCGCCTGTACCAGGCCTTTCCGACATAGTGCCTTTCAGGAGTCAGGAAGAAGGGAAACTTCACGTTCCCCCTCTCCCGATAGCGTTGCATATAGGGGTTGAAATAATATGAGGAGTCGTAGGTCGAACCCGTCCAAACCGTATGCGCTGTGACCTCGTCGCCCTTCCCGTTTGTCGTCAGTGAGCCTGGCAGCACGACCCTGTCTCTATAGTCGGGCCGCTCACCGATGGCCAACTGCCATTTTCCGGACAGGTCAATCGTTTTCTGAGCAGGCAGCGAAGCCGCCACGACAGTCAACAGAGCCGCCAGAAGAAATCTACAGCACGCGCAATTCATATCAAACCAATGTCACCATTATACAATCTGCAATCCAAGAAGCCATCTCGTCTCAGGATTCCATCTGCAAAGATATGCCTTTTATCTGAGCTACACAAATATACGGCCACAAAAATGCACATCCCGCCATACATTTTCATGAAGACAAACCGATTCTGAAAGGCACCTCAAACCCTAATTGAAGTCATATTTAAGTCAAATTGAACGCATATTGAGCTCTATATATCTCCAGCTCAACTCTGTACATCTCATGTTCCTCTCTAGTTCCTCTCTAATTCCTCTCTAGTTTAAAAGTAGATATATACTAGGGATATGCTATGGAAGAAGTACATAAGATATTTAAAACAACATTTAATTTGCGTTATCCAAACCTTATTCGTGCCTTTAACTGCCATAGAAGGTACTTTCGTTCGGGTTTTCTCAAATAAATTTGGAAAATCACTCACTTATTCGTACCTTTGCGCCTGGTTTCAGAACCAATTCAAATATATAGTATTAATTAAAAGATGTACAAGACACATTTTAAACGAGCCAAGGAAACGGTTACGTGGCGCCAGTTTGCGCGACGTGGCTACAGCGCCTTTGCCAGTCTGAAGCGCCAGGTGCGCATAGGTGTGCTCAGTGCAGCTACCCTGAGCGTTGCAGCCCGGGCCGAGGCAGCACTGGGAGCAAGCCCTATACCCTGCGCGGAGCAGGAGGACGAGCACGAGGAGAGGCTGGACGAGGTGACCGTGAGCGGCACCATGGCTCCGCTGACTGAGTTGCAGTCGGCACGAATCGTCAGTGTACTCAGCCGTCAGGAGATTGAACGAGCGGGAGTACAGAGTATTAATGACCTGCTGAAATTAGCCACGGGCGTGGATGTCCGTCAGCGCGGTGGCTTCGGAGTTCAGACGGACATCAGCATTGATGGCGGCACCTTTGACCAGATGACCCTGCTGCTCAACGGTGTAAACATCAGCAATCCCCACACAGGACACCTTTCGATGGACTTGCCAGTCACCGTCGATGACATTGAACGCATCGAGGTGCTGGAGGGAGCAGCCAGCCGCGTCTATGGCGCTACAGCCTTCGGCGGGGCCATTAACGTGGTGACGAAAAAGGCCCTACCGAATTCCGCCAATAAGAGTGGTGCAGAGGGGAGCGCGACGGCCAGGGCTGGTTCGTTCGGCACCTTCGAGGCCAGCGGACGGGTAGGTCTTGCAACAGGCCGCATAACGAACAACCTGAGTGGAGGCGGTGGGCGCAGCGACGGGGGCACGATGAACAGCGACTGGCGCAAAGGGCAATTCTTCTATCAGGGCAACTGGCAGAGCGATGACCTCTCCCTCGACTGGCAAGCAGGCATGAGCCGCAAGGCATACGGTGCAAATACCTTCTACAGTGCAGCCTACCCTGACCAGTATGAGCGCAACGAACGATGGATGATGAGCGTAGGGGCCGAGACGAATGGACACTTTCATCTGACGCCAAGCGTCTACTGGAACCGCACCTACGACAACTTCGAACTGGTGCGTGGCGAACGCTTTGGCGAGAATTTCCACCAGGGTGACGTCTACGGCCTGCGATTGGGCGGTTACTTCAACTGGAAACTGGGACGCACCGCCGTAGGGACGGAGCTGAGGCAGGAGAGCATACTGAGTTCGAACCTGGGACGTGACTTGGAGGAGTCACAATACGTAAAGGTTAGGAACCAGGACGGCATCTGCTATACCCGGAAGGACGACCGTACACTGGTATCGTACAACATAGAGCACAACATCGTGCTCGACCATTGGACCATCTCGGCCGGACTGCTGGCCAACATGGCTACGAACGTGAACCACCGACACCGCTTTTATCCTGGCGTGGACGTGGCATGGCGGGCCAACACGCAGTGGAGGGTCTTTGCTTCGTACAACAAGGGCTTCAGACTGCCCACCTTTACCGAACTATATTATAAGAGTGCCACGCACGAGGGCAACAAGGGTCTGCGCCCCGAGGAGAACCACTCCCTGCAGTTGGGCACACAGTATCGGCAACAGGGACTGACGGGAACACTACGCGGCTTTTATCACCGCGGACGACAGATGATTGACTGGGTGATGTATGACGAGACAGACACGTACCACTCCACCGCCTTCAACTTGGACAACCTGGGCATACAGGCCGAAATGAAGTTGGATTTCACACCGCTCGTTGGTCGGGACATCTGGGTACAGAGTCTGAGCATAGGCTACACCTACATTCATCAGGATCGGCACGACGAGACAGCCATCTACAAGTCTAACTATGCACTGGAGTACCTGAGAAACAAGCTGGTAGCAAGCCTCAACCACCGCATTTGGGACCGTCTGTCAGCAAATTGGAGCGTACGCTGGCAGGACCGCATGGGAAGCTATCTACTCTACGACCAGACATATATCGACTCAGCAACAGGCTATCTGCGAGGGCTGAGTTCGAACAGGCTGGTAAGCTATCACCCATATGCCACACTGGACGTAAAGTTGCTGTGGAAGGAACGGCACTACGACCTATTCGTTCAGGGCACCAATGTCACGAACCATCAATACTACGACCTCGGCAACATACCACAGCCTGGCATCTGCGTTCTAGCCGGCGGAACATTGAGATTCTAATTAACATAAATTGAATCCACTTTACCCACAATCGCAAACCTCGGGTAAAGAGTGATAAAGACAGACGGCAGGTTTTCATTCTGACTACCTGCCGTCTGTCATTATCTCGCCGTCTCCAAACTACTGCGTTTCGTACGGCTATAGCTGCGATATTCATCAAGGGGAATATCCACATCGGGTTCAATTAAGTTCCCTTGCTGCGGTAAGCGGAAGCATAGATACTTGATGGGAATGCCGCGTTGTCGCCACATCTGCTCGTAATAGGTTTGAATGGCACGGGCACTTCCCAAAGCCCCCTCTTCAAGACTGTTGGCCGGTGTATTGGCAACTACGCCTCCACCATCGGCATAGAGGTCGCGTGTCTGACAGAGGACTGGCAAAGCGTTAGCACGTAACAATTCCTCGGTATAGGTAAAAAGGAAATTACTGTCAGTCTTCAAGTGGATGAGTCCACCGTCTTTCAGGAACTGACGATAACGCTGTAGGAACCAGGTGCTGGAAAGGCGCTTTGTAGCCTTCTTCATCTGCGGATCGGAGAAGGTGAGCCATATCTCGCTGACTTCGCCGGGCGAGAAGAACTTCTGGATGAACTCTATATGGGTGCGCAGGAAACCTACATTCGTCATCCCGCTATTGAGTGCATCATGTGCACCAGTCCACATTCTGGCACCTTTGATGTCTACACCAATATAATTCTTATCAGGGAAAATGCGTCCCAGCCCTACTGTGTACTCTCCCCTGCCACATCCGAGTTCCAACACAATTGGATTGTCGTTGTGGAAGAAATCCGTACCCCATCGCCCACGCAGAGGAAAGTCACCCTGTTGCATGACGGCAAAAGGACATTCCACCACCAAGGGATTTTGAGCCATCTCGGCAAACTTGGCAAGTTTACCTTTTCCCATTACTTTTCAAAGGCAAACGATGTGCTACCTATATTGTGCCCATCGGCAAAGATATCTACGCGATAAGTGCCTGCACTTAAGGCTTCAGCAACATCCCAGTAAACCTGTATGCTCTGCTCTTCTCCTGTGTATTCAATATCCTTGCGGATACTATATTCCAAATTGCGATTCTCATACTGGAATGTACCACCTTTAGAGAGGACATCACCTGTAGGTGTGGCAATTCTCAGGTAAATACTTCGAATTCCAGTAGAAGTAGTGACATTGCGGGCCACGGTAAAGCTAATGACAAACTTCTTTACATCCTTAATCTTCTTGGCCGCCTTACCGCGCTTGTTGCGACCCTCGGCCCGAATGCCTGTAGCATCGAGCTGACTGGCTATCTCAACCTTGCTGCTGAGTGTCTCATTTTCAGAACTTAGCGAATTGATATGTGCCTGTGCCTGACGATTCTGTGTCTTCAGGTTCGTATTCTCCTGAGTAAGTTCAGCATTCATACGGTTCAGTGAATCAATCTGCAATACGTAGCTACGCAAGACCTGACGCAGGGTAGCCAGTTCTTTCTTCAATCGCATAATTTCAGCTGCATCGTTGCTCTTCACCCGTTTCAGCTCAGCTAACAATTCCTCAGTGCGCTGCTGCTCCTGCTCCAGTTGAGCCACCAGCGAGTCGTTGTTGATTTGCGTCTTCATCTCGCTGTATTGGCGGGCAAACTCTTCGTATTCGTTTTCCATCTCAAGTTTGTCCATTTCAGCCAGCTCCAACATCTGGTTACTCTCCTTGCGTTGCTCATACATACGATACACCAGGAAACCTATAATTGCTGTCAACAGCACAATAGCTGCAAGTACGCCGTAAATGCTTTTTTTGTTCATTTCAGTTACTTTTATTTCGTTTTCAAGGTGCAAAATTACGAATAAACGAGAGATGAGCAAAATAAATTCTGTTATTTTTTGCTAATCCGGGTGAAGAAACATCCCACTCTCCCCTATTTACAACGAGGGATTTCCACCCCGTGACGGAAGCCTCAAGATATGTGCAGAAAAGTAATTTTTGGAAAACTTTTCATTCAGCATAAAGAAATACGCAATTGATTATCAGAGTATTACAAAACAATTTGGAAAACTTTTCAAAAACAATCAACAAATAGTTTACCCAAAAACAAGATTTTTTCCTGTATTTACTTGCACGATTACAGCCTTTATATTATCTTTGCACCCACTTTTTCAATTAAACGAATTATACACATTCAACAGTACACGACACAAATGATACAGACCGTAGTAAAAAGAGATGGAAGAATCGTCGGGTTCAACGAGCAGAAGATTGTTGCCGCAATCCGAAAGGCGATGCTCACCACCGAAGAAGGCGAAGACGAAGCCCTCATCACCCAGATAGCCGACCGTATCTCAATGAAGGGACGGAGCCAGATGAGCGTGGAAGAGATACAGGACATGGTGGAGAACGAACTGATGAAGAGTTCGCGCAAGGACGTGGCCCGAATCTACATCAAGTACCGCAACGCAAGAAGCGTAGCACGAAAAGCCAAGACCAGAGACATATTCCTTGAAATCATCAACATAAAGAACAACGACGTTACCCGAGAGAATGCCAACATGAATGCCGACACACCTGCCGGCATGATGATGAAGTTCGCCAGCGAGACCACCAAGCCTTTCGTGGACGACTACCTGCTCTCGGAAGATGCGCGCGAGGCCGTGAAGAACAACTACCTGCATATCCACGACAAGGACTACTACCCCACGAAGAGCCTGACCTGCGTACAGCACCCCCTGGAAAAGATACTGAAGAACGGGTTCCAGGCCGGGCACGGCGAGAGTCGCCCCGCCAAGCGCATAGAAACGGCCAGCATACTGGCCTGCATCAGCATGGAAACGGCACAGAACGAGATGCACGGCGGGCAGGCCATCCCGGCCTTTGACTACTACCTGGCCCCCTACGTGCGCGCATCGTATATTGAAGAGGTAAAGGTGCTGGAGGACCTCTATGCCGAGAACTACAGCGAGCTGTACGAGGCACCCATCGAAGACTACCTCCGCATTCCCCTGAACGGTTTGCAGGGACGGGAACGCATCAAGCAGCACGCCATCAACAAGACCGTGGGACGTGTGCACCAGGCTATGGAAGCCTTCATCCACAACATGAACACCATCCACAGCCGCGGTGGCAACCAGGTGGTATTCAGCAGCATAAACTACGGCACGGACACGAGCGCAGAAGGACGTTGCATCATCCGCGAACTGCTGAACAGCACATACGAGGGCGTAGGCAACGGCGAGACAGCCATCTTCCCCATTCAGATATGGAAGAAGAAACGCGGCCTCAGCTACCTGCCCGAGGACCGCAACTACGACCTCTACAAACTGGCCTGCAAGGTCAGCGCACGCCGTTTCTTCCCCAACTTCATCAACCTAGATGCCACCTATAACTACAACGACAACTGGCGGGCAGACGACCCCGAGAGATACAAGTGGGAATGCGCCACAATGGGCTGCCGTACCCGTGTCTTCGAGAACCGTTTCGGCCCCAAGACGAGTATCGGTCGCGGTAATGTGAGCTTCAGCACCATCAACATCGTGCGGTTGGCAATCGAGTGCATGGACATCAAGAACAAGCAGGAACGCATCGATGCCTTCTTCGCCAAGCTGGACAACATGCTGCAGGTGACGGCACAGCAGCTGCACGACCGCATGGAATTCCAGAAGACAGCCTTTGCCAAACAGTTCCCGCTGGTGATGAGCGTGCTGTGGCTCGGCGCTGACAAGCTGGATCCAGATGAGACCATCGCCTCCGTCATCAACCAGGGCACCCTGGGCATCGGTTTCATCGGACTGGCTGAAGGCCTGGTCGCACTCATCGGCAAGCATCACGGCGAGAGCGAGGAGGCTCAGCAACTGGGACTTCGCATTGTCACCTATATGCGCGACCGCGTGAACGATTTCTGCGAGAAGTATCAGCATAACTACAGCGTGCTGGCTACACCGGCTGAAGGCCTTGCCGGACGCTTCACCCGTATCGACCGGAAGAAGTTCGGCAGCCTGCCCGGCATCACGGACCGCGAATACTACACGAACAGCAATCATGTACCCGTCTATTACCATTGCACAGCCCTGCACAAGGCACAGATAGAAGCTCCCTACCACGAGCTGACCCGCGGCGGACATATCTTCTACGTGGAAATAGACGGTGACGCAACCCACAATCCCGAGGCTATCATGCGTATCGTGGATATGATGGACGAATATAACATCGGCTACGGCAGTGTGAACCATACGCGCAACCGCTGCATGAAATGCGGCTACGAGAATGCCGAGAAGGACCTGAAGGTATGCCCAAAGTGCGGAAGCACGCACATAGACCGCCTGCAACGCATCACTGGCTATCTGGTGGGCACTACCGAGCGATGGAACAAGGCCAAGCTGGCCGAACTTAACGACCGTGTGATTCATGACAATTAGAGTCCTGTCTGTCCTGCACGACACCACCGTCGATGGCCCCGGGTTCCGCACAAGTATCTATTGTGCGGGATGTGGTCATCATTGCCCGGGCTGCCACAACCCGCAGTCGTGGGACTTCGACGGAGGTGAGGAACGGAGTGTGGATGACCTGATGGCAGAAATAACCGAGGATCCTTTCGCCGACGTCACCTTCACGGGCGGCGACCCGCTCTACCAGGCAGCAGCATTCACCGAACTGGCACGTCGCATCAAGCAGGAGACCAATAAGAATATATGGTGCTACACGGGATTCCTGTTTGAAGACATTCGCGACAAAGCCCAGTTTCAGAAACTGTTTAACCACATCGACGTAATTGTGGACGGACGCTTTGACTTGTCACAAAGAAACGAAGACCTGCCCTTCCGAGGCAGTGCAAACCAACGCATCATCGACGTGCAGAAAAGTCTTAGGGAAGACAACATCGTCATGTGGAAAAGAACATAGATAAAAAAACATTTAGCATTACTTCATAATATGTCCAACGAGAACGAAACACTATACCCCGCCCTCATCATAGACGCCCTGAAAACTGTGCGTTACCCGGGTACGGGACGAAACATAGTAGAAATGAATATGGTGGAGGACGACATGCGCATTGCCGGCCTGCACGTCAGTTTCACCCTGATATTCGACAAGCCTACCGATCCCTTCATGAAATCGGTAGTGAAGGCTTGTGAAGCCGCCATCCACGCCTATGCCTCCAAACTTGCCGAGGTGGAGATAAAGACGCGTGCCCTTCAGGCGCCCCGCCCCGACCTGCCTGACCTGTTGCCGGGCGTAAAGAACATCATTGCCGTAAGCAGCGGAAAAGGCGGTGTGGGCAAGAGCACCGTAGCCGCCAACCTGGCTGTGGCACTGGCTCGTCTGGGGCATCGCGTAGGCCTTCTGGATTGCGATATCTTCGGTCCTTCTGTGCCCAAGATGTTCCAGATAGAAGATGCCCGTCCAAACAGTGAGCGCATTGACGGCCGAGACCTAATCGTGCCCGTAGAGAAATATGGAGTAAAGGTGCTCAGCATCGGCTTCTTCGTAGATCCCGACCAGGCTATGCTATGGCGTGGCGGCATGGCCAGCAACGCGCTGAAACAGCTCATCGGCGATGCGGCTTGGGGGGACCTGGACTACTTCATCCTGGACACACCACCCGGAACGAGCGACATACACCTGACCCTCGTTCAGACCATTCCCATAACAGGAACTGTCATCGTCAGCACCCCTCAGGAAGTAGCCCTTGCCGATGCGCGAAAGGGTATTAACATGTATCAGAACGAGAAGATTGACGTGCCCATCCTGGGCCTGGTTGAGAACATGTCGTGGTTCACGCCTGCCGAGCATCCCTCCGAGAAATACTACATTTTCGGACATGAGGGTGTGAAGCGGCTGGCAGAGGAGATGAACGTGCCACTGCTGGGACAGATACCCGTCGTGCAGAGCATTTGCCAGAATGGAGACGAGGGTACTCCCTCAGCTCTGGATCCTGCCACCGCAACAGGCCAAGCCTTCCTGCAACTGGCAGCCCGTATAGTCACACAAACCGACCGCCGCAACCAGGAGAAAGCCCCCACATCTATAGTAGGAATAAAGAAATAGAGTCCAAACTGCGAAGCGCTAAAAGCAAAACGCCTATTTAGTGCACTTTTTAACACAACTTATTTGGTCATAAGACGCAAAAGAGCTAATTTTGGGCACCCAAAGGCACACTTAGGGTGTGGCCCAATAGTGCGCCATGCATAAAAGCTGAACTCGCAAAATGCTTTAACTTCGTACAAAAGGAAAAATAAGAACTTTCTCAGAAAATCAAATATCTAAGAAGAAATATCAAATAGTAAAGACACAGCTAAGGAAAAAAGCCTACCTTTGTCACCGGAATCATCACTAATTGCAAAAAAATCATATAGACAAAGACTATGACAACAAGACATTATCTACCCACTGCAGGCCGCCTATTATGCGCCCTGTTTGCGATGACACTTATTCTAAGTGCATGTATACGTCAAGATGAGCTATCCGATTTGCGGAAAGGCTTCAACAATCCACCCAAGGAGGCTAAGTTGCGCACCTGGTGGCACTGGCTCGACGGCAATGTCACCCGAGAAGGTATTACGGCCGACCTCGAGGCCATGCACCGCGTCGGCATTCAGGAAGCCACCCTTTTCAACGGCGGCATGGGATTCCCCGCTGGCGATGTGAAGTACCTGAGCCCCGAATGGCTGGACCTGGTTCACCACGCCGTCAGCGAGGCCAAACGCCTTGGCATGGAACTATCTTTCCATAACTGCGCCGGATGGTCGTCCAGCGGTGGCCCGTGGGTAAAGCCCGAGGACGGCATGCAGACCGTGACCATCAGCCAACAGAACGTACTTGGCGGAAAGGCTACATCTATCACCCTGGAGCAGCCTGCCACACGACTGGACTACTATCGCGACATCGCCGTGCTGGCCTTCCCCACTCCAAAGAGCGACACACGCATCGACAATCTGAATCCCAAGGCTCTGGCGAATCATGCATACAGTAACCACATGATGCCCGGCAAGCCCGATATAGCTCCCGAGGCTGTCGTACGCCTGAGCGACATCATGGATCTGACCTCGAAGATGAAGAACGACGGCACCCTTGAGTGGGATGCCCCTTCTGGGAGCTGGACTATTCTCCGTATCGGCTTCACTCCTACGGGCCGGCAGAATGCTCCCGCTCCTGCTGAAGGCCGCGGACTGGAGGTGGACAAGATGAGTCGCAAGGCTCTTGACAACTATTGGGCAGGCGGCATGCAGCCCATACTGGACAAGCTGGGTCCTCTGGTGGGCACAGCATTCACGGGCGCTCTGGTAGATAGCTACGAAGTAGGTTGCGGCAACTGGACTGAAGGCTTCGACCAGGAGTTCCAGAACCGTCGTCACTACGACATACGCCCCTACCTGGCCACGCTGGCCGGCTACTACGTTGAGAGCGGCGAGATCACGGAGCGTTTCCTCTGGGATTTCCGCTTCACTATCGGACAGTTGACTGCCGAAAACTACTATGAGCACTTTGCCGAGTTGTGCCGACAGAACGGCATGCGTTTCCTGACCGAGCCATACGACGGTCCGTTCAACTCTATGGAGATCGGTGCTCCGGCCGACGTACCTATGAGCGAGTTCTGGGTGGGCAGTAACTTCTTTGGCGAGAAAGCCAGAGTTGCGGCTTCTATTGCTCACCACAATGGCAACCAGATAGTCGGCTGCGAGTCTTTCACCGCAGGAGGAAACGAGAGCAGTCACCGCAACCATCCGGGTTTCATCAAAGCCTTGGGCGACTTGAACTGGACTGAGGGTGTCAACCGCTTCATCCTGCACACTAATGCACACCAGCCTTGGGAGATAGGACCCGGCTTCAGTCTGGGACAATTCGGAACGAACTTCAACCGTCACAATACGTGGTGGGAGCAGAGCCGCGCCTGGATGGACTATTGCGCCCGTTCCCAGTTCCTGCTCCAACAGGGCCAGGGTGTACAGGACATTCTGTTCTTTATCGGCGAATCGACGCCCAACAACGGCAACGACCGCCCCGACATTCGCGAGGCAGGACTTGACTACGATGTGATTGGCCTGACCAACCTGCTCAAGCTGTCCGTCGAGGACCAGATGATATGCTCTACCGTAGGACGTAAGTACCGCATGCTTCTGCTGCCCGAGAACGACTACCCCTCACTTACCACCCTGCGCAAGCTGAAGGAACTGGCCGATGCCGGTGCCATCATCTTCGGTCCGAAGCCTACCCTGTCACCCAGCCTGGACGGCTACCCCCAAAGCGATGCCGAATACCAGGCACTGGCCGATGAGCTATGGGGCCTGGATGAAACCGCCGGAGCCAAGATACGCCGTGCTAGCCTTGCAGAGGCCTTGAAGGCGACTGGTCTGCAGCCTGACTTCACAGACAGCGGTCAGGCAGACCGTCTTCGCTACATACACCGCCGCACATCGTCGGCCGAGATTTACTTTATCTCCAACCAGCAGAAGGGTTACCGCCGCGAGGTGTGCACATTCCGTGTGAGCAACATGGTACCCGAGCTGTGGAATCCGCAGAAGGGAACCATCGAGCCCATCGCCGTATGGAATGAGACGGACGGAGGCACACAGCTGACCCTGGACTTCTCACCCGAAGAGGCATACTTCGTGGTGTTCCATCAACGCAGCGGCTCCGACCAGCAGTTCACAGACTTCACTGAAGAAATGCCCGAATACGACAAACGTCCCGTTGCCGGCCTGTCCATCACAAAAGCCGAATACGGGCAGATGCCGATGAAGGGAGTAATGGATATCACAGACATCCTTCAGGACAAGATTCACAACGGGCAACTGAATGAAGTGGCCGGAAACGGCCTGGCTGGTGGCGATCCTATCTTTGGCACGGTGAAGGAGCTACTCGTGGAATACACCATTGGCGGTAAGCCCCGCAGCATCACCGTATCCGAGAACCAGCGCTTCAGCCTGCCGCTACCTGGCGAAAAGGGCGAGTTGAGCATCAAGGGTGCTTTCTACGGACGCCTCGGCGTGGACTTCAAGCCGGTGCGGGTTCCTGCTCCCGTTGACGTTACCGACCAGATAAAGGCCCGTATACAAAAGGGCGAATACACGTTCCGGGCTGGAGACATCACGGCTCCCCTGCCCGAGCGTCAGGAGATTCTGGGCGAACCCAAGCTGCACATTATATATAATATAGCCGGTGTTCCCTTCGACAATCTCTATTCAGCCAACATGAAAGTGGACTTCAAGAGCTACGACCGCGAGAAGCCGACCATCATGACAGAGGGGCACAAGACCTACTGGGTAACGGCTGAACCGGGCCACATCGCACTGACCGACAAAAAGGGCCAGATACACGAGGCCACGGTGACCGAGATACCTGAACCCATGACCATTGAGGGCAGCTGGGACGTACACTTCAACCAGAAGTGGGGCCGCGAGTGGGACACCACCCTACCCGAGCTTATCTCATGGGACACTTCAGACAACGAGGATGTGAAGTACTTCAGCGGCACTGCAGTCTACACCAAGACGTTCGACATGCCCAACACGCTTACCAAGAAGGACTTGGTACTGAAGCTTGACCTGGGTCAGGTCTATGTGATAGCTGAGGTGATCCTGAACGGAAAGAACCTGGGCATCCTGTGGAATGCGCCTTACGATGTGGATATTACCAAAGCAGTTCGTACAGGCAAGAACCAGCTGGAAATCAGGCTCACGAACCAGTGGGTAAACCGTCTTATCGGCGATGACCGCCTGCCCGAAGACTTCGAGCAGAAGGGAGCCTCGTTTGCCGAATGGCCCGAGTGGATGCAGCATCCCGAACAGCCCCGCGAGTCCGGCCGCACCACATTCGTGGCCTATAAGCACTGGAACTCCAGGAGCAGACTGCTTCCTGCCGGTCTGATTGGCCCCGTTACGGTGAAGCCTTATATGAAGGCGAAGATAAACTAGGAAGGACTAGGAAGCCCTAGGAATCCTAGTAAGTCCTAGGAAGACCTAGGAAATCCTAGGAGACCTGGAAAAGGAAGAAAGGAAGGAAGAAAGGAAGAAATGAAGAAGATTCTTATTATAGTCTTTTGTCTGGGCACAATGCTTATGCAGTGTGTCCAGGCTCAGACTATAAGGAAGGCGAACGACTTGATGACATGCCTGCCCGGTTGGGACATCTACAAGGCAGGAACCTACCGCTATGGCCCCTGTTTCATCCTCAACGATGAGGGGCAGATGGATGCATGGTTCGCTGCTTCGGGAGACACCTACGGACAGCGATACTACAACGCCGCCAGAACAAGTAGCCCCGTTCAGCTGATAACGGTAAAGACGGTGGGACAGATGTTCGAGAGCAAAGAGGACTTCTATCGTGTAAGCATTTGTTGCCCTACGTGGAGCAGGCCCAGCGGCGAGCATGTAACCATATCGGTCTATGCCTGGCGGGCCACCTATCGGGGGAGTTTGCATCAGGATCCGCTTTACACAAAAACGGTAGAGATGACCGACAACATTTGGATCGACGGGTATTACAGCCCCGAAGCAGAAGCAGACACGAGTATCCGTTTCCCTGCAGGAAAGTACCTGTGGGTGCTCAGTGAGCCAAGCGACTACGCCGGCGTATGGTATTATTCCAACGGCAAGGTCTCTGAACTTAACTCTCGGGCTTTCCAAAACGGTAATCCTGTGGAAGGTTCATACATGATGATCACCCAGGAATCCGGCGCATCTCTCTATTGGGACTGCCCTACCTACCAGCACAGCGACGACGGAGGTAAGACGTGGACCAAGGAGGTAAAGGCCCTGTTGCCCACCCAGGGTTCGCGCGACCAACTATCGGCCTGCGACCCGGGAGTAGTCCGTTTCGGAGGCTATTACTATCTGGGCTATACCAGCACGGAGAATACTGCGGGGCTTGACAATCACCTGTATATGGCCCGCAGTACCAGTCCCACCGGTCCGTGGGAGAAATGGAACGGAAGCGGATGGGGTGGCAAGAAGCCTCAACCGGTTATCACCTACACGGGCAATCAAGACAAGTGGGGTTGCGGAGAACCCAGCATGATTGTGCTGGACGACATCCTCTACCTCTATTATTCCTGGAACGACGCAGGCACCACCACACGTCTGTCAACTGCCCCTGCAACGGATGAGAACTGGCCTGCCGCACTGACCAGAGTGGGCACTGTAATCGACAAGAGCAACATTCCGGCGGCCGACCATTGCGATGTAAAATACTGCGACGACTTGGGGATGTTCATTGCCGTTCATACCTCGAAGCGCATGACAGCCGATGCCTACATCGACGTATGGATATCCAACGACGGCCGCAAGTTCCGCAACATCGGCAAGCTGGAGGGCACCACTCAGCCCGGTCTGCACAACTGCGGTATTTCGGGCGACGAGCTGGGCCACATCCAGTTCAGCCGTCAGCAGTATATAGCTTATGCATACGGCATCGGCAGCTGGGGACAGTGGAACACTTACCTGCAGCCGCTCCAGTTCAACGAAGCCCTGACGACTGCTATTCAAGATTGCCTTCAGGAGAAGAAGGCCGACGGCGCCTGCTACGACTTGAAAGGCATGAAGGTAACGCACCTCACCAAGGGCATCTATATAGAAGAAGGTAAAAAAGTATTGTATAAATGAGATTGTTTGGAAAACTGATAATAACAGCAGCTTTGGGTCTAAGCTTCCAGCAGATGCAGGCGCAGAGCGTCACCGGGTTGAGAATCAACGAGGTGATGTCGGCCAACGTGGACCAGTTCCTGGATCCCAGCGGCAACTATGGCGGTTGGATTGAAATCTACAACGCATCGAATACGGCATCGAACCTGAAGGGGCTGTGGGTAAGCGACGACACGGAGAACCTGAAGAAGATTCACGTCACGTACAATACGCCTGTTCCGGCCCGCGGAGTAGCCGTGCTTTGGTTCGGGCACCACGACGTAATGGCACTGACGCAGTTGGAGCTGAAGCTCGATTGCGACGGCGGCATCATCTGTCTGAGTTCCAGTTCGGGCACACTGCTCGACAAGGTTGAGTATCCGCCCGCCATCTCTCGCACAAGTTGGGCCCGAACAGCCAATGGAGGACGTGAGTGGAACTACGCATCGATGCCTACTCCGGGCCTGAGTAACAGCCGGTCCACGTATTCTGATGTCCGGTTACCTGCCCCCAACGTCAGTGCCGACAGTCAGATATTCAACCGCACTATGACTGTGAAGGTTGATATTCCTGAAGGAACCACACTACACTATACGACAGACGGCTCCACTCCAAATGTCAACCACGGAGAAACGAGTGAGACAGGTCAATTTACCGTGTCGGCCACCAAGATATTCCGTTTTATGCTGTCCAGGGAAGGTTTCCTGAGCAGTCCGGTCGTTACGCGCTCCTACATCCGCAAGGATAAGTCGTTCAACCTGCCTGTTATCTCACTCGTTACAGCCCCAGACCACCTTTACAGCGACAAGATAGGCGTCTTCACCAAAGGCACCGCCGGACGACGCGGAAAGGGTACGGACCAGTATTGCAACTGGAACATGGACTGGGATCGTCCAGTCAACATAGAGATTCTGAGTCCGAAGGGCGAGAGTCTGCTGAACCAAGAGGGCGAACTGAGCCGTTGCGGCGGACACAGCAAGGGCTTCACCCCCTTCAGTTTCAAGATAAAGGCCTCGAAAAAGTACGAGCAGCAGAATTACCTTCCCTACCAGATGTTCCCCGACCAGCCGTATCTGAAACACCGCGGCCTACAGTTCCGATGTGGCGGCAACGACTACCACGGCCGCATCCGCGATGCAGCAATGCAAAGCCTGGTACGCACAAGTGGTATAGACATGGACCTTCAGAACTATCAGCCCGTCTGCCACTACATCAACGGCCAATATATGGGCACCATCAACATGCGCGAGCCGAACAACAAGCTGAACATCTATGCCAATCACGGCCTTGACGAGGACGAGATAGACATGTTCGAGATAGACTGCGACTCGTGCTACATCCAAATGTGCGGAACTAAAGATGCCTGGCAAGAGTTGCTTACCGCGAGCGCAAAAGCCACGTCCGATGAGGGCTACGAGCGCATACAGCAGATGGTGGACATCGACGAACTGTGCAACTATATGGCCGTGGAGTTCTATCTGGGCAATACCGACTGGCCTCAGAACAACTGCAAGGGATGGCGTCCCATCCGCGAGGGCGGAAAGTTCCGCTTCGTGCTCTACGACCTGGATCTGACGTTCGGCACCGACAATCCTTTCCAGACGTTCTCCGGCCGCCGAATGTATACGTTCTGCGAGCTATTCGACGTACCAGGCATGTCCGACCGCAGCCACTTCACTCGCCAGGTGGACTTGGTGCCGATTTTCCAGAACCTATTGAAGAACAAGACGTTCGCGCGCCATTTCCTGGATGCCCTATGCCTGGTGGCCGGTTCTGTTTTTGAAAATACGCGCAGCCAGGCCCTTATCGACAGCTACGTTTCGCATGTGACACCCATGCAGATAATTCCCAGCGGCTATCCTAACCGCAGCGATTCGCCCGAAGGGTCGGCCTCGACACTAAAGTCCCAGCTTTCGGGCCGCGCCTCAGTCATCCACCAGGCCATACAGAGTACGTCGTCGCTTAGCGCCAGCTCCTCTCGTGCCCTGCCCATCAAGCTGAGTGCCAATACGCCCCAGGCACGGATCCTGGTGAACGGCCAGCAGGTACCCACCAACCGCTTCAACGGAACCCTTTACCGCCCCGTCACCATTCGCGCCGTAGCTCCCGAGGGATGGGTCTTTAAGGGGTGGAAGTATGGCGATGCGCTGATTTCCGAGAACGAGGAGTTCGCCCTGGGATACGTCAATGTGCGCCAAAACCTCGTTGCCACCTACGAGCGCGACGAGTCGCAACCCTTGGCACGGCCTGTGGTGATTAATGAGGTGAGTGCCGGAAACAGCGTCTTCGTGAACGAATACTTCAAGAAGAACGACTGGGTGGAGCTCTACAATACCACCGAAGAGGACATCGACCTTGAGGGCATGTACCTCTCCGACAACCTGCAGAAGCCCATGAAGTGGCAGATAACAGCCGGGGGCAGCGAGGCCAGCACCGTTGTACCGGCAGGCGGCACCCGCATCATCTGGTGCGACGGCATGCAGTCCATCGACCAACTGCACGCCCCCTTTAAGCTCGAGAATGCCGACAGCGCCCTCGTCCTGCTGACCAGCGCCGACCAGTCCTGGGCCGACACCCTCATCTACTGCGCCCACGAAGGCGGCGAGTCGGTAGGCCGCTTCCCCGACGGAGGCAGCGAGCTATACCGGATGTACCGCCCCTCGATAGACGGTCCGAACCGCATGAACCTCTACACCACCATCTGGCAGGAGCCTCAGACGCCCAGTTCCATCGGGCAGCCCACTATGGCTCAGAGCCAGGGCGGTATGAGTCTGCGCTGCTCGCAGGGCGTACTCTTCATAAAGAGCGAGGAGGAACCAAATGTCCGACTGAGTATATATACAACCGACGGGCGACTGGCAATGCAGACCGAAGTGCAGACCGAGGGCGGTCATGCTCAGGTACAAATCAGCGTCCTTGCCCGTGGAACATACATAGCACGCCTCATCGACCCAAGCGGCCAGCAATGCGCCGTCAAGTTTGTGAGGTAAATACATAAATTATTATGCAAGTTCCGCCTATAACTGAAGCTTGGCCGGGGAATTCACCAGGCTTTCGCGCCGTTTTCGACGGGCTGGTCTCAACTTCCTTGCGGCACTCGCCGATCCGTTCTATGCCTGAGAAAATATTTTTCCACCCCTGGGAAAATAATATTCCACCCCTGGGAAAATATTTTTCCACGGCTGCAAGACAGAACGAAATCCCCATCGGTTTCTGTTGCGAAAGGCTTAGTGACGGGAGTTCGGGGCCCAATCCCCACCATTTACCCTGCCAAAGGGAAAAAACAGAACAATGAGAAAAAAAAAAACGAAAAAAAAGGACAGCATATCAGGAAATATTCGTATCTTTGCATTGGCAGAGCACAAATTAGAACATAATTTAATATCAATAGTGCCCAACGGCCGGAAAAAGGGTCAGCCTGCCGCCAGGGCCAAACTAACCTTAAGACCCAGAGAGATTTAATTATGAAACACAAATTACTACTCCTTCTGGCAGCATTTTGCCTGACAGGCATGGGAACCCTCCGTGCCCAGGATGTCCCCGCAGCCGGACAGGACAGTCAGGGCTTCTGGCAGCTTGCCACAGCCCAGGACATCGTATGGTTCTCGAGCTTCGTGAACCAGGGCGGCGACAATGCGAAGGCCAAGGCCAGGCTGATTGCCGACATCGACATGGCCGGCGTTGACCTCTTCCCCATCGGCATGTATGGCGATGAGGGCGTAACAAAGGTAGGCTTCTCCGGTCACTTCGACGGCCAGGGCCACATCATCAAGAACCTGGTGATGGACCGCTATGACAACTACGAGCTCGGCCTCTTCAGCCGTGCCACGGGTGCCACACTGGAGAACTTCGGTGTCATCAACGCCAAATTGACCCAACACAAGGGTGTCCGCACAGGTGTTATCGGCGGTGAGATTCACAACACCACACTCCGCAACGTCTTTTCTGGCGGCGAGATTGAAATCAACAGTTTCCTCGACGAGGGCCTCGAAGCCTTCGCCGGTACCAACTACCAGATGGGTGGTATCGCCGGCGAGTCGAACTCGACAGCGATGACCGACTGCTACACCACCTACGACTACCTGAGCGGTCCCAATGCCAGCAACGGCACCTTCGTGAACTGCTACCAGGGCGTAGAGGTTATCGACGAGAGCACAGGCGAGGTTACCATCCCCGCCGTGACCAAGGAACAGGCTGCCAGCGGCGAGTTCTGCGTGCGCCTGAATGCAAAGCCCGGCAGCAAGCTGCTGCCAAAGCAGACTTATTACCAGACCCTGGGCGAAGATCCCTGCCCCGTGATGAATTCCGAGCACAAGCAGGTATATGCCAGCGGTAACGTAAACTGCGGCGGCGACCTCATAGAGGGCGGAACTTGGACCTTCTCCAACACCCAGCCCACCGACTGGCCCGCACACGACTTCGACGGCGACGGCCTCTGCATGAACTGCGGAGCCGACCAGTACTTCTTCATGCCCGCCGAAGACGGATGGTACGAGGTAACCACAGGCGAGCAGATGCGCTACGTCAGCCGTCTGGTCAATGCCGGAACACTCTACAACGGCATCAAGATCCGACTGATGAACAACATCGACATGAGCAACGTGGGCAGCTTCCCCCCCATTGGAGAATACAACGACAACGGTACGAAGATCGGCTTCCGCGGCGAGTTCGACGGACAGAAGCACATCATCAGCAACCTGAACGTCTTTGTTGACAACGGTCAGGAAGCAGGTTTCTTCGGCCGCGTTAACAACGGCGGTTACATCCATGACTTCGGAATCATCAATGCCGACATCACCAACGCTGCCGCTATCCGCGCAGGTGTTGTGGCCGGCGAGATTCATGCCGTTACCGTGAACCGCGTCTTCACAGCCGGTTCCCTCAGCGTAAGCACCAGCCACACACAGGCCGGTGGTATTTCGGGTGAAGGCGCAAGCACGACCTTCAACGACTGCTACACCACCTTCGATGGGCCTCTCACCAACGCAGCCGGTGCCCTGAACCGCTGCTACAGCGGCGCAGACGTAGCCGAGCAGGCTCCCACCGGCGCACTCGCCTGGCGCATGAACGGCAACTCGTTCCAGAATCCACTCTGGTTCCAGAACCTGGAGGGCGATGCCGACGAATGCCCCGTGCTGGATCCCACACACGGTATAGTATATAAGGTAAGCGACGAGGAATACGCCAGCGCAACTACCGCCGAGGAGTTCCAGAAGATGATAGAGACCCTCATCAACGTGGAGAAGGCTGAATGGGAAGAGGCTAAGGCATCGGCCAACCTCATCACCACCTATCTGAGCGAACTCGACCAGCTGAAGGGACTCGGCTACGAGGAGTTCCTGACCGCCTATGACAACCTGGCTCCCCTGCGCGAGGCCCTGAACAACTCCCTGGCTGCCTACAAGGCATACCAGGACAAGGTGGACGAGGTGAAGCAATACCTGGCTACCCACGATGACTTCTCGGGCGAGGACCGCGATAACCTCGTAGCCTACCTGAGCGATTCATTCGAGCCGGGCGAGAACGAGCTCTTCCCCAATGGTTCCTATTCTTATATCATCGAGGAGCGCCAGCTCAACAATAACGTCATCAAGCAGGAGACGGCCTACGTACAGGAACTCCTCGACATAGCTATTGCCCGTGGTTACGGCGATGGTGCCGAAGTCACCAACAAGCTGGCTAACGCCAACCTGGCCGACGGCTTCAACGGCTGGACCATACAGGGCGGACAGGACGGCAACGGACAGTACGGCGACAGCTATGCACGCCTGCTGCGCAACGGCAACTCCAACGACGCCTATCAGACTCTCGGCGACCTGAAGCCCGGACTCTACGAGTTCCAGATGAGCTCCTACACCGAGCTGGGCGACTGGACCACTCCTGCCACCTACAACTACGGCGGCGGCTTCATCTATGCCAACGACGCTGTGAACTACATCAAGCCTCAGGGCGCAGAGCTGATGCCAGAGGAAGTTTATGAGACGCTCAGCGACGACGAGAAGAGCCATCTGCGCGCCATCGCCAACCCCGACGAGATTGATGTCGTGCTGGGTTACAAGCCCGGCGACGTTACGGGCGTGGCCATCATGTTCGGCCGCGGCGTATGGAACAATCGCGTTGTGGTGAACATTGAAGACAGCCTGACCGTGGGCATGACCTTCGAGGGTGCCGTCGGACGTCGCAACGATATGTTCCTGGGTGCTGCCAAGCTGCGCTACCTGGGCACGATGGACAGCCAATATGTCACCGAGGCACTCGATGCCGAACTGGCCGACATGGTTGCCGCTGCCAAGCATATCGTTTATGACTACGTAGCCGACTACTATGCTATGAACGCTACCGATGCCCCCAACTTCACCAAGTCTCTGGCCGACGAGCTGAAGGAAGCTATCGCTGCCGCAGGCACCGTAAGCACCAATGCCGACAAGTACGCCCTGACTCAGACCTTCGGTAATATCTTCCAGGGCATCTGGGAGAGCAAGAAGATCTACACAGAAATGGCACAGCTCAACGAATCTGTAATGCACACCTGCGAAGATGTGCTCGGAGACGATCCTGCCGCATTCAACAAGTTCGTTGAGGAGACCTACGAGCCCATTATGGCTCTCTTCGAAAATGGTTCCGCTTCCAATGCCGAAGTAGAGGCCAAGATTGAAGAGCTGAAGAGCAACCACGTATATCAGCTGCAGCAGGGTGAGGAGCCCGAGGAGATTGATGGCGTTTATCAGATTGCTAATGCCTACAACCTGGTATGGTTCTCTTACCAGAGCAACAACGGACGTACCAACCTGAATGCCGTGCTCACCAACGACATCGACATGAAGGAAGTTGGTAACTTCACGCCCATAGCCCGTCACCGCGACGGCGATGTGAACGGCGATGCCATCGGCACTACCTACTCTGGCACCTTCGACGGACAGGGCCACGTCATCAAGAACCTGACCGTAAAGACCTACGACGGCGTCGAGGCCGGCTTCTTCAGCCGTTGCCAGGGCGCTACCGTACGCAACCTGGGCTTCGAGAACGCTACAGTGGAGAATCTCTGGACCTATGGCGATGCCGGCGAGCTGGGCATCCGTGCCGGTGTTCTGGCTGGTGAGTTCTATCAGAGCTTCATGGAGAACTGCTGGAGCACAGACGTCAAGGTTGAGACCATCCACGACCAGAAGGGCGGTATAGCCGGTGAATCTGCTCAGAGCACACTGCGCGGCTGCTGGACCACCTTCGACGCGCTCAGCAGCGGAGGCACACAGGTGAACTGCTTCGCTGGACTCGACGTAGAGGAACTGAACCCCTCTGGCGCACTCTGCTTCCTGCTGAACGGCAACCAAGAGACTATTGCTTGGTATCAGACCAAGGGCGAGGACAAGTATCCCACTCTGGACAGCACGCACAAGCAGGTTTACGCTCACGGCGGCCTCTTCTGCGACGGCATGCCAAAGCCTGAGACAACCTTCACCAACGAAGAAGCTGCCTATGAGCCCGATGCTCATCAGTTCGGCGAGGACGGCATCTGCACCGTCTGCGGTTACAACGGCGCTACTGTAGCACCCGTTGACGGCTGGTACGATCTGGCATCAGCCCTGCAGCTGCGCTGGTTTGCAAACTTCGTAAATGCAGGCAACACAGGCGCCAAGGCTCGTCTTGTGGCTGACATCGACCTCGAGAACAAGCCCTTCTTCCCCATCGGTATCTACTCCGACGCCGGTTCATATCAGGGCATGGGCAACCAGGCCTTCAATGGCACCTTCGACGGTCAGGGCCACGTCATCAAGAACCTGAACGTAGAGGGTAATGGCAACGTAGAGCTCGCTCTCTTCAGCCGTTCGAGCACCTCTGCACAGATTCGCAACCTGGGTATCATCAACGCCCGCGTAGTGAACAGCCATCCCAACGACGGCAAGCGCGTTGGCGCACTTTGCGGCGAGGCTAACGGTACGATCATTGAGAACTGCTTCGTAGTGGGCGACATCGTGCTCGAGACCACCCACAGCCAGAAGGCTGCATTCGCAGGTGAAGCTGCCAGCGGTACTGTCCGCAACTGCTTCACGACCTTCGACCTCATCTCCAACCAGGGTACGCTGAGCAACTGCTTCGCAGGCAAGAAGGTGGTTGACGGCAACAACAACGTTATCGTTGACGTAGCCACGGCCGAGAATCTGGCCAGCGGTGAAGTCTGCCACAGACTGAATGGCGGCGAACAGGTTGATCCCGTATGGTTCCAGACGATCGGCGAGGATGCTTATCCCGTACTGGACGACACCCACAAGATTGTCTATAAGACCTCTGCCGGCACCTATACCAACGTAGCCGAAGGCCTGGCCCTGAACGACGGTTCGGAGGAGAATCCCTTCCGCATCCATTCTGCTGAAGAGTTCTGCTCGCTCATCGACTACCTGCGTCCCGGCAAGCTGAACAAGGTTGTGCTCGAGAACGATATCGACATGGATGCCGTAACCACCTGGATTCCTCTCAACTGCGACCAGGCTGTTGCCGGCTATGCGAACTGGATTGACTTCGACGGTCAGAACCACGTCATCAAGAACTTCCATCCCGCTAACACCGACCAGAGCTACCAGAGTATCTTCGGTATCCACCACGGTTCAATCCGCAACTTGGGCGTTGAGAATGCCGACCTGACTTGCACCACCTCCGGTACAGGTATCCTGACCGCCTGGCTCGGCCGCACCGCCAGCTACAGCGACATTTGCGTCATCGACCACTGCTGGGTAACCGGTAAGCTGAATGCCGCCGGCTATGCAGGTGCTCTCGCAGGCCACACCGAAGGCGAGGCATACATCCGCAACTGCTATGCCAACGTAGAGATCACCAGCACCTCTGCTCTGACTGGCGGTATCGTAGGTCGCGTACGTGGCAAGCTGCAGATGGACAACGTCTATGCAGCAGGCAGCCACAACCACGGCGGTGGTATCATCGGCGGTGGCCAGCAGGCCGCAACACCCGCATGTACCTATAACAACATCGTGGTTTGGAACAACTACTTCGAGAACTTCGGCGAGACAGCCGCAGCCGACAAGATGACGAACGTCAAGTACTACAACAAGACGAACTTCGCAGAACTGCAGCAGGCTGTTGTCGCATGGGACAGCAACATTTGGTCCTGCGGCATGGGTGAGGGCGAGTATCCCGTTCTCATCGGCACTGGCAGCACCAGCATTGCAATGCCTAAGCTGAACATCGCTTCCGACGCTATCTACACCCTCACCGGTGTGAAGGTTGGCAACGACCTGAAGAAGCTCCCGAAGGGCATCTACATCATCAATGGCAAGAAGATTCTTGTTAAGTGAGAATAGAACGCTGAGCTTGCTCGAGTGTTCTACCGAACGGAAAGAAGCTCGAGCAAAGCTCAAGGTTCTGGTTTAGTGAAAACCTCTAACCTCCACATCAAGGGAGGAACCAAAGAAAGGCCCGCCATCCGGCGGGCCTTTCTTGTTATAAATAAAACGTTCTTAAAGAAACTGTCTGTTATCTTGAGCAATCCAGAAGCATGTTGCAGAAGAACCAGCAGATACCTCTGCCCAAGACAGGAAAGACGCCGAGAAAGACTTAACGGGCACCCATAGAAAACAACGCCATTGTTTTGCCTTTTCTACGTCGTTGTTTTGCCAAAACAACACCGATGTTTTAGTCTTCCTGCGCCGTACGTCCTTTACTCTATCACGACACGCGTCCATCCGTGAACGTCGGGTTCTATGCCGTACTGGATGTTGCGCAGCTTATTGTATAGCTTAGTGCTGACGGGCCCTGGCTTTCCGTCCTTGCTGAAGATGAAGGACTTCTTCTCTTCGAGGTCGTCGATGCGCGCGATGGGGCTGATGACGGCTGCCGTGCCGCAGGCTCCTGCCTCCTCGAAAGTGGCCAGCTCGTCCTCGGGAATCTGACGGCGCTCGACCTTCAGGCCCATGTCGAGGGCCAGTTGCATCAGGCTTTTGTTCGTAATGGAAGGCAGGATGCTGGTGCTCTTAGGCGTCACATAGGTATTGTCCTTGATGCCGAAGAAGTTTGCGGCTCCGCACTCGTCCATGTATTTCTTCTCCTTGGCATCGAGGTAGAACTCGCAGCTGTAGCCCAGCTCATGGGCCATGTGGTTGGCTCGCAGACTTGCGGCATAGTTGCCGCCCACCTTGTAGATACCCGTACCGAGAGGCGCCGAGCGGTCGTACTCGCGAATGATTACGTAAGGGTTGGTGCTGAATCCGCCCTTGAAGTACGGTCCCACGGGCGTTACGAAGATGAGGAACAGGTACTCCGATGCGGGATGCACGCCCACCTGGGCGCTGGTTCCCACGAGCAGGGGCCGCACATAGAGCGTGGCGCCGCTCTCATATGGCGGGATAAAGCGCTCGTTCAGCCTCACCACTTTCTCCACCATCTCGATAAAGCGCTCTGTCGGCAGTTCGGGCATCATGATGCCGCGGCATGTGCTCTGCAGTCGGGCGGCGTTCTCATCAGCGCGGAAGATGCGCACCTTGCCGTCGGGGCAGCGGTAGGCCTTCAGCCCTTCGAAAGCCTCCTGGCCGTAGTGGAGGCAGGTGGCTGCCATGTGCATGGGAATCGTTTCCTCGCTGCACGTCTCAATCTCGCCCCATGTGCCATTGCGATAGTAGCAGCGTACGTTGTAGTCCGTCTTCATGTAACCAAACGAGAGGTTACCCCAGTCAATTTCATTCATAATGTTTGTATTTTAAATCTTTTTACGCTAATTCTCTGCAAAATTACAATTTTTCTTCGACACTCAGTAATGATTTGCAGTTTTTTTCTGCTTCATAGAGGCAATCGCGGCAATACTTCATCAGTTGCTGCGCTTCACGCAAACGTTCGGCCATGTCGTCCAGACTAATCTCGTTCTGCTCCATCTTGGCCGCAAGCATCTCCAGTTGCTGCATTGCCTGCTCGTAGGTTAAAGAAGAGGAAGACCCTTCAGCCTTAGAGGACCCTCCAGCAATAGAAGACCCTTCCCCTGCCCTCCCTTGCAGGGAGTGAGCGGTTTGATTCGGATTGTTGTCTTTATTCATATATAATAATATGTAACTTGCTACTTGTGAGATTTACTTCCATATTCCCCTCAGCCTTCAGGACTAACCACTCCTTCCCTACAAGGAAGGACGGGGGTTAGGGTCTTCCACCCTTGACTTAACCTCCCCCTCATTCAGCTGGGTGACGATGACGTCCCCGGGCTTTACGTCGCGGGGGCTTCTCACGATACGGGAGCCGAGCCGCGTGATGCTGTAGCCGCGGTGGAGAAGGAGCGAGGGATCGAGTCCCTTCAGGCGTTGCTCCATGAGGGTCAGACGATGCAGCTCGCGCTCGGTGCGCTGAGCGAGGGAAGACTGGAGCCGCTGGAATATAATGTCCAGCCGATGATCGGCACGCTGCTTAAAGCGCTCGAAGAGGAGGGGGATGGTGAGGGCATAGCGCTCCATGCGCTGGCGCTCTAGAGCCAGGCGGTCCTGAGAGTGACGTTCGATACGCTGCTTCAAGTCGTCGAGCCGCGCAACCTCTTGTGCCTGATGGTCGATGATGAAGGCCGCGGCAGCCGTAGGGGTCTTCACGCGGGTGTGAGCCACATAGTCGAGCACCGTCTCGTCGCGTTCGTGCCCGATGCCGGTAATAACGGGAATGGGAAACTGGGCTATGAACGAAGCCAGCGGATAGCTGTCGAAGTCGCTCAGGTCGCCCGTTGCACCGCCGCCGCGTATGATGACCACGACGTCCCATTCCTCAGCCTCGTCCGCCACTTGCTGCAGAGCCGAAATGACGGATTCCTCTACCTTCTGCCCTTGCATGACAGCGGGAAAGAGGCGGGTGATGAAGCATAGGCCATACTCGTTGTGCTGGAGCTGGTTGCAGAAGTCGCCATATCCCGCAGCGGAGGCCGACGAGACAATGGCAATGCGCTTCAGCAGGCGGGGAAGAGCAAGCTGCTGGTTATCGTGCAGAATGCCGTCCTCCTCCAACTGCATGAGTATCTCGCGCCTACGGCGTGCCATATCGCCCAGAGTGTAGGCCGAGTCGATGTCCTGGATATTAAGGGCATAACCGTACTGCTCGTGGAACGTAACGCGGACAAGCAGCTTTACCTGCATACCTGGACGCAGCGTCTGCCCCGTCTCGTTCTGAAAACGAAGACGCAGGAGATTATAGGTACGAGCCCAGCAGTTCACTCTGGCTCGCGCTATAATCGCCTGCGCCTTATCATCTTTCTGTATGAGCTCGCCATAGAAATGCCCGCCGTAGCCTGCCGAGGCATCGGCGAGTTCGCCCTGAACCCAGTACTCGTCGTCCAAAGAAGACGCGAGCACCGTGCGGACGATATGGTTCAGCTCATAGAGCGTCATAGGATCATCCCAGGAAGCTGAGCAGGATGCCCGCAGCTACGGCCGAACCGATTACGCCGGCCACGTTGGGACCCATAGCGTGCATCAGCAGGAAGTTGCGGGGATCAGCCTTAGCACCCTCCATCTGGCTCACACGGGCAGCCATAGGCACGGCACTCACACCGGCAGAACCGATGAGCGGGTTAATCTTCTCCTTCAGGAAGAGGTTCATCACCTTGGCCATCACCACGCCCGAAGCGGAACCGATGCCAAAGGCCACGATGCCCACACAGAGGATACCCAGCGTCTGAAGGTTCATGAACGAAGTGGCTGTTGCCGTAGCACCCACGGTGAGGCCCAGACAGATGACCACGATGTTGTTCAGCTCGTTCTGGGCGGCCTTGCTCAGACGTTCCACTACGCCGCTCTCCTTCATCAGATTGCCCAGCATAAGGCAACCGATGAGGGTGCCAGCAGACGGTACGATCAGCGACACCACGATAGCCACGATGATGGGGAAGAGGATCTTCTCCTTCTTGCTGACGCTGCGCAACTGGCTCATGCGGATGCGACGCTCGCTCTCGGTAGTCAGTGCACGCATGATAGGAGGCTGAATAACGGGCACCAGGGCCATGTAGCTATAGGCGGCTACGGCAATGGGACCCAGCAGCTCGGGAGCCAGCTTACTCGTCAGGAAGATGGCAGTCGGTCCGTCGGCACCGCCGATAATGCCGATTGAAGCGGCCTGAGCGGGCGAGAAACCGAAGATGGGAATGTCAATCTGCGTGACTAAGAAGGTGGCAAAGATACCTATTTGGGCAGCGGCGCCCAGAATAAGGCTCTTGGGGTTGGCAATCAGCGGACCGAAGTCAGTCATTGCACCCACGCCAAGGAAAATGAGACACGGATAGACACCGGCCTTGACACCGATATAGAGGATATCCAGCAGACCGCCATGAGCCATCACATAGCCGTAGCTGTGATAGTTCGGACTGCTGGGGTTCAGGAACTCGTTGTTCCACATCTCGGAGTCGAACATGCCGGCACCCGGCAGATTGGTCAGAATCATACCGAAGGCAATCGGCAGCAGAAGCAGGGGCTCGTATTCCTTCTTAATGGCAAGGTAGAGCAGAAAGCAGCCGATGCAGATCATCACGGCATTCTTCCAACCCTCGCCTGCGAAGAAGCTGACGATGCCCATCTCCTCAACAAACTTTACCAACCCCTCTTGCACGTCCAGATCGGCCGCCATGGCAGGCATGGCCGAGAGACACAGAAGGGCCAGGATACTGAAGAATTGGATCTTGCTTTTCATACGCCTTATGCCATTTCTATAAGGGCGTCTCCGCTCTGAACCTGAGCACCCTGTTGAACAAGAATTGCTTTTACCGTACCGTCGGTCTCGGCCGTGATGTTGTTCTCCATCTTCATAGCCTCCATCGTCAGCACGGTTTCGCCTGCCTTCACAGCCTGACCGGGCTGAACCAGTATCTTGGTGACCGTACCGGGCAGAGGGGCTGAAACAACACTGGCCCCAGCGGCGGGCTTGGCAGCAGCCGGAGCAGCAGGCGCGGGTGTGGCCTTAGGAGCAGCAGGTGCAGCCTTGGGAGCAGCGGGTGCTGCATCAGCCTGGAACTCAATGAGGGCATCGCCCTGGTTCACACTCTGACCTACGCTGACGCACACGGCCTTCACCGTTCCGTCGGCCTCGGCCACGATATCGTTTGCCATCTTCATGGCCTCCATGACAATGAGCACATCGCCCTTCTTCACCTTCTGACCGGCCTGAGCTATCACCTTGGTGATCGTGCCGGGCAAGGGAGCGCTCATCGTGTTGCCCTTGGCTGCAGCGGCAGAGGGGGCAGCAGAAGGAGCGGAGGGAGCTGCTGAGGCAGCGGCCTTTACAATTGTTTTATGAGCGGCATGAGCCTGCTCGGGCAGTTCAACCTCATAGGCCTTTCCATTGACGGTTACCAGCAGGGCGCCATTTTCCTGTTCTTCCACCTTTGTGGTATAGTCCCGACCGGCTATCTTAAACTTGAAATCTTTCATTGTTTGTGTTCTTTAATTGTTTAACTTTACTCTCACTCTCAACAATCCGGATTGAGTTCGGCATGCCAAAGGGTGTGCTCGTCCATGTGGATGGTCAGCACACCGCTCTCTTCGTCATGCGCATTGTTCATATACAGATACAGGGTGGTGGCTATGGCAGCCATGTCATCCTTGTACTCACTCAGGATGGGATGCTCTTCGCCATTGTCCCTCGACACGCTCTTCACCGTTGTGGGCGCCTTGTCCTTTCCGGCGGCAGCGACCACGCTGAATATCTGAAGTATAAGCACGAGCAGGATAAGGATGACAAACACCGTACCCACACCCATGCCTGTCATCAGCCAGGCCGCAGACCAATTAGTTGCCAAAATCATATTGCGTATGTTTTAGGGATTACAGAGGAATATTGCCATGCTTCTTGGCGGGGTTCGTCAGACGCTTGTTCTCCAGCTGAGCCAGAGCGCGGATGATGCGGAAGCGCGTGTTACGCGGCTCGATGACATCGTCGATATAGCCGTAGCGTGCAGCGTTGTAGGGGTTGGCAAAGAGGTTGGTGTATTCGTCCTCTTTCTCCTTGATGAAGGCTTTTGCCTCGTCCACCTTGCCCTCTTCCTTCAGGGCCTTGGCCTCCTTGGCATACAGCACAGCGGCAGCACCGGCAGCACCCATCACTGCTATCTCGGCAGTGGGCCAAGCGTAGTTCATATCGCCGCGCAACTGCTTGCAGCTCATCACGATATGCGAACCGCCGTATGACTTGCGCAGCGTAACGGTTACCTTGGGCACCGTGCACTCGCCGTAGGCATAGAGCAACTTGGCTCCGTGCAGGATAACGGCATTATACTCCTGACCTGTACCGGGCAGGAAGCCGGGAACGTCAACCAGCGTGACGATGGGAATATTGAAGCAGTCGCAGAAACGCACGAAGCGGGCGCCCTTACGGCTGGCATTGCAGTCAAGCACACCGGCCAGCTGCTTGGGCTGATTGGCTACGATACCCACGCTCTCGCCGTTGAAGCGGGCAAAGCCCACGATGATATTCTTGGCAAAGTTGGGCTGAACCTCGAAGAACTCGCCATTGTCCACGATACCGGCAATAACCTCGTACATATCGTAGGGCATGTTGGGATTCTCGGGGATAATCTCGTTGAGGTAGTCCTCCTTGCGGTCGATGGGATCGGTGCAAGCCACACGGGGCGTCTTCTCCAGGTTGTTCTGGGGAATATAGCTGATGAGTTGCTTGATCATGGCCATAGCCTCTTCCTCGGAGGAAGCCGTGAAGTGCGTAACGCCCGACTTGGTGCTGTGTACGCTGGCACCGCCCAGCTGCTCCTGGGTAACCACCTCGCCCAGCACGGTCTTTACGACTGCGGGACCGGTGAGGAACATATAGGAAGTGTTCTCCATCATCAGGGTGAAGTCGGTCAGGGCAGGACTATAAACGGCACCGCCGGCACACGGACCCATGATAGCGGAAATCTGGGGAATCACACCGCTGGCCATGATATTGCGCTGGAATATCTCGCTATAGCCGGCCAGGGCATTGATACCCTCCTGCAGACGGGCACCGCCCGAGTCGTTCAGACCGATAACGGGGGCACCTACCTTCATGGCGATGTCCATCACCTTGCAAATCTTGCTTGCCAGCATCTCGCTCAGAGAACCGGCACTTACGGTAAAGTCCTGTGCAAAGACATAAACCAGACGGCCGCCGATAGTTCCGCTACCGGTCACCACACCGTCGCCCAGATAATGCTTCTTGTCCATTCCGAAGTTCGTGCAACGGTGCTGCACAAACATGTCCATTTCCTCGAAGCTACCTTCGTCCAGCAGCATGGCAATGCGCTCGCGGGCTGTGTACTTGCCCTTCTCATGCTGCTTCTCAATAGCCTTCTCGCCACCGCCTATACGGGCTTTGGCACGGAGTTCAACCAACTCCTTGATCTTTTCTGCTTGAGTACTCATTTATTTTGAAAGTTAATATAAAAGTATGTGTTCGTTTCGCAAAAACGGCACAAAATTAGTAAAAAAACGTGAACCAGCCTATCATTTCGCGCAAAAAAATTGGATAATAAACCAATTAATGAGTAAATTTGCACTGCGGAAGGAAATGCGGGAACTTTTTCACCCCCGTTTTGGGCGTTTCGGACCCCCGCACACATTATTATATTATACTACCGAAGGGTTCATCAGAACAAATGGAGCAGAAGAGACAATACATTCCCACCGAACTGGGCATGAAGAGCATCGGACGACTGCTCTGGCAATATGCCCTGCCTGCCATTATCGCAATGACGGCCAGCAGCCTTTACAACAATGTTGACCGCATCTTCATCGGACAGGGCGTAGGCCCCTTGGCCATCAGCGGACTGGCCACCACTTTCCCCTTCATGAACCTGAGCGCCGCGCTGGGAGCCATGGTTGGCGTGGGAGCCAGCACCGTGATCAGCGTACGCCTGGGCCAGAAGGACTACCGCACGGCGCAGTTCGTACTGGGGAATGCCATCACCCTGAACATCATCATCGGCCTGCTCTTCACCCTTGCGTGCTGGCCATACCTCGACCGCATCCTCTATCTCTTCGGCGCAAGCGAGGCCACTATTCCCTATGCCCGAGAATATATGCAGGTTATCCTGATCGGCAACATCATCACCCACAGCTATTTCGGCCTGAACGCCATCCTCAGGGCGGCAGGGCATCCGCGGGCAGCCATGAACTGCACCATCCTGACTGTCGTACTGAACACCATCCTCGACCCCCTCTTCATCTGGGGTCTCCATATGGGCATCCGCGGTGCGGCCATAGCTACCATCCTCAGCCAGGCCGTAAGCCTCGTATGGCAGATCTACATGTTCTCCGCCCCCACCGAACTGCTGCGCCTGAAGCGGGGCATCTTCCGCGTAAGACCCGATATCGTACGCCAGACGCTGGCCATCGGTATGAGCCCGTTCCTGATGAACAGCTGCGCCTGTCTGGTGGTGCTGCTCATCAACCGCGGCCTGCGCACCCACGGAGGAGACTATGCCATCGGGGCGTACGGCATCATGAACAGCGTGATGTTCCTCTTTACCATGGTCGTTATGGGACTCAACCAGGGCATGCAGCCCATTGCCGGCTACAACTGGGGCGCTCATCAGAACGACCGTGTCTGGCGCGTGCTTCGCTATACGATGATAGCCGGCACACTGGTCACCACCGCCGGATTCCTCATCGTGCAGTTCATGCCTCAGCTCCTGGTGCGCGCCTTCACCAGCGACCCCACCATCTCGCAGATTGCCGTTCGCGGGTTCCGCATCACAGCTGCCGCCTTCCCTATCGTGGGTTCGCAGATCGTGATAGGCAATTTCTTCCAGAGCATCGGTCATGCAGGCAAGAGCATTTTCCTGAGTGTGAGCCGCCAGATGCTGTTTCTCATTCCCCTGCTCATCTTCCTGCCCCGCCGCTGGGGCCTGGATGGCGTTTGGCTCTCCCATCCCATATCAGACTGCATCAGCTTCTTCGCAGCCATCGGCATGCTCTACTGGCTGGTGAGGAAAGTGAGAAAGGCTCAAAAGGTTCAAGAGGTTCAAAAGTTCAAAAGGTCAAGGGAGTCGACCGAAGGTCAACTTTGAACCTTTTGAATTATGAATTATGAATTAAAAAAAGTTGAAGCGCATTGGTCTTTTAAGTGATACCCACGGCTATTGGGATGCCAGATACCTGGAATACTTCGAGTCGTGCGACGAGATTTGGCATGCCGGCGATATCGGGTCGCTCGAGCTTGCCCTGCGCCTTCAGGAGTTCCGTCCCCTGCGGGCAGTCTGCGGTAATTGCGACGGAGGCGACCTTCGCCGTATGTTCCCGGTGAAGCTCTGCTGGGACTGCGAGGGCGCCGAGGTGCTGATGACCCATATCGGGGGCTATCCGGGCCGCTACGATCCCGGCATACGCCAGCAGATCTATGCCCGTCCGCCCAAGCTCTTCATCAGCGGCCACAGCCATATCCTGAAGGTGCAGTACGACAAGCGGCTCGGCCTGCTCCATATCAATCCCGGAGCGGCGGGCCTGCAGGGATGGCACCTGGTGCGCACCCTTGTCCGCTTCACCGCCCGCGACGGCGCCTTCGAGGACCTCGAGGTTATCGAGATCCCGCGCTGAAGCCCTGCCGTCAGTTGCGCCGGGGGGAGGCGCTTCATTCCTTCAAGTCAATGATGATATCGTCGCCCGGCTTCGTTGACCGCTCGATGACCTGCCCCGTCTGCGGATGCCTTACGCGCAGGAGTCCGCCGCGCTCGCTATGGATGCTGAGCGATGCTACGCGACCCTCCTTCATCTCAGCCGACACCAGGAAGGCGCCGCGGGCACGGAGGCGTTCGAAGCGGACATCCTTCCAGTCGGCGGGGATGGCGGGGAAGACGTTGATGACGCCCGTATGGCTCTGCAGCAGCATCTCCTGCACGCCGGCGGCAAAAGCGAAGTTGCCCTCCAGCGTGAAGGGGCGATAGGTGAAGAGACTCTTCCCGCTGGCCGTCTGGTCTCCGTTGGCATGGAACGAGTTGCGCAGCACGAAGCACTGGGCAAAGGTGCGCAGCGCCTCGCGGGCCTCGTTGCCATGACCAGCCCGGGCCTCCATATTGGCAAGCCACGAGTAGGAGTAGCCGCACCACCAGTCGGGACCGTACTCATGCAGCTTGGCCAGGGTGGCTTCTACGATACGCTTCTCCTCCTCGCCGTGGCTGATGTCGATCAGGCCCAGCGGATGAATGGCCATCGCATGGGAGAAATGGCGGTGCGACTGATTGTACGGCATGCTGGGAGAAAAGCAGAGCGCCCCCGTCTCGTCCGTGGCATAGCCCGGCAGCTGGGCGTCCAGCTCCCGCCAATGGGCTGCTTCGGTCGGGATGCCCAGCGAGTCGGCCATCTCACCGGCGGCCTGGAAGGCGAAGTGCATCAGCGAGAGGTCGAAGTTCGTGAAGTCGGAGAACCACGACTCCAGGCTGTTGTTGTTTACCTCGGGGCTGCTGCTGAACTCCAGCCGGCGCACGCCCTGTCCGTCCACCTGGCTCTGCTGCTCCAGGAAGAGAGCCACGTCGCGCAGGTAGGGATAGCCGCGCTCGGCCAGGAAGTCATTGTCGGCCGAGTACTTCCAGTGCAGATAGAAGTGCTGGGCGAGCCAGGCACTGGTGGTCTGCGACATGGTATAGGCCGTCCAGCCCGGAATGACATGCCCGTCCAGCGAGCAGGTGCCCGGTGCGTTCAGGCCGTCCTTGCCGTAGAGCGTGCGGGTGAACTCCTTGTGAACGTCGCGCTGCGCCCAGAGGGTGTTCAGGTAGGCCAGCCCCTCGTCCAGGCGGTTGCCGCTATAGGCAGGCCAGTAGCTCAGCTGCGTGTTCAGGTCGTGGTGATAGTCTCCCTTCCAGGGCGGCAGGCGTCCGTCGTCGGCCGTCCATACCGACTGCAGTGAGATGGGATAGGAATCGCTTCGGCTGGCCGAGCCGAACTTATACACTTCGCGGTCGTACTGATACTGCACAACCGTATCGGGCACCTCCACCACCGACTTCTGCCAGTAGGGCGTCCAGTAGGCCATGTGCCGGCGGTAGGCCGTCGCGATGCCCTGGCAGAGCGCTTCCCTGACAACCTCTTCGGCGTGGTCACCGCTCAGCGAGGAGGTGATGCTCCAGGCACCCACGATACCGCTGCCCACGCGCTTCCACCCCACGGCAACATCATAGAAGAAACCGCCCCAGCCCGGCTGATGGTAGGTGATAAGCCCCTCCTTCGTTTTCGTTCCCGTTTTCGTTTTCGTTCCCGTTAGCGTTCCCGCTTCCACCTTCCCCTGCTCGTATCCCAGGAGTGCCAGCGAGGCGTCGCCCAGCCCGCCGTTGCCTGCCGAGTTCGTCTCGGGCTGGTAAGCAGGCGGGATCAGGCGGGGCTGCAGCGAGTCGGGGACATTCTCCAGCACGAACCAGCCCACGGGACTGTCGGCCTGGACGAACGTCTGCAGGCGGATGCCGCTGTCCCACAAGACCTGGCACAGCGCATTGTTCAGGAAGAGGCGCGACTGCGTGACCTCCCCCCATCCCTCGCTGTCGAACTCCAGCGCCGCGCCGGGAATCTTCGAGGGGGCGGGACTGCTGTGCCCCTTCGTCTCCAGCTCGTTGACGACCGGCATATAGTCCTTCTCCCGTATCTTCCGGCTTATCCAGTCGAACGAGAAATACTCACCCTGGAAACAGTCCAGCGGACGGAGGTCCCACAGGTCGCTGCGGTCCAGCGAGAAGCGCAGGCGGCCCTCCCTCTGCCAGACGAGGGTGCCCAGCGTGGCATTGCCCAGGGGCATCGCCTCGTCCCATACCGTTGCCAGGTCGGTAAACTGCAGGTCGCCGGGCGACGGCTCCACCTCCAGCTCCTGCATCCGGCACGAGGCCAGGACAAGGCTCAGGACGAGCGCACTAAGTAACGAGCTACGGAGAGACGTTCCGTTCAGACGCCTTCTCATGCATTCAGGTGTGTTTCTTTTCATTGTATCTATGTTTTATCGGTTATATTTGTGTTTTGTCTCCGCCAGGCAGGATAAACTGCACTTTTTCGGGTGCAAAGATAATATAAAACGAAAGAAAATGCAAATATATCAACTTTTTCTTTGTAGTTTCGGGAAATAATCCTACCTTTGCATTGTTTAACATCTTAAAAACAACTATTATGAAAAAAATCCTGTTTTTTGCAGTCGGTCTGCTGATGGCCTTCACTGCCAGTGCCCAGAAGGGCGAGATGTCTGTAGGTGCCAACCTGAACATCGGTCTTGAGGACGGTTACAACAACTTCGGTATCGGCCCCAAGTTCCAGTACAGCTTTGCCGAGAAGTGGCGCGGCGAAGCCAGCTTCAACTACTTCTTCAAGAAGGACATGGTTAGCGAGTGGGACTTCAACCTGAACGTGCACTACATCGTGCCCATCGTCAGCGAGAAGTTCAATTTCTATCCCCTGGCCGGTCTGACTCTGCTGGGCGCGAAGGCGGACCTGGGTCCCTTCGGCAGCACTTCCGACACGAACATCGGCTTCAACCTGGGCGGCGGCTTCGAGTACTACTTCAGCGAGCACTTCAAGGCTAACCTGGAGGGTAAGTTACAGTGGGCCGACGGTAGCCGCGGCGTAATCGCCATCGGCGCTGCCTACGTGTTCTAAGTCTTGCACTCTGTCTTAATCCCATCGGATAATCTACCAGGGGCGCCCCAAGCGGACGCCCCTGATTTGTATCTGAATCAGATTGCGCCACACCTTCCCCGGATCCGACAATCAAGCCCTCTACCCTGGAAGCAAGAATCGCAAAATACCTAAGTGCAAAAATGCAAAAATGCAAAAATGCAAAAGATTTTGTTAGAGAGTGGCAACGGCGCCAGCCCATTCCTACTCCTATCGTCTCCAGCTTCCTCAGCATTCCCCTCCCCGCCCTACAAGGGAGGGGCTGGGGGAGGGTCTTCTTGGGGAAGGGTCTTTTCTTACGCGAGGCGGGTCTAGTAAAATTTACACCCGGGTCTGGTAAATTTACTGCCGCCTTCGGCTGAAAGGTATTGTTTGTAACATTAAGTCAAAGAACACTGGTTATATGGTAACCGACCTTTGTTGGGTATGTGGGGAAGCTCTGTTGTTGTCCGGACTAAGTCGAGCCGCCGTCCACGTTTTTCTGGTGCAAAGGTACAACATTTATTTTGCGCGATGCAGGGTATTGCAGGGTATTGCAGGGTATTGCACGATATTGCACGATATTGCAGGGTACTGCAGGGTATTGCAGGGTATTGCACGTTATTGCTTCATTCGCGGTGCAAAGATACAACAGTTTTTTTGCGCGAGGAGCGATACGGCGCGATATGGAACGATATGGAGCGATAAGGCACGATAAGGCACGATATGGCACATTTGCTCCGTTTTTTTTTGCATTTTTGCATTTTTGCATTTGGTTCAATTCATAATTTCCGTTTTAAAGGTTGAATGCCTTTAGCCAGTGTTCGAGCAGGCTGATATTCATTTCGCGGAAGTCGGGGATGAAGTGATGAGAGAGGGGTTTTACCAGCTCGGGCGGATTCTCGGTAGTGAGTGCCACGGTCAGCATTCCCGTTGCGTATGCCGAGCGCAGTCCGTTAATGGCGTCCTCGAAGATGACGGTCTGGGTGGTGGGCACTCCGAGCCGGGCTGCGGCAGTGAGGTAGGGCTCGGGGCTGGGCTTGGACTCGCGGAAGTCCTCGGCGGTGAGCACCTCGTCGAAGAGGCTCATGAACGCCGGTATCTTGCGCCAGGGATTCTCCATCTTGCTGCGGTCGGAGCTGGTGACAATGGCGGTGCGCACGCCGTTCTCATGCAGTTCGCTGACGAAGGCCTCGGCTCCAGGGATGAGGGGGAAGGTCATGTTGCGCTCCATCTCGGCCCGGAGCTCGTCGAGCCGGTTGAGGCGTTCCCGGCTGAAGCCGCGGAAGTAGGTGTCGTACATCTTCCTGAGTGTATTCCCCTTTATGAGCTGCGCAAAGTCGGGGATGTCGGGCAGGTACTCCTTCCCCACCCCGGCCCAAAATGCGGTGTACTGCCCCTCGGTGTCCACCAGGGTGCCGTCGAAATCAAATAGAACTGCGTTTAAGTAGAAATTCATAATCTTTATTTAATTCATAATTCATAATTCACAATTCATAATAGGCCAAATGAAAGCAAGCTTTCAATGGCGCTCGCTGCTCCATACGTTCAAGAGGTTCAAGGCGCAGCCCATTTTTGAATTTTGAATTTACAAATTTTGAATTATGCATTATGCATTTTGAATTATGAATTATGAATTATGAATTGAACTCAGGAGTCCCATCTCTTCGGCTTTCTTCATCATATATTCGAAGGCGGCATCGTGATCGTTGGGGATGAGGCTGTCCCAGATGGCGTCCTTGACGGCCTGCTTCAGTATGCCGATCTGGCGGCAGGGTGGTAGGCCGAGGGTCTGCATGATCTCCTCGCCCGTGACGGGGTTGGTCCAGGTGCGGTAGTTGTCGCGCGCCTGCAGGTCGGCCAGCTTCTCGCGCACCATGCGGAAGTTGTCGAGGAACTGTCGTTTGCGCTGCTGGTTCTTGCTGGTTATGTCGGCTTCGCAGAGCATCATCAGGTCGTCGATGTCCTCCCCGGCCTCGAAGAGGAGGCGGCGGACGGCGGAGTCGGTGACCACATCATCGGCAATGACGATGGGTCGCATGTGCAGGTCGACGAGCTTCTCGACGTATGCCAGTCGCTCGTCCAGCGGCAGTTTCATGCGGCGGAACAGCGGAGCCACCATCTTGCGGCCCACGTAGTTGTGGTTGTGGAATGTCCAGCCACCTGCGTTCTCCCATCGCTTGGTGCGCGGCTTGCCGATGTCGTGGAGCAGTGCCGCCCAGCGCAGCCATAGCCTCTTCTCGTCGTCGGCATCGGTGCCGTCCTGGGCTCGGGCCACGTTATCGAGCACCTCGAGCGTATGGTAGAAGTTGTCCTTGTGGGCGCGTCCCTGGCGGACCTCGACGCCCTCGAGGGCGGCAATCTCGGGCAGTATCAGGCTGAGCAGGCCGCAGCGCTGCATCTCGATGAAGCCTATGCTGGGGATGGGGCTGAGCATGATTTTGTTGAGCTCGTCGGCAATGCGTTCGCGGGAGATGATCTTTATGCGCTCGGCATTCCTGCCCAGTGCCTCCTGCGTCTCGTCCTCGATCTGGAACCTGAGCTGGGTGGCAAAGCGTATGCAGCGCATCATGCGCAGGGGGTCGTCGCTGAAGGTGATGTCGGGGTCGAGGGGTGTGGCGATGATGCCGTCCTCGAGGTCGAGAAGGCCGTCGAAGCGGTCGATGAGCTCGCCGTAGCGCGACTGATTGAGGCATACGGCCAGTGCATTGATGGTGAAGTCGCGGCGGTCGAGGTCGTCCTCCAGTGTGCCGTCCTCCACGACAGGCTTGCGGCTGTCGTGGCTGTAGCTCTCGCGGCGGGCGCCGACGAATTCGACCTCGGTGCCTCCGAACTTCAGCTGTGCGGTGCCGAAGTTGCGGAACACGCTCAGATGTGCCTTGCTGCCCAGCCGCTCCTTAAGGGCTTCAGCCACGCGGATTCCGGAGCCCACGACGACACAGTCAATGTCCTTAGAGGGGCGCTCGAGGAAGAGGTCGCGCACATAGCCGCCCACGACATAGCATTCCACGCCCATCTCGTCGGCTGTCTGCCCTATCTGGTGGAACAGCGGCGCGGACAGCAATTGCCTCATCTCTTCCTGCGTAATACTTCTCATCTCAAAAACGCCTGTCTCCTAATTCTTCTTTGCGTCTTCCTGCAACTTGCGTTCAAAGAACTTCACCTTCATGTCCAGGCGCTCCCATTCGGGTCCCTCGGCTTGCTTGAGGCTGTCGGCAGCAGCAGCCATCTCGATGCTGTCGAGCAGGAGAATGGCCTGGCGGCGTGCCTGGAGAGCCGTGGGATGCTGACGGCGCATGGACAGGATGCTGTCTCGCGCCTCATCGTAATGTCCGTGGCGCAGGGCGAAACGTGCGTCGCCCAGCATACGGGAAGCCAGTTGTTCCTCTTTGTTGCCCGAACTGCAGGCTGCGAGGCCCATCAGAGCAAGGGCAAGTAATACCTTTTTTGACATACCAAATAGAACTGAGTTCATTAATTCAAAATTTATATTTAATTCATAATTGACCTTCGGTCGACTCCTGTCACGACTGACTTATTGTCTTCCTCGAACGCGGTTGATTGCATCGAGCCTGCTTCCGCTCGGGATAGCTCAAACAAGTTTGGCTCTCCTCTCGCTTAATCGCAGCCTTCGGGATAGTTCATGCAAGCATGACTCTCCGCTCGCTGCTCTCTCGGTTCGGGAAAATTCAAGCAAGCTTGATTTCCACTCGCTGCTCCAGGAGTTCATAATTCACAATTCATAATAGGACAAATGGATTTCAATTATGAATTATGAATTATGAATTGCCTAAAGTCCAAACAGGGGCAAGACGAAGTTCCTGATGTCATTGCTGAAAGCCAGGAGCATCAGGGCACAGAGAATGAAGATGCCCACCTTCTCGGCCCACTCCATGAAGCGGTCGCTGGGCTGGCGGCCCGTCACTGCCTCGTAGAGCAGGATGGCGATGTGGCCGCCGTCGAGGCCCGGGATGGGCAGGATGTTCATGACGGCCAGGATGATGCTGATGAAGGCTGTGAGCATCCAGAACTGATACCAGTCCCAAGCCGAGGGGAAGATGTTGCCGATGGTGATGAACGAACCCACCGACTTGGCTCCGTCGGCACTGGCCACGTACTTAAGGTCGTTGACGTAGCCGCTCAGGGTGTCCCATCCCTTCTTCAGGCCGGCCGGTATGCAGGAGAGCAGGCTGTAGTCCTGATGCTTGAACTGCGCCTCGTACTGCTTGGTGGGGAACATCTTGACGATGCCCAGCATGTAGTTCTCGTCGAGCTGCAGCAGGGCGGTGTCCCTGCGCAGGCCGTCGGCGCTGCCGAAGACCACGTTCATGCTGCGGAGCCGGATGCTGTCGGCATGCGAGCAGTTCGGCATGTCCAGGACGTCGGCGCGGCGCTGCATCAGGCTGTCGAAGTCGGTCCAGGTCTCAATGCGCGTACCTTCTATAGCCAGCAGGCGGTCACCCTTGCGGGCTCCGGCCTGGGCCATTGCCCCGGTGGGGAGCACGGAGTCGATGACGGCGGGCGAGTAGATGCTCATAAAGGGCGGCACCTCCTGCAGGATGGTGAGCATGTTCAGCTTCTCGTCCAGATTGATGTCCACCCGCTCCGTTCCGCGCAATACGGTGATCCGCTTAGCATTTGACAGGGTGCGGAACACCGAGGCGGACCACTCGCTGATGGCCTTGCCGTCGGCAGCGACGGGGATATCGCCGTTGCGGAATCCCAGCTGCTGGGCATGCTCGTTGAACTGGAAGCCTTTCCCGATGCTCTCTATCGGCAGATAGTCGCGGCCCCAGGTGAACATGACTGCGCTATAGATGAACCAAGCCGTAAGCAGGTTCATCAGCACGCCGCCGAACATGATGAGGAAGCGTTTCCATACACTCTGCGAACGGAACTCGTCGGGCTTGGCCGGCTGCTTCATCTGCTCGGTGTCCATACTCTCGTCTATCATACCGGCTATCTTTACGTAACCGCCCAGGGGCACCCAGCCGATACCGTATTCCGTCTCGTTCTTCGAGAAGTAGGGGAACAGGCGGGTGAACCACTTGTCGCGCGTGCTGAACAGATGGAAATAGGGGTTGAAGAACATATAGAACTTCTCCACCTTAACGCGGAAAAGCTTCGAAAATCCAAAGTGTCCTCCCTCGTGCAATATAACCAGGAGGCTAAGGCAGCACAGCAGCTGCAGGGCTTTAATCAAGACTATATTCATAAATGATATTTACCAGTTTGTACTTATTAACTATTAATCATCTCCAGGGCCACTCGCCTGGTTTCCGCATCGCAAGCCAGATAGTCCTCCAGGGAGGGCGACTCAATGTGCGGCACGCGCTGCAGCGACTGCTCAATGACCTCGGCCATCTGCAGGAAGGCGCACTTCTCCTGGCGGAAAGCCAGGTTGGCCACCTCGTTGGCCGCGTTCACCACACAGGCTGCATTGCCTCCCAGACGAATAGCCTCGTAGGCCATCTGAAGGCAGCGGAACTTCTCAACGTCCGGACGCTCGAAGGTGAGGTCCTTCATCTGCCACCAGTCTATGCGCGGGAAGTCGCTTGGCAACCGTTCGGGATAGGAAAGAGCCAGCTGAATGGGGACGCGCATATCGGGCATTCCCAGCTGGGCCTTCACGGCACCGTCCTGAAACTCGACAGCACTGTGGATGATGCTCTGCGGATGCACGACCACCTGAATCTGCTGAGGCGCCACATCGAACAGCCAGCGGGCCTCGATCACCTCGAAGCCTTTGTTCATCATACTGGCGCTGTCGATGGTTATCTTGGCGCCCATATCCCAGTTGGGATGCTTCAGGGCCATAGCGGGCGTAACGGAGCGCAACTGCTCGTGGCTGAAGGTGCGGAAGGGACCTCCGCTGGCCGTCAGGATAATCTTTTCGATGGGACTGCACTCGCCCATCAGGCTCTGGAAGATGGCACTGTGCTCGCTGTCAACCGGCAGAATGGGGACATTGTTCTCTATGCAAAGGCGGGTTATCAGCTCGCCGGCCACCACCAGCGTCTCCTTATTGGCCAGGGCAATGGGCTTGCGGGCCTTTATGGCACTGATGGTAGGGCGGAGGCCTGAGAAGCCCACCAAAGCCGTCAGCACGATATCGACCGGCTCCATCTGCACCACCTGGCACAGCGCATCGGCTCCTGCATAAACCTGAATAGGTTCGTCGGAAAGCGCCTCGCGGACATAATCGTAGCGGCTCTCGTCGGCAATGACCACACAGCAGGGCTGGAACTGGCGGGCCTGCTGAATCAGCAGGTCGGCCTGCGTGTTGGCTGTCAGGACATATGCCTCGAACAAGTCGGCGTGCGACTCGATGACCTGCAGGGCCTGGGTGCCGATACTGCCGGTGGAACCCAGTATGCAAACCCTTTTTCTCTGTCTTTCGTTATCTTCTTTATTTCTTTTCATTCCTTAATATTCAAATTTGCGCTAGTTAAGCTCCAGCAAACCGTCCGGCAAAGTCATGGTGATAACCCTGTTCTGATGGTCGATGTCCCTTATGAACTCTTCCGCTGCGGGTATCAGATGATGGCCGACGTTGAAGAGCACGTTCTGGGTACTCTCGTCCACGAAGTCGATTGTGCCCAGTTCGCCGTAGCCCTCTGCCACCAGACGGAAGCCGGTGAAGTAGCGCCAGGCGTATTCTTCATCCTCTCTCTCCTGCGGAGTGAGGTCGTGGGGAAAGTACACATCTGCGCCACACAATTCGCGGGCGGCATCGGCTGAATCATAGTCCTGGAATTTAATCAGGGCCGTCGTATCTGAGCGGAAACGGTATTCATCCATGAAGAAAGGCACGAGGATGCCCTCGATGCGCAGTATGAGATACTCCGCCTCTGCCCGGTCCCAGACATCGTCGATGAAAGTCATGGCCACTTCACCCTTAACGCCGTGAGTGTGGGTGATTCGTCCTATCTTATATACTTTGTCTTCTGCAATCATTCAATTCGTCTTATTCTGGCCCCAATGGCATTAAGTCTCTGCTCGATGTTCTGATATCCGCGGTCTATCTGCCCGATATTGTCGATCTGACTCCTGCCCTCGGCACTCATTGCAGCAATGAGCAGGGCGATACCGGCTCGGATGTCCGGACTTGTCATCCTGCCTCCGTGAAGCTGGCGCTGGTGGTCGTGTCCTACTACGACAGCCCGATGCGGGTCGCAAAGGATGATCTGGGCCCCCATGTCGATCAGCTTATCCACGAAAAACAGACGGCTCTCGAACATCTTCTGGTGGATGAGGACAGAGCCTTTGGCCTGCGTACTGACCACGAGCAGGACACTCAGCAAGTCGGGAGTCAGTCCCGGCCAAGGTGCATCAGCCAGTGTCATGAAGGAACCGTCGATGAAAGACTCTATCTCGTAGTGGTCCTGCCGGGGCACGAAGATATCGTCACCCTCGCGCATCACCTGGATGCCCAAGCGGCGGAACGTATCGGGAATGATGCCCAGCTGGTCATAGGACACCTGGGGGATTCGTATGCCGTCTCCTACCATTGCCGCCATTCCGATGAAGGAACCCACCTCGATCATATCGGGCAGGACGGTATGCTCCGTACCATGCAACGACGATACGCCTTCGATGGTGAGGAGGTTGCTGCCGATGCCCTGTATCCTTGCCCCCATGCGGTTGAGCATCCTGCAGAGCTGCTGAACGTATGGTTCGCAAGCTGCATTGTAGATGGTAGTGGTACCTTCGGCAAGCACAGAGGCCATGACGATGTTGGCCGTTCCCGTCACAGAGGCTTCGTCCAGCAGCATATAGGCACCGCGCAGCCTTTCGGCCGTAATGGTAAAAAGACTTGTTTCAGGGTCATAGCGGAAGTCTCCTCCCAATGTCTGGAGCCCCTGGAAGTGAGTGTCGAGCCTGCGACGCCCTATCTGGTCACCACCTGGCTTTGCCACAACGGCCTTGCCGAAACGGGCAAGCATAGGGCCAGCCAGCATCACACTGCCTCGGAGACTGGCACAATGGAGCACGAACGCCTCGTTCTGCAGGAAGTCCGAACTGATTCTGTCTGCCTGAAAGGTATAGTCGCCGGGAGCGTTGCGTTGAACGCGGACGCCCAAATCCTGCAGCAGGCGTATCTGGTTGTTCACGTCTGCTATGTCCGGCAGGTTCGTTATCCTGACAGACTCGTCGGTGAGCAGCGTGGCACAGAGGACCTGCAGGGCTTCGTTCTTTGCGCCCTGCGGTACTATTTCGCCCGATAAACGGTGTCCACCCTCTATGATAAATGAAGCCATTCCTCGTTTCCTTTTCTGACTATTTCTTCTTCTTTCGCTTACTGTTGCCTGAAAGCTGCTGGGCGGATGGCATTCCGACAGGTGCAAAGTGGAAGTTGTCCAGGTCGAGGCTTATCTCGCCCTTGGTGTAGCGTTCAATGTCCTGTGCCACCAGTTCTTCATCCATCGAGTCCCTGTTCCAGACGAACAGGTTCTGCTTCATCTGGTTTGCCGTCATCTGCACAAGAGTTTCACGCTCCAGTCCTTCGGGCAGTGTCTGGGCATATTTCAGCGCGCTCTCCACCAGAGAACCGTAGTGCTTGCGCGAAATCTTCTTCATCGGATAGTGCAGTGGGGCAGGATGGGCCATCGCCTCCTCTTCGGTAACGATTTCTACAGGGTAGTCAATATCCAACCTGTAGCGTGAGATGCGGGCCAGATGGTTCCAAAGTTTATGTTGGTAGTCGGACTGTCCGGCCTGCTCAGGCTGTATCCTGGACATTACGGTTACAATAGCATTGGCGCACACTTGGCGCTGCTGTCGGTCGGGCAGGGTAATGGCCAGTTCTACCATGTCCTGTACTCCGCGCCCGTATTCGGGCATAATCAGTTTGTTCTTTTGAGTGTTATATTGCATATTCAAATAAGATTTTTAGCCTTTGTTGCGATAAATTCCTTTAGGTAGAAGGGTTCAAAGTAGGCTACGTCCTGGAACTCTTGGCGAGCCATAGCCTGTTCAGCCAGGGGCAGCATATATTTAGCCAAGGGATTTATGCCGTCGATGAACAGCGCATTGGGATGCGTAATGACGTCCTTGCATTTTGGTGCGCCGTTACCGAAGAAGCATACAGGCCCCTGTTCCAGCCAGGGCAGGTAGGTTTCAGCATTTACGACGTCGGGCTGTACGGCCCGCTTTTCCTTCAGGGCGCGGTCGTAAACGGCAGCATACACCTCCATTCGCCTGGCGTCTATCATCGGGACGAGCAGGGCATCGTCGGGAATATCCTCGTGGTAGAGAAGGATGGGGACGCAGAGCACCTTCAGCGTGGGTATGGCAATCAGGGGAACATCCCGTCCGTAGCATACACCTTTAGCCATCGAAACGCCAATGCGCAGGCCTGTGTAGCTGCCTGGACCCTGACTTACGGCCACTCCGTCCAGGGGGATGGCGTGGCTTTCTGCAAAGGACAGGGCTTCCTCAACGAATACACCGCACGAAACAGCATGGCTCGGACCCTCCATGTCTTCCTTGTGAAATAGGAGTGCACCGTCCTCACTAAGGGCTACAGAACAGACCTTTGTACTGGTCTCAATATGTAATAAACAAGGCATCTTGCAGATTTATCTCGTAATTTTGGCGCAAAATTACAATTTTTTGCCATTATTTCCGTACTTTTGCAATGAAATTGTTGGATTCCATCCTACTTTTTCATGTCAAGGCACGGCTAAATCATGTTTTGCCCTGCACTTTTGGCATTCATATTTAATTGTTTTATTATGATACTATCGATGACCGGATACGGCAAAGCCTCGGCCGAATTCCAGGAGAAGAAGATTACAGCAGAGGTAAGATCGCTGAACAGCAAGGCACTTGACCTGAGTTCAAAAGTGGCTTCATGTTACAGAGAACGGGAGCTGGAACTGCGCACCATGATCGCTCAGACCTTGGAGCGCGGCAAGGTGGAGTTCAACCTTTGGGTGGAACAGACCGAGGGATCGAATGCCACACCAGTGAACGGACCGATGGTCGAGGCTTACCATCAGCAGATAAAAGGCCTTTGTGAGAAGTACGACATCCCAGAGCCTGATGACTGGTGGGGTACCCTGATGCGAATGCCCGATGTCTTGACGAGGACTGAGGTGCAGGAGGTCAGCCCTGAGGAATGGAGTGTAGTGAACCGTGTCGTGGAGGAAGCCATTCAGCGGCTCATGGAGTTCCGCCGTCAGGAAGGGGCTGCCTTGGAGCACAAGTTCACTGAAAAGCTCGATAACATAGCGGACCTCCTGCAGAGTATCGAGCCGTATGAGCAGAGCCGGACCGAGAAGATTCGCCAGCGCATCATAGAGGGACTGCAGTCTATCCCTGAGGTGGAGTACGACAAGAACCGCCTGGAGCAGGAGATGATTTACTACATCGAGAAGCTCGACATCAACGAGGAGAAGCAGCGACTGGCTAACCATCTGCGTTACTTCCGCGAGACGATGCGCGACGGGCACGGACAGGGCAAGAAACTGGGGTTCATCGCCCAGGAGATGGGGCGCGAGATAAACACGACAGGCAGCAAGAGCAACCAGGCCGAGATGCAGAACATCGTGGTTCGCAGGAAGGACGAGCTGGAACAGATTAAGGAACAAGTCTTAAACGTAATGTAAATGGAAGGCGGTTTATTCATCTTCTCGGCTCCCAGCGGGAGCGGAAAGAGCACGATTGTACAATGGCTGATGACTCATCCCGAGTTGCATCTGGCCTTCAGTATCAGCGCTACGAGCCGTCCGCCCCGCGGCACGGAACAGGACGGAGTGGAGTATTTCTTCCTCTCGCCCGACGAGTTTCGCCAGAAGATAGAGAATGGAGAGTTCCTGGAGTATGAGGAGGTCTATCCAGACCGCTTCTACGGCACGCTGAAGGCACAGGTGGAGCGACAACTTGCAGCCGGGCAGAACATCGTCTTCGACGTAGATGTCAAGGGCGGTTGCCGCATCAAGGAGTTCTACGGTCCCCGCGCCCTGAGCATCTTCATCCAGCCGCCTTCTGTAGATGAACTGCGTCGAAGACTCACCAAGCGGGGCACGGACTCGCCCGAACAGATTGAGCAACGCCTGTCGAAAGCCGAGTACGAACTGACCTTTGCCCCCTACTTCGACCAAGTCGTAGTCAACGACGACCTGTCGCTGGCCGAGGCCGAGACGCTGCATCTGGTAAAGGAATTCCTTGGCCTGCCTGAGGATTCGCAGGACGAACAAGGCGAATAGACGTCCCATCTGATAACCTTTAGCACCTCCCCTATAGCACATTGAGCATCGGAAAGTTAAAACTGACAGGCATCTACGGCGGCACGTTCAATCCCATCCACAACGGGCACCTGCTGCTGGGGCGCTCTCTCGTAGAGGCCGGGCTTGTTGAGGAACTATGGTTCCTGGTTTCCCCTCAGAATCCTTTCAAGGTGAACCAGGAGCTGATGCCCGACGAGGAACGCCTCCGACTGACGCAACTTGCCGTCCGGGGGCACAGCAAACTGAAGGTGAGCGACTTTGAGTTCCGCTTGCCCCGCCCGTCCTATATGGTGCATACGTTGGAGGCAATGCGCCGACACTATCCGCGGCGCGAGTTTGTACTGGTCATCGGCGGCGACAACTGGGAGCGCTTTCCTCAATGGTATCAGAGCGAAGAGATACTCCGCCATCACCGCCTTATCATCTTTCCGCGGCCGGGCTGCCGGTTGGAGAACCTTCCGCCTACGGCTATAGTGGCCGACACGCCCATGCTCGACATCAGCAGCACGGCCATCCGGGAACGGATGCGCACAGATCCTGGCTACCAAGGCGAGGGCCTCCCGCCGGATGTCTGGAAGGAACTGAGGAAGACAAAAACCAAGAATGATGTTTAGCAGGGTGCCTTGCACACCCATACCTCTACCTTTACAGGGGCTGGGAATGGGCTGGACGCCGTCGCTACTCTCTAACGGGAACCCCTTGAACCTTTTGAACTCTTGAACCTTTGAACCTCTTGAACTATGAACCTTTTGAACTTTTGAACCTTTATGAGTAAGATAAGAGTAGGATTTGGATTTGATGTCCATCGCTTGGTCGACGGACGGGAACTATGGTTGGGCGGTGTTCGCCTGGAGCATACAATGGGCCTTCTGGGCCATAGCGATGCCGATGTACTTATCCACGCCATCTGCGATGCTTTGCTTGGCGCTGCCAATATGCGCGATATCGGCTATCATTTTCCAGACACCGATCCGCGATATAGCGGCATAGACAGCAAGATTCTGCTTCGCGAGACCGTCCGTCTTATCCGCGAGGCGGGTTATGAAGTGGGTAATATCGACGCTACGGTTTGTGCGGAGCGTCCCAAGCTGAATCCCCATATTCCTGAAATGCAACGCTGTATGGCTGATGTAATGGGCATTCCGGCCGAGGATATCAGCATAAAGGCCACGACCACCGAACGGCTTGGTTTTACAGGCCGCGAGGAGGGCATAAGCGCCTATGCTACCGTACTGATAGAGGACTGAAGGGCTTCGCGCTTTTCAGGCATTACCTACCCCCTGAAAAACAACACCGATGTTTTGCCAAAACAACGCCGTTGTTTCAGCCTTTCAACGCCGTTGTTTTAGCTTGACTACGCCATTGTCTTCACCTGCTCAATAAGCTCCTGAGGGGTGATCAACGTCTGCTCGCCTGTAAGCATGTTCTTCAGGGTGAGTCGGCCTTGCGCCATCTCTGTCTCTCCGGCCAGGGCCACGAAGGGGATTTGCTTCTGGTTGGCGTACTGCATCTGCTTCTTCATCTTGGCTGCGTCTGGGTATAACTCGCAGCGCAGGCCGGCTTGGCGGGCTTCGGCCAGGATGGGCAGGCAGTAGTCTGCCTCCTGCTCACCGAAGTTGATGAAGAGCAGTTGGGTGGCTGTGGTGACCTGCGCAGGATAGAGATCCAGCTGACCCAGCACGTCGTAGATGCGGTCTGCGCCGAAGCTGATGCCTACACCGCTCAGGCCTGGCAGGCCGAAGATGCCTGTCAGATTGTCGTAGCGTCCGCCGCCTGTTATGCTGCCAATCTCTACGTCAAGGGCCTTCACCTCGAAGATGCAGCCCGTATAGTAGTTCAGTCCGCGGGCAAGGGTGAGGTCTAAGTCCAGTTGAGAGCTTAGGGTCGAGAGTTTGGAGATGACATATTCCACCTCGTCCAGTCCCTTCTGCCCTGCCTCGCTCTGCGCCAAAACCTGTCGCATCGTGTTCAGTTTGTCCTGGTTTGAGCCGCTCAGGCTGATGATAGGCTGCAGTTTGCCTATGGCTTCCTCGCTGAGTCCGTCCTGGCGGAGTTCATCGTTCACCCCGTCCAGCCCTATCTTGTCCAGTTTGTCGATGGCAACGGTGATGTCCACAATCCGCTCTGCCTCTCCGATCATTTCGGCTATGCCCTGCAGAATCTTGCGGTTGTTTATCTTGATGCAGACACGAATGCCGAAACGGCGGAAGACGGTGTCCACTATTTGCATCAGTTCCACCTCGGACAGCAGCGAGTCTGTGCCCACAACATCGGCATCGCACTGGTAGAACTCGCGATAGCGTCCCTTCTGCGGACGGTCGGCTCGCCATACGGGCTGTATCTGATAACGGCGGAAAGGCATGGTCAGTTCCTCGCGGTGCTGCACCACGTAGCGCGCAAAAGGAACAGTCAGGTCGTAGCGGAGGCCCTTCTCGCAGAGGCGTGCAGCCAGGTGGCCGGTTGCGCCCTCGGCCAGTTCCCCCTCGCAGATGCCGCGCAGGAAGTCGCCGCTGTTCAGCACCTTGAAGAGCAGCTTGTCGCCCTCCTCGCCGTACTTGCCCATCAGCGTGCTGAGGTTCTCCATTGCGGGCGTCTCTATCTGCTGGAAGCCATAGAGTTCATAAACCTCGCGAATGGTGTTGAAGATGTAGTTTCGTCGTGCTGTCTCCTGCGGACCGAAGTCGCGTGTCCCCTTGGGAATACTGGGTTTCTGTGCCATCTTTTTTACCTTTTATCATTATTTTGGCCGCGAAGGTACAAAGAAGTGGGCGATAAGCAAAATAAATTAGGGTTTTATTTCGCTTATTAGGGCGAGACTATTGATTGTTTCGCAGTTTTTTGTATCTTTGCACGCAGTAAGAATCTATTTCACTCTGATTATGGCAAGTAATGCAGACTTTGTACAGTTTATCGCCGACCAATGCGGTGGGGCTGGCGAGATAGTGGCCAGGAAGATGTTTGGCGACTACGGCATCTATTGCGACGGAAAGATTTTCGGACTTATCTGTGACGACTGCTTCTACCTGAAGCCTACCGAGGCCGCTCGCGCCTTGCTCAGGACGGAAGAACTGCGTCCGCCCTACGAAGGCGCAAAGGATTACTTCTACATCGCCGATGTGGACGACAGCGACTATCTGTCTGCCCTTGTCCGCGAGACCTGCAAAGCGCTACCTGAGCCGAAGAAACGGAAGAAGTAACCGGTTCAGAAATAATCGTTGCAGAAGTCTACTTCACCAGCCAGCGAGTGAGAGTGGTAGCAGGCGTCTGGACAACAATCTTGAAGGTTCTGGCTTCGGGCCAGGGGCTCAAGTCAATTTGGTAACTTCCTGAGCGGGCTGGAACCTGTCCGGCCTGCTTCCATTCGTCGTGTCCGCCTTTTGCAAAGTCGTTTGTGGGAGAAATCCATACCGTTGCGGGGCCACTGTTGCCCTGAGCGTCCCAGGTCAGGTTGAGCTGCTTGTCGTATGTCTCGGCATGTAGATTGCAGATGTCAGTCGGCCCGATGAAAGGAATGCCGTCGCGCTCGAATTCCACATCGCGCGGAACCTGGAAGTCCATCCATCGGCAGATGGTGGGATTGATGTCAACATGAGACAGCGTCGGGCGATGGAACTGGCGGTTGACACGCTTCTGGTTTGTTATCACCCAGACGGTACGTTCCTCCTGAGTCTGCCCGCCGTGCCCCTTACCGGTTACTGTACGTCCGTGATCAGTAGTGACAATGACGAGCCATTCCTCGTCGTTTTCCTTCTCGCGTTGGCAGATGGCCTGCCAGACAGGTGCCAGCTGCCGGTCCACCGTCATGACGGATTCGTCGGAGAACTGGCCGTGTCCGTGATTGTGGAAGGCATCGTCGGTGTACCAGAGGTAGATCCAGTTAAGGTCGGGCGCGTTTGTTCCGATGCACTTTGCAGCTTCTTCACAGACACGGCCGTCGATCTTCTGGATATGCAGATCACCTGGTTCGTCGGGATAGTGCTGCTTGTCCTTGTCGTAACCGTCAAAGACATAGTCCACCTTCAGGTTGCGTGTCTCGGGCCGCCCTTCACCAAGCAGGATGGTGCGGTTGTCGGTCCAGCTTGAGTAGATGGCAGTTGTGACAGGGCGCGACTGGTCCTTTGCTATGCGAAACAGTGTGGGATAGTTATAGTTAGCCTCGATGTTTCCGTTTCCGCGAACGTTATGTTTGTTCACCCAGGTGCCAGTCAGTATGTTTGTATAACCGATGGCTGAGATGGTGGCAGTCTGACTATATGCCCCCACTTCTCCGCCGCAGTAGGCCCGACTGTAGCGTCCGTGGCGAGCAATATCCATAAGGGTTGGAGGCTGTAGCCGTTCTATTGTCTGGGCAGGGATGCCGTCGATGATAACAAATACTGCCTTGCGCGTCTTGGCGCTAAGGCCCAGAATGGCGCCCAGGAGGGCTGCCAGTAAAATGTGTCTTTTCATATTTTATTCGTATTTTGAGGTTTATATCAAAGCGGGTTCTACAATTGCCAGACCCGGGTTCTGCAATTACTAGACCCGGGTCCCGCAAACAAAAGACCCGGGTTCCGTTTTGTGGCTAAAGGAGTTTAAAGGTTTTCATTTTCGTTTCCTACTTCAGCAGCTGAATCGTTGCGTGGAGGGGGCAATGGTCGGAGGTTTGCTCCTTTCCCACTCTCGACGAGGCTTCGCCTACGCGATGGGCCTGAGAACGATAGACGGCTACGTAGTCGATGCAGACGTTGGGCGCATCGGAGGGGAAAGTCGGTTCCTTTGTATTGCTGAGCACACGGAAGTGCTGTGTCAGCTCGTAATAGAACTTCGAGCCTGGTTCATCGTTCAGGTCGCCCATCAGGAAGAAGGGTTTGTCCCATCGGCTGGCTTCCCGGGCAATGATGGTCAGGGAGGCCAGACGATCCTCCTCCGTAAGCGAGAGATGAGTACAGGCCACTACATAGTCGCGGAACTCGGCCACCAGCAGCATGCGGCTCTCCTCACGGCCCGGAAGCGGAATGCGGCGTACACTTCTGGGCTTCTTCTGACATAGTATCCCGATGCCGTACTTGCCCCCCTGGAAGTCGATGGCCGGAGCGTAGATATCCTTCATACCTATAGACTTTCCTATCTCGCGCAAGCCATAGCGGCCGTCGGTGCGCTTTGTTACGCTGTCCACCTCCTGAACAGCAACCACCTGGGCGCCGGCTTCCTTCAGGATGTTTCCTATGCGATGGAAGGCGAGTTGTCCGTCCATTCCCTGGCCGTGCCGGATGTTATAGGTCGAGAGGTTGATGGTCTTTGGCTTCCCGGCCATAGTTGCTGAGCCCGATAGCAGGGCACAGAGCAGCAGAATGTAATACTTTCTCATTTTGTTCAAAGTTCAAAGGTTCAAGAGTTCAAAAGGTTCAAAGGCTTTCGTTTTCGTAGCGCAGCGTTTCGTTTGCGTTAGGGTTAGGGTTATCGTTATCGTCTTCTACTTCACCAGAATCTTTTTGCCGTTATGGATGTAAACGCCGTGCTGGTAGCTTTGCACATTCTGGCCCAGCAGGTTGTAAGTACCTTCATGAACCGATTGCCTTTCTCTGGGCACCTGTACGACGGGCAGTCCTGTTGCAGTTTCGAAGAGCTTTGCCACTTCATTTGGTGTGAAAGCGTCGCGATAAAGGCGTAGGGTGGCTATCTGCCCGCGGAAGGCAGCTTCTGCTGCGCCGTCCGCTCCTCGCAAATCGCATCCCAGGAAGCAACGCCTGAAGGAGGTGTCTGGCGCTTTCAGCTCGCCTGGGCAGTCGGTTTGGGCTGCCAGCATGCCGTCCACATAGAGACTGGCTTTGCCGCTCTCACGGTTCCAGGTGGCTACCAGATGTGTCCAACGGTCCTTTACCGTCAGGGCATCAGACTTCAGGTTAACGTAGCAGCCACCTATATGTGGCTGGAAGAGCCACTTCCCGTCGCTTCCCACAACCATTCCGAAACCGCCGTTCTGCTGATAGCCCAGGATGCTGCACCAGCTGTTGGGCCGTTCCTCTCCGCTCCAGGAGGGGCGGACGTAGCACTCCAGGCTGAAGCCGTCCGTAATCTGGTTCCATATCTTGTCCTGCATGTCGAAGTAGTGATACCTGTCGGGCGCCGTGCCCCACTCGCTGCGAGTGCCGTCATAGACGTACTGCCCCAGTTCGTTATCGAAGACAGCAGCAGGAAAACCCGTCTTGCTGATTCTGTTTACCATCGGAGAGATATCGGTGGCTGCTCCGCTCTTGGCAAAAGTGATATCCAGCAGGTCGGCCTGCGGTCGTGCTTCCTGCTCGGCGTAGGAGAATTCCATGTCCATCCGCTTTCCCCCTGCTCCGATGCGGAAACTCTTTACCTGCCGGCTTGCCGGCTTGATGGCAATCACATCGCAACAGAGTGTCGTCTGATAGTCGAAGTCAGCATGCTTCTGCCCGTAGAGCAGACTGGAAGGGCTAACGGGCCCCAGGCCCTGGGTGATGTAGTAGTTCACACCGTGGTCCCTCACCTGCAGGTTGGCGTGCGAATCGCCGCAGAACAGGCCGGCCAGGATGCCTTGCGCCTCGGTAAAGTCCCATTCGATACCCTGCTCTGCACCCTTCTTGCGCTCGGCAAAGTCCTGCAGGATGTGCAGCAGGATCTCGCAGGTGGGGCGCACAACGTTCTCAACGCTGGTCCATCTCCCGATCCAGTGGGGCATGTAGTGGGACAGGAGCACCAGGTGTGTCCCTGGCTTAGTCTCCTTCAGCAGGCCGATGAGCCATTCCAACTGTTCGTTTCCGTAAGTATAGTACTCGCCGATGGTCTCCGTGCCCTGGCTGTTCAGGATGATGACGCGCACGTTCTTCTTGGGGATGTCGTAGTAGCCATAGACCTTTCCGTCCACGATATGATAGTACTTCTTATATTTACCAGTCCAATACCGCTGGAATGTGTCGTGCAGGTTCTGGCTCGTCAGGTGCCGCCCCTCGCCGCCGTCCCAGTCATGATTTCCTGCAGCGTAGATGAACGGGCCTTTGTAGCGCATCATCTGCTCCTGGGTGAGCTTCAGGATCTGGTCGCTGTAATTGGCGTTCGAGTGCGGGCTTCCGAGGTTCAGTCCTATGTCGCCCAGGTTGGCCATAAAGTCGTAGTGGAAAATCTTGTCCGTTTCCACCATCCATCCGATGTGGCGCCAGGTCTCCTTGTCCTGAGTGTGGACATCGGTCAGGATGGGGAAGAGCAGCGTTTCCTCGTCGCCTCGCCATTCCTCCAGGCGCTGGAAAGTCTCTGCTGCCTGTTCCATTACGAAGGAGGGAATCTCGTCCTGCGTATTAGCAGTGGCGCCTCTCTTGGCAGCGTTGCGTCGTATCGGCCCTTCGACCATTTCGGCTCCCAGGACGCAGGCAGGCTTGCCTATGACAGCGGCTCCCAGCAGTCGGGCTGCATTGCCCAAAAATTCTCTTCTGTTCTGCATGTCTTTCTGTGTTTCTTTCTGTATTGAAGGAATCTCACCCTCCGCCAGAGGTGAGGAATGAGATTCCATAAGTTATTCTCTGCAGTCGTAATCTGCTTCGTTTTACTTCAGTAATACCTTTTTTCCGTCTATGATGAAGATGCCGTGCTGAGCCTTCTGTACGCGCTGCCCCATGATGTTGTAGATGCCCGCAGGACTCGTCTGGCCCTTTTCGGCGGCAATTTCATCCAGGGCTGTTGCTGTGGCCCTGCGATAGAGCTCTGTGGCAGCTGCGCCAGGCATTGCTACGTCATAAAGGCGTATAAAGGCAATCTTGCCTTGGAAAGAAGCCTCGGGCTCAGTACCTGGAACGCCTCCCTTCATGTCTGCACCAATATAACACTTGGTGTCATCTACTACCTGAGGCACCGTCAGCTCGCCTGAAGCGGTAACCAGGCCTGTGAGGTTTCCGTCGACGTACATCGCCAGCGTGCCAGCCGTCTTGTTCCATACGCCAACGAGGTGCGTCCACTTGTCCTTCTCCAGGTTCTTGTCGCCACGACCGTTAGCCCAGGCACCATTGATGGAGGCCTGGAATAGCCACTTCTGAGAGCTTACGCCCAGGAGGAAACCGCCGTTCTGTGCCAGGCCGAGAACGCCGCACCAGCCAGTCGGCACGTTGTCGCCTTCCCAGGTGGGACATACATAAGCCTCAACAGAGAAGCCGTCGGAGAGCTTGTCCCAGAGGTCGCCAGTCATATCGAAGCAGTACGAGTTAAGCTGGTTTCCGCCCCAGGCATTTGCCGTCTCGTCGAATATATTCATGTTGACTTCGGAATCCAGCAGTACGGAGGGCTCGCCGAAGTTGGCTATCTCGTTTGCAAGAGCAGACTTGTCGGTAGCTGTGCCGTCGGCATTGAAGGCTACGTCCAGCAGGTCGGGCTCCGGAATGTCGCCGGCAACCTTGGAGCGAATCCACTCTTCAATCTCCTGCTTCTTGGCCAGAGCTTCCTCCTGTGTGAACTTGCCGGCTTCCCATTCAGCCCAGGTCTTGTCGTAGGTGGCGTTGATTTCATCGGTGAGCGAGGGGTCGTATTCGCTCAGTTCGAAGAGGTCCTCCAGGCAGTCGCCCAGTTCGAGGTAAGCATTCTTGCAGTCATATACCTGCTGGAAGAGGTCGGAGAACTGCTGAATCATGGCGTAATATTCCTCAGGAGTCCTCTGCACCTTCTCAGTCGTTTTAATGCTAAGTGCCTGCAGTTCATCCTTGATGGCCTGACTGAAGTTGGGATGCTCTGGATAGTCGGAGTTGATGCTTGCCTCGTAAACATTCACCAGCACATCGGCTCTGGCAGTCATATCGCGCAGTACGCTCTGCATGGCGCCTACGGCCTCGTCCTGAGTGCCCTGGTAGATGACCCTTACGTTGCCGAAGCCCAGCCAGTCCTTGGCGTTGCTGCGGGTCGAGAGTTTCTTTATGCCTACCGTCAGGGTGCCGTCCGTCACGTTCACCAGCACGCTGTTCCTGTATCGTCCGGCCTGGAAGGCATAGCAGCAGCCGAGCGTGCCGTGCATGACGTAACCCAATCGGGTGCCCGATTCGGTTTCCTGCTCTATGATATAGTCGGGAGTGCTGCCGCTGATGTTGCAGTTTACGCCGTCCTGAGCCTCATCCTCGAAGATGACGTCCTCAATGTCGGCCTGGAAGTAGTTCTGAATGTCGTTGGCATAGAGGAAGGCCGCATAGTTGGTGCCGGCCGGCTCTTCGTTGGGACGGTATGCACCGTTCACCTGCAGTTCGTACACACCGTTCTGCAGGTTGGTGAGCGTCTGGTGCATGTCCATTGTCTTAGCCCAGCTTTCGGCTCCGGCCATCTGTTCGGTTACGGTGGTTCCAGTGCCCGGTTCGCCTTCCCAGCCGTTGAAGTTGTTGCGGAAGTCGGGATTGACGAGCAGCTTCGTAATCTCTGTGCCGGCTGTGGGACTGCTGATGACTGCTTCCTGCAGCATGACATCAATCCTGGCTGTCTCGGCAATAATCTCCTCCTCTGTGAGGTTTCCGTTCTCCAGGATGTACTGGGCAGCGCCGTTGGTGAAGTTCTCGCCTGGTTCCTCGTCGCCCGTCAGATAGTCGTTCAGCAGATCGGTCTTCTCGCCTGTCATCTGGCTGTGCTCTTCCATGTAGGCGATGGTCTCGTCCACCTTATTCTTATAGGCCGTATAGGCATCGCGACACGAGAGCAGTTCCTGGCGCTGAGCCTTCAGGGGCTCGTAGGCAGCCAGCAGGTCTGTGATGTTGTCGTACTTCGTCAGGCTCTCTACTGCCTCCATGTAACTTGTGAGCATCTCCTTGTTTGCGAGCATGCCCTGGCAGGCGTTCAGCTCGTTCATGATGGCCTTGGTGTAGTTGGCCGTTCCGTCGTTTATGTAGGTATCGAAGAGGAGATACACAGGGTTGTGGGTTGCGTTGTTCACGGGAACCATGTCCTCGCCCAGGTTCTGCGTCCAGTTTATGGTTTCCTGGCTCCCGTTCAGTGCTACGCATATCTCACCGCTGGCCAGCTGGTCGTCGTTCACCTGTCTGCTGCCGTCGTTCAGATATCCGAAAGCGTTCTTGTAGTAGCAGTTCCTGACGGTCAGCGAGCCGTCGCTCCATCCGATGGTGAAGGTGCCGCGGCCTGTACCCATCTCCACTTCTGCTATCTGCAGGCAGTTCTCAACGAGCGTGGCGTTGGGCGCCCATCCCACGATGCCGCTGGTGCTCTGAGGCGTCTCGCCGGCCAGTCTGCCGTCGAAGATGCAGTTGCGGATGACGTTGCCTGCGCCCGTAGCTCGTCCTGCGATGCCAGAGTGGCAGTAGTCCTGTCCGCCCTTGGCGTTGTATATCTCTACGGAGCTGATACAATTCTCGATGGTGCAGCCGTACATGATAGCCGCTATACCGCAGGCGTATGAGTTATTGGTGTGGATGCGGCCGGCTGTGTGCAGGTTGCGCACCGTGCCGCTCAGGTGGCGGAAGGGGGCTGTGCGTGCCTCGGCATCCTCAACGTTAAAGGTAATGGTGTGGAACTGGCCGTCGAAGATTCCGGCGAAGGGATGGGTGTCCGTACCGATCATCGGCAGTTTGTCGTCGTCCAGGATGATGTCGGCTGTCAGCCGGCCGTTTATCTCAGCCTCGCCGGCAGCTACCTGAGAGCCGAACCACTTCCACTGGGTTGCATTGAAGATCTCGTAATATCCGTCCACCAGCTGCGGCACGGCCGTCTCGTCGAAGAAGCCGCACTTTGTGCAGACGCCGTTGTTGTTGAAGGTATGCTCTTCGCGCGTGGCGGGATTGGTGTTCTCGTTGCTGAAGGTGGGTGTGTTGCTGGGATCCAGCGCTCCGCTGCACAGGATGTTACCGTTCTGCGGATAGACCTCCTTGTGGTTCGTCCAGGGCAGGGGATAAGCGTCTTCGCCCAGCGTCTGCGTCCATTTGGTGGTGTTCTGGTTCTCATTCAGCAGGTAGCACATATATCCGCTGGCCAGGCGCTCCTCGTTCACCTGGGTCGAACCCTCGTTCATGTTGCCGAAGGCGGTCTTGTAGTAGCAGTTGTTCACCACCAGGGCTCCGTTGCCCCATCCGATGGTGAAGCAGCCGCGGCCCGAGCCCCCAACCTCTATGTCGGCTATCTGCAGACAGTTGTCCACAACCGTTCCGTTTGGCGCCCAGCCCACTATACCCGACGTGCTGACCGGGTCCTCGCCGGTCACTTTGCCGTCGAAGACACAGTTGCGGATGGTGTTGCCCCCGCCTGTGGCACGGCCTGCGATACCCGAGTGGCAGTAGTCCTGACCGCCGCGTGCGTTGTGGATCTCGATGGAGCTGATGCAGTTCTCGATGGTGCAGCCGTACATGATGGCCGCGATACCGCAGGCATAGGCATACTGGGTGCTGATGCGACCGGCTGTGTGCAGGTTGCGCACCGTGCCGTTCAGATGGCGGAACAGGGCCGTGCGGGCCTCCGTGGCCTCCACGTTCATCGTCACGGTATAGAACTGACCGTCGAACGTGCCGCCGTACTTGTTGGCCTCCGTGCCGATCATGGGCAGCACGTTGTCCTCCAGTGTGATGTCGGCCGTCAGTTTGCCGTTTATCGCCGTGTTGCCCCTGTTGACCATCTCGGCAAACCAGGCCAGTTCCGTGGCGTTGCCGATGGAATAGACGCCGTCCTCGGGCTGAATGAAGTCCTCGTTGAACCTGCCGCACACTGCACAGACGTAGCCCTCGCCGTACTGGTGGTCGGGAATTACGGTGGTCTGAGCGTCGTTCGTGTAGGTAATCTCGCCCATCGGCATACCGTCGCAGCGGAATCCCTCGCTGGCTATGGCATACACCTTCTTGCTTGCGCTGGCGAGCACGGGATGCCCGTCCTCGCCCAGTGTCTGGCGCCAGGGTCCCTCGGCCGTGTTGCCGTTCAGCAGGAAGGTCAGGGCGCCGCTTGCCAGTGCACCTTCAGGGATGGCGTCCACCTGTTCGCCGTATGAGTCGAAGCAGTTCGACCATACCGTGGCATCGTTGCGATAGAACGCTTTCCCCGTGTCGTTGCCGCTCACCTCTGCCGTGCTCCAGCAGTTCACGACGGAGCTCTGTCCGCCGCCTGTCCAGCCCGTGATGGCTGCACTCTCGCGTCCGCCTGCCACCTTGCCCGTGACGTAGCAGTTGCTTATCTTGAAGGCCGCGCTGCTGTTCATGTTCACGCCGATGATGCCCGATACGTTCTGGGCCGTACCGACGGCCTCGCCCTCGAAGCCCAGGGCATCCACGGTTATGGTGCCGCTGCCGTTCGAGCCGCCGATGATGCCGATGAAGGCCTGGCCGCTCAGCCTGGCATTCTTCAGGGTGAAGTTCCTGATGGTGGCGCCGCCCGTGACGATGCCGAACAGGCCTACATAATCCGTTCCCTCCTTCTCGATGGTGAGGTTACTGATCGTGTGGCCCTGTCCGTCGAAGGTGCCGCGGTACAGGCTTGCCGCCGTGCCGATAGGCTCCAGGGCAGCGCCGCTCAGGTCCAGGTCGGCCGTCAGGCAGGCCGAGGCGTCCGCTTCGCCGCCATTCACCAGACTTGAAAACTCAATCAGGTCGGCTGCTGTGCCAATCTGGTACGTGCCGTCCGCTTTCTCCAGAGCAGAGAGGCTCAGGGGTGCCGTCAGCAGCGCCAGGGCTGCCAGGCAAGACTTAAGGTAATTCTTCTTCATGTGTTTTGTCTTTATTATAAGGTTGTTTTCTTTTTCTTATGCCAGTTGCGCTTCCTAAAGGGGGTCCTGCCGTCCTCTCAGCCCCCGGCTTCTGTGCTTTTTCTGTGCAAAGATACGAATATAATGCAGACTTTCTTGCATCGCACCATCCGTTTTAGCATATTTTAACATTACTGTATTTTCTCAAAGAAACCTCTACCGGTTCTCAATAAAACTTCAATGAAACCTAAGTAAGACCTAAGTAAGACCTAAGTAAGACCTCTATTGGTTCTCTATAAAACCTCTATAAAGTCTCTATACCATAGGGATAGCGTTTTTATAGAGAATTTATAGAGAATTTATTGAAAACTTGTATATTTTTTCTTTATTCTTTCTGTGTTCATCTCTAATTGAACTCTAATTGGACTAGAGTTCTTTTCATATAGCTCTCATATTCCTGGAGCACGGCAACAATATGGTAATCCTATGAGCATCTCATGAACAACAAGCTTAAGTAAAACAGTTTATGTAATGCAGAAAAACGTGCCGGAAAATAGCTGCGAGAGTTGAAATCCGTGCGGTTTGAGCCCTTTTCCAGTAATTTATGCCGCATGAACGATGTATTGTGAATATTATTTAGTATCTTTGCAGTCGAAAAACCCGAATACCTCAATAACGACAGAAACAACAGAATAGTATATGAAAAGAAGAATCCTCATCATGCTGCTTTGGATGGCAGTCATCAATGCGTCGGCACAGGATGCTGACAGCCAGTATGCCAGTTATGCACCCGACGGCGTGCCGTTCGAGGTGACCAGTGAGCCCTGGGTGGCCGACGGACTGGGCAACCACCGTGCCGTTGTGCAGGCGAAGTGCCCGAAGGGAACCAAGGCCGTACGCGCTACGCTGAAATGGCGCAGGCCGGACGTGAAGAGCAATATCACGAGCTTCGTCATCACTGGGCAGGCGAGCGGCAGGCAGGTGGCTCACTTCTGGGCCGAGAAGCGTACGCCCGAAGAGGGAGCTGTGTGGTTCGAACCGCTGGAGGGGGAGGACACCTACCTGGTTTACTACATGCCCTTCAACCTGCGCAAGGGAAGTGCCGAGTGCCGCTTCATGTGGGACTACAACGACTACATCGCCTATCCCGAGGCGGAGGCCAAGGCATGGAAGACCTCACTGAAGGACGAGAGGCCCGTGGAGGCACTGGTGCTGCGCTTCGAGGCAGTGAACAGGTTCGAGGCCTTCACGCAGATGGGCAACACGGCTACTCAGGCTGAGACCGACCTGCTGAGGGGGCGCCACACGGAGAACCCCGTCATCTATACCGAAGACCGATGCTTTCCCATCCGCCTGTTCCACCAGCTGCCCGTGCGCTGGGTGAAGCGGGTGCCGCAGGATGCCTTCGAGGGTACGGCGCTGAGGAATGAGTACTACGTTTGGCAGATAGGCCTATGGGCAGCCCACGGCGCTCTGCAAGGAGTGAACGTCACGTTCTCGGACCTGAAGGAGAGGGGTGGCAATACGATAATCCCAGTCAGCGAACAGACCTGCTTCAACTGCACAGGAACGGGCTGGGACGGACAACCGCTCAGGATGCAGGTGAACGTGGCACAGGGCGACGTTCAGGCGCTGTGGTGCGGCGTACAGGTGCCCGAGGATGCTCCGGCCGGGGTGTACGAGGGTTCGGCTACGGTAACCGCCCAGGGCATGACGCCGCGCAAGGTGGGCTTCACCCTGCATGTGAAGGACCAGGTGCTGGCCGATAAGGGAGACGGCGATCTGTGGCGCCTGGCACGACTGCGCTGGCTCAACTCAACCATCGGATCGGAGCGCACGCTCATCCGCCCATTCAAGCCCATGAAGGTAAGCGGCAAGCGCATCAGGGCTACTGAGAAGAGCCTGGAAGTGGCGGCCAGCGGACTGCCCGGCCAGGTGGAGGTGAACGGGCACAAGGTGTTGTCAGAACCTATGCGCATAGAGGTGGAGACCCAGGAGGGCACCATCCGGCTGGACGGCGGCAAGGTGAGCATACAACGCGATGCCGATACGCAAGTGAGCTGGACCTCAGCGCAGCAGAAGCAGGGCGTGAACCTGACCACCCAGGCGCAGATGGAGTATGACGGACAGGTGCTGCTCAAACTGAACCTCTCGGCCGACAGGGAACTGGACGTGAAGGACATACGGCTCAGGACGGCCTACACACCATATGCCTCGACCTACATGATGGGCATCGGACAGGACGGCGGCTACCGCCCAAAAGAATGCTCATGGGACTGGAGCGGACAATGGGACAGCTACTGGATGGGCAGCATAAAGGCTGGCCTGCACACGGAGTTCCGAGGCGACGACGCCTACCACGGTCCCCTGCTGCGCGACTACAAGAAGAACGCGCCGGCTGCCTGGTTCAACGAGGGGAAGAGCCGCGTCGTGATGAACACGCAGGGAGCGGGCGAGCAGGCTCAGGCCGTAGTGACCGCCGCCCTGGGACCTCAGACGCTGGGCAAACAGCCGCTGGAACTGCAGATGGTACTGCACATCACGCCCGCCAAACCGCTCGACACCCGCCATCAGTTCGAACAACGGTACTTCCACGGCGATCCCTCGGGCTTCGAGAATGCTTCGAAAGACGGTGCTAACATCAGCAACATACACCATGCGGGCAGACTCAACCCCGTTATCAACTACCCCTTCATCGTCAGGGAACCGCTGAAGGAACACATCAGGGCCATGCACCAGAAAGGACTGAAGGTGAAGCTCTACTACACCATACGCGAACTGACCGACTTCGTATCGGAGATATATGCCCTGCACAGCCTGAACCATGAGATCATGGCGGCAGGCCCAGGCGGAGGCGCCCCCTGGCTCTGCGAACACCTGGTGGAGGACTACTGGCCTGCCTGGTATGCCGAGTACAGCCTGGAGATGACCGATGCCGCATGGGTCACCAGCCCCCAGTCGCGCTGGATAAACTACTATCTGGAGGGCCTGCGCTGGATGCTTCAGAACTACGAGATTGACGGCGTCTATATGGACGACATATCGTTTGACGGCTCTGTGATGAAGCGCATGCGCTGCGTGATGGAGACCTACCGCCCTGGTTCGCTCATCGACCTGCACTCCAACACAGGCTACTCCAACGGCCCCATGAACCAATACACCGACTACATGGCCTTCGTGGACCGCCTGTGGTTCGGCGAGTCGTTCCGCTACAATCAGATGACGCCCGACCAGTGGCTCATCACCTTCTCTGGCATCCCCTTCGGACCGATGGCCGAGATGCTGCAGGACGGCGGCAACCGATGGCTGGGCGCTGTATTCGGCGCTACAGGACGCTATTCATATAACGAGCATTCGCCCGTACCCGTATGGCAGCTCTGGCAGGAGTTCGGCATCGAGGAGGCGCGGATGACAGGCTGGTGGGACGAGGAATGTGCCGTAGAGACTTCTGACCCAGAGGTGAAAGCCACCGCCTTCGTCAACAAGGGGCGCGTGCTCGTGGCAGTAGGTAATTTCTCGGCCCAGGAGAAGAGCGTCAGCCTCACCTTCGACTGGAAACGCCTGGGACTAAAGGCCAACCGCGCGAAGGCTCACATACCCGCAGTCAAGAATTTCCAGGAGGAGGGCCTGTATGACACGGCCCAACCCCTCGTCATCCCTGCCAAGAAGGGCTATCTGATATGGATTGAGTAAGGGGGAACTTTGAACCTTTCCTACCCCATTGTCTGGGCTATCTTGTCGGCATTCATGCTACGGGCGCTGGCATCGAATATCTCTTTATAGACACCGCCCTGGCGATAGACCTCCTGAGGCGTACCGCTCTGCACGACACGCCCCTCCTGGAGCACGTAGATCTGGTCGGCATCGATGATCTGTCCGATGTTGTGCGAGATGATGATGACGGTTCGGCCCTGCTTGATGGCGTCTATGCTGGAACGTATCTGCTCTGTGGCGATCGCATCCAGGCTGGCCGTGGGCTCGTCGAGGAAGATAATTGGCGGGTTCTTGATGAACATGCGTGCTATGGCTACGCGCTGCTGCTGTCCGCCGCTGAGCTGGAGGGCGCTGGTCTGGAACCCATAGGGCAACTGCATAACCTGGTCGAGCAGGAAGGCCTGACGTGCCGCCTCCACGACATCTTCGTGTGTGGCATCCGGATTGCCGTAGAGGATGTTCTCCTCGATGGTGCCCTCAAAGATATGGTTCTTCTGCAGGACGAGTCCGATATGTTCGCGCAGCCATTGCGTGTCCCACTCAGAGAGCGGTGTGCCGTCCAGGGTGATGCGGCCGCAGTCGGGCTGATAGAACTTGTCCAACAGGTTCACGATGGTGCTCTTACCGGCTCCGCTCAGCCCCACCAGGGCTGTTATCTTTCCGGCTGGAATGCGTAGGCTGACGTTGTGGAGCGCCTTCGTGCCGCCTGGATAGGTGAAGTCCACACCCTGCATCTCGAAGTCGCCCTGCACCTTCTCTGGGCGGTAGCTGCCGCTCTCCTCCACCTGATCCCTGGCCTGAAGCAGACCGAAGAACCCCTCGGCATAGATGAGGGCATCGTTTAGGTCGTCGTAGATACGGTGGAGCTGGCGGATGGGGGCACTGACATTGGAGAAGAGCATGACGTGATACATGATCTTACCGATGCTCATGCCTGGATAGTCGATGAGCACCAGGTAGGCGGTCAGGATAATGATGAGAACGGTACCTATCTGCTCAAGGAAACTTTTCAGACCGTTGAAGAGAAAGCTCTGGCGGCGTGTGGCGAGCTGCTGACCCGTCATGGCCAGCTGGATATCCTCTTGCCTGCGGGCTTCGATATCCTGACGGTTGAAGGACTTGATAACGGTGATGCTCTCAATGATGTTCAGTATGCCCTGGCTGACGGCCTGGTGGCTCTGGAAGATGCTGCGCCGCCCGCCCTTCATGCGAGTGGCCTGAATATTGGTCACCCAGAAGTAAAGCGGCACAATGCACAGCGCCACAAGACCCACATAAACGTTGGCCAGGAACATCAGCACGAGGGCCAGGATGGCGCTGGTGAAGAGCGGCAGTATCTCTATGAAGAAATTGTTCACCGTATTGCTCAGGCTCATGATGCCCCTGTCTATGCGCGACTGCAGTTTGCCCGTCTCGTTGCCGTCGGCGGTGAAGAAAGCCATGCGGAAGGTAAGCAGGCGGCTGACCACCTGCAGCGAGAGGTCGCGACTGACGAGGATGCGCAGGCGCTCTCCGAAATATCGTTGGCAGAAGGTGACCAGGGAGGCCACTACCTCCTTGCCCAGCAGGATGATGCTGATGGTGACCAGGATGCGTGCAGCGCGGCTCCATAGAACATCGCCCTGCTGAATGAGGGCATTGATAGCATCAACGGTGCGGTCCAGGACAACGGCATTGACCTGTGCCATCAGCGAACCCAGGAAGGTGAGGCTGACGGTAATGGCAATGAGCCAGCGATAGGGCCTGACGTAGGGCCAGAGCTGGCGCAGCAGGCTGAAAACACTCATCTTATTCATAATTCCAGTTCTTATGGTTGTTTTAGGAAACCCTGGAAAACCCTAGGATATCCTGGGAGGCCTTAGGGGCTTATCTTGTCAAGGAGAACTTCATGCTCATGCCAAAGTCTTGGGTAATGGTGGGGTAGCTGCTGCTGGAGAGCAGGGGCTGGGAGCGCTGGCGGTCGTAGTAGAGGCTCAGAGTAACGTAGCGGCTCATTGTATAGTCTATCTGGGCGCTGGTCTTGATGGCCTTGCTACCGCTGGTGGCTTCGCACAGGCTGGTCTGCAGGTCGCGCTTGATGGCATCCTGGTTGCGCAGGCTGAAGTCGAAGCGCAGGTTCAGGTCGTGGGCAAAGTTGGAGCGCGAGCGGTTGTTCTGCTGCAGGCTGTTGTCTGCAACCTCTTCTCCCTTGTCCGTCTTTGTCTTCGTGTTCTTACCTTTCTTACTCTTGCTCCCCTTTGATGCACGGGCGCTGGCGCTGGAACCTCCCTTGCCGAAGAGGCTTCCCAGTCGGAAATCGTTTATCTTATAGCCCCAGCCGAGCACGATATCGTTGCTGCCCGTCTCGTCGAGCTGGGCGCTTGTCATGCTAAGTGCCATCACGCGAGTGGTCTTGTACTCCAGCTTCAGGGTCATATTGTTGTTGAACGTCATGTTCAGTCCCAGCAGGGGTGCGAAGCTCTCGTTGATGGAAATGCTGCTGATATCGTAGGCTGAGCTTGGCTGGTAGAAGCCGGTGGTGGTGTTCTGCACGTAGCCCAGGGCGCCTCCACTGCCCATAGCCTCTATCCAGGAGCTGTATGAGTTGTAGGAGCCCACGGAATAGACACTCTTGTAGGCATGGGTCAGGCTGACGCTCTTGAAATGGTCGCGCACCCAGGGCAGATTGCTCAAACCCTTGTACGTCAGGCTCCAGTTGGGCAACATCTTCGTGATGGATGGGAAGATATCGAGAGAGCGGCCTCGGACATCGCCTCCCGTATAGGCTGCCAGGAAGGCTGGTATCATTACGTCTGCACTATAGCGGTCGACGGTTCCGTTCTCGGGGTTGAAGGTGCCGTTCATGCCTGTTCCCTCCGGGTACTGTGAGTTCAGGTATTGGGCTTCAACGCGCTGCTGCATGATATTCAGGTTATCCTGGAATCGGCTGAAGGTGCGGCTCTGGTACCCGTTGCCTACGTTTCCGCGGCTGGCAAAAGCCGTTTTCAGGCTGATTGTAGTCATATTGAAGGAGCCTGTGTGGGTAGTAGGATTGCCTGCGTACATGAACTGAATGCTCTTGTTCCTGTTGTCCGTACGGCTCATCGTCAGGTCTATCTTGAAGTCGCTGAAGGGCTCCAATGCCACCTTTACCTGTACGTCTTCAGTAGTGGCTGTGGCGGCAGGTGTGGAAACGCTGTCGTTGCAGAGCAGCCATCCGTGGCTCTTCGCCTTGTCGATATACGAATCGTCGACGAAACCGAATCCGAAGCCTACACCAGGACTGAACACACCTCGGTCCTTGGTCTGGCCCAGCATATCGCCCACGTTTGGCATAAAGCCAGGCAGGGACAGGTTGTACGTATTGCGATAGCTTACCGTCACGTTTCTGAGCGCCATTGCCAGTCGGGCTGCAGCCTGCATGATCGAGTATCCCTTCATCTCCTCGCGCGGCTTCAGGGCGATGACGTTCAGGCGTATCTGGGTGGTGTCCTTAGGCGTGCGCGTTATTAATATAGTATTCTCGTCAACCTTCTTATACTTCACCTTGAACTCGTGGCCCGATGTATCCAGGGCTGATACGCGCAGGCGCTTGCTGTTCTGGCTATGGGCTATCTTCAGGGCCGAGTCCGGATAGAGGGTTATCTCCTCTGCAAAGCCTTTCTTTTTCCTGGAATCTTCCTTTTGCTGGCTCTGTCCCTTGGCATTGGTCTGCTTGCCGTCGGGCAGCTTGTTCTTCTTGGCCAGGATGGAATCTACGGGAACGCCCTGTGCAGCGGCCTCCTCCTCGGCCTGCTTACGTTCGGCCTTCTCCTGCTCTCGCCGCTTCTTCTTCTCTTCCTCTTCCTTTTGTTTCTCCTGCTTCTTCTTGTTGGCTGCGTTTCTGGCGTTGGTAGCCGAGAAACGCTGGTTGGCTTCCTTCAGGAACTTGCTGTGGTTGTACAGCTTCTCCAGGTCCAGCTTTCCGTTCAGGTTGACGGTGCGCTGGGTGTTGATGTTGTTGCCCAGTGTACTGCCGTCTGACATACGAGTTCCCCGACGCCATCCGTAGGTGGAATTATACGTACCGTCCAAGCTGGTCCAGTCCAGGGCTGGAATCTTGTCAAGGGGAACCTTATAGCTGAGCTGTACGCTTTGGTTGTAGTCCAAAGGCCGGCCGAAGTGACGCAGGCTCATCTTCACTGAATCCTTCCAGGCTGTGTATTCATCAGGGTAGAGGTGCTTGTTGACCTGCATATAGGGCTCCTCCACCTCGGCGCGAGTTCCGCTCTGGAATGTAAAGTGAAGCGCCTTGAAGATATCCCATCGCAGCTGGAAATTGCGGTTCCAGAGGAAATTCTGGCTGAAGCTGACAGGCAGGGCTGTAGGGGACTCGATGTTGTCGAGATCGCGTTCCTGCAGCTCGTAGTAAGAACGGCTCAGGTCGGTATTGAACGAAATACTCTGCGGCGCATAGGATAGGTTCTGAGCCTTCAGCAGGTCGAGCCATTTGCTCTTCGACTTGAGGTTCTTGAAGGGCTCCCAGGCCTTCCAATTGGGGCTCCAGGCATAATTCAGGCCGCCCTTCCAGTTTTTCTCATGCTCGTAGATGGTCGTCTCGCCTTCCGTCGTCTGGTTGCTGTGACTGTAATTGAAGGTGAAGTTGCCTGGATCGTAGGGCATAGGGTGCTTCTTGGTGACAATGTTTATCTTGACGCCGCTGAACGACAGGTTCTTGCTCACCTCTTTATGTGTGGTCAGCGACTTCAGCGAATCGCGCTCTTGCTTGGTGGTCAGGGCGTCCAAGGCATCCTCCAGCTTCATGTCTGTGTCGAAGGGGTTGTACTTCGGCTTGACGGTCTCCTTGTTGTAGCTGTAGTAGAGCGGCATGTTCAGTCTGGCCTTCTCAGGCAGCAGACGTCCCAGATCTACGTTCGTCGTTATGGCATAGTTGAGGTCGTCCTCGTCGGTGCGACTCATTACGCTCTGCTCGATGCCTCCGAAGCCGGCAGTCTCTACTTGTGCAGTTACGTTGACAGAGCCGATGTCTGAGAGTTGCATGTTCAGGTTGCCCTGAGCCGCCCATCCTCCTTCGTTCGAGAATTCCTGCAGGCGCAGTTCGTTGCACCAGACCTCAACGCTCTTCACCGTACGGCCGTTGTTCCTTACGCCGATCATGATGGTCTTCACCTCGCCCAGCGACGGGTTACCCATGATAGAAATGCGGTTGCTTGGGCGTTCCTTGTCGTAGTCAGAGAAGAGCTGCGTTAGGCTGGTCAGCCCCAGGCTGTTCTGCGTATTGCGTGCCTTCTTCAGGCTGGTGAAGATGTCCAGGTCGATGTCTATCATATTCTCCTGAGGCCAGACTGCGGCACATCCGGCAGCACTTTCTGTATCGTAGAACCCTTCTGGCGTCAGCTGCATCGGCACTTCGTATTCGTAGAAATTGCTCTTGTAGTCCGAACCCAGGCGCAGGAAGACGCTTGTCTCGCCGTCTGCTACGTTTGTGATATCCTGCGCCAGGGCATTGGCGTGCAGGAACATTTGCAGGTGCTTATACTTGCGCATATCGTAGGAGCAGTTCTTATAGACGGCTCGCGCATCGCCAGGGCTCAGGTTGCGCACAATCATAGACATAGCCTGCTCGTTGTTCTCCACCAGCTGCGTCTCGTGGGGGTCCGTTACGCGGCTGATGCCTGGCGGCAGAACGTAGTTCACAGGTTCCTTGTCGTTGTTCTCCTCAATGTTGACTGTGCTCACCTCCAAAGTGCCGCTAGAAGCCGGTGCCTCGCCTGTGTATAGCGGTTGCTCGTAGGTGCGCCAGTCGCCGTGAACCAGGTCGAGTGTAGCTAAACGGACGATGATGTCTTCCTGGAAGCCTGTGAGGAACATACGCATGAAGCGTATACTGGTGAAGTCGTTGATATTGCCCTCTTTCCTCTCGTATTCGTCCAGGGGGACGCGGAAGAGATACCAGGTACATTCTTCGGTTGAGCCGTCGCGCAGTTTTACGCTGGCTGTCCGCTTATCGGCGATGTAGTTGCGGCCCACCACCATATCCTCAGGGCGGATACTGATGTGATACTGATAGTATTTCTCGTATTCGTTCAGTGTATAGTCCTGATTGATATCCTCTACGTCGGGTGTGCTCTTCCAGGCCGTCTCGTAGCTCTCTGGATTCGTATCACTGTCGGCGCTGTTTCCCTGTGGCATGTTCACTCGCTTGTAGCGGTCCAGGATGCTGGTGCGTGCCTCGTCGTAGTCTGTGCCGCGATAGTAGTGGTAGTTGTCATTGGCCGGGTCGGCATAGATACTGTCGAATACCTGGGCGTTCACTTGTCCTCGAATCTGCTGCAGATATTGCATATAGGTGTTGAACTGCTGCTCTTCCGAGTCAGTCAGACCGTTAAGGCCAACGTCTTGTCGCGCACGCGCTCCGCGTTCATTGTTAAACGCGTAAGTAACGCTGGTGGTGTTTGGCACGCGTCCCCAGAGCCCTTCTGTCCAGTACTGGCTGTTTCCGTCCACAGGCATACCGCTCTCGAAGTATTTCTTGCCGTCCTTCAGGATATCCTCACTCACTTCACCCAGGTTGATGTAGAAATCGCCTCCGTGATCACCCGCTACGTCTTTCTTGTAGATGAAGGGATCCATCATCCAGAACTCGATATACTGGATATTCTGTGCCTCGAAGTCTGCGTTGTCAAGCTTGCGCATCATACCTCCCCATCGGCTGCGCGGATTGTTTAGCCGGCCGTTCTGGTCTACATCGGTCGTCAGGTTGTATGCACCTCGTTCGTTGGGGTAGAAGGCCAGGTTCAGAACGTTCAGGCTGCTAGCGCTGGTGTAGCTGTTCTGTGCCTTTCGAGGGTAGAGCTCGCGTTCGAATACCTCTCGAACGTAGTGATTGGAGAGCTGCTTCAGGTCACTCTTGATGTGGCTGGGTGTCAGGGTGCTGCTGCGACGGGTAAAGATGGGGTCAACATAGTACCAGGCCAGCAGGGCGCGGTTGTAGCCGTAGGCGAGGTCGCTCGAGAGCTTACTTTCGGCAAACATGCTTGGGGTGCTGGACATTGTCCAGTAGGTGGGCTGCGAAAGGCTGGTCTTGGAACTGCTCTGTTCGAAGTCGTCCAGATAGGAGGCGCCTCCCTGAATGCTCTTGTTCACGCCGGCCAGCAGCTGGGCCACTTCGGCGTTGAAGGTAATCTGGCTGGGCTGTGTGGCCTGGATGAGGGGCAGTTTGTCTATCATGTTGGTGAGCCACTGACTCTCGCGCTTCCAGCTGATATGCCCGCCCCAGAGGGTGTTCTTCAGCGGTTCGCTGCCCATGTTTACCTTGGTGGTGAGCGGCTGTTCGCTCAGGTACATCAACGTACCGCCGAAAGTCAGGTTCTTGCTCAGCTCGTAGTCCATGTTCATTCCCACCATCGTCTTTCGCTGCATGCCGTAGTTGTCGTTGCTCTCCACACTGGCGTGAATATTCGTGCCGGCATCGATGAGGCTTTGGTTGATGATGGTGACGCGCCCCATATTGTAATCGACTGTATAGTCGGAGTTCTCGGTCAGCTGAACGCCGCCTGCCGTCACTCGGACCGAACCTTGTGCAATATTCGTTACGCCCAGGTCTATCTCGGCTGCGCTATTGCCTGTATAGTGGCCGGTCAGCAAGAACTTGTCGTGCTCGGCTATCTGCTTGGCTACGGTCTTGGTGCTGTCGTAGAGTTCCTCGAAGCAGTATTTGTCGGCCATCGCATCGTTGCCGATCCATTTGCGGAGGTGGCGTCCGAAGGGTTCCGTAACGGGGAAGATGATGCGCCCCTTCTGAATGGTGAAGCCTTCCACGTAGTCGAACTGTCCGTTGGGGTTGGCGTTGTTGTTTGCATCCAGGCGGTCCAGGTTCAGGGCCTTCAGCAGGGTCGTGTTCTTCAGTTTCTCCTCGGGCAGATAGGTCAGATAGACGCCTGTGCTGTCGCTCAGATACTTGACGTCCAGGCGGAACTTCTCCTTCTGAACAGTGCTGGCGCCCAGGTAGTAGACGTTTTTCATCATCAGTCGCCAGGTGGGCAGCGAGGGACTTCCCGTAGTGCCTTTCAGCAGTTTTACGTAGAGAGTCTGCTTGTTGTTGCTGATGTCGCTTGCAAACTCACCCACCTGATAGGTGTTGCCGCTATAGGTGTATTCGTAGGCGACGGCCAGCACATCGTCAGTCTGCAGGGTGTTGTTCAGGCTGACATAGCCCAAGCTGGTGTTGACGGTATATTCGCTCGAGTTCAGCTTGCGGGCCGACTGCAGTTTCTCGTAATCGACCGAGCCCTCGAAGTCGCCTATGCCGTCCAGAACGGTCGTGGCCTGGCTGATGTCGCGGGCCTCGGGATAGTCGTTCACCAACGTTTCATATTCGTCGTTGGTGCGGTTGCTGGGTACAGTCGTGTTCGAGGCAATCCACATCGGGTTGCTGATGTAGGTCGATTCGCCCAGGTCGGCCAGAGCGATGATGTTTCGGTTGCCCGAGGTATTGCCGCTCTTGTTCGTCACCCAGATCTCAACGCGCTTGATGGTGATGCCGCTGGCGATGGTGGGCAGGGTCTGCATGCTGCGGTCGAACTGCTCGCGGAAGAAGTGAGAGAGGAAGAAGTGGCGGTTCTCCTCGTAGTTCGTGGCGCTGAACTCGAACGTATTCTGCTGGCTGCCTCCCTTGCTGTTTACGCTGGTGCTGGCGCTTTTCTTCTGGCTCACTACCGTCTGCATCTTCAGTTTGCCGAACTGCAGGTCGGTGCGCAGGCCGAACAGACTGCTGATGCCTGGCACCAGGCCCACGTTGCTGGGGAAGGAAACGTTGCCCGCCTCGATGAGCTTCACGATATCGTCCTCCTTGCCGTCGTATTTCAGCTTCATGCTTTGGGTGTCGAAGTCCATCGTGGCATCCGTATTGTAGTTCAGGTTCAGGTTGATTTTGTCGCCCACCTTACCGTTCAGGCTCAGGTTAATCTTCTCGTCGAAGTCGAAGCCGAAAGTCTTTCTGCGGCTGGCTGCCAGGGCGGGATTGTCCACCTTCTTCATGTTGGCGCCCATCTTCAGCTCGGCACTACCCTGCGTCTTCAGCTGAACGCCGCCAGGGCCGAAAATCTTCTCGGCAGGGCCCAGGTCGAAGTGCATGTCCGTAAAGTCGAACTTGCTGGTTCCCTCGTTCTCGAAGGCCTCGCGGTTCTTCTGCTGATAGTATCGGCTCATGCTCTGGCGAAGACTCCATTGGTGGAACTCCTCGGGCGTCATCAGAAGGGGAGCGTCCAGGTAGCTGGTGGCTATGCCCAGGGTCATTCCGGCCTGTCCTGGCACGCCTGTTCCCATGCTTGCGGCTATGCTGTTCGAGGTGTTGTTCGAGCCAGAGCCGCTCTTTCCGCGCGACGAAGAACTGTTGTTGCGGCTCGACTGCGAGTTGTTTCGGCTCGATTGCGTGTTTCGGTTCGACTGGTTGTTGTTTCGGTTCTGCTGCGTATTGCGGCCGGCTGCGCCCTGAGCGCCTGTGTTGCCAGTGCCTGTGCCGATGCTTGTGCCGATCGTATAGGTGTTGTCCTTCTCGTCGTAGGTTACGGTCGTCTGCAGGTTGTCTGGGTCTTTCAGGTCGGCCGTCTTCTGCTTCAGGTCCTTTGTGTCCTGAGGCGTAGTCTTCTTGACGCTGAAGCGCGTCTTCTTCTTCGGCTTTGCGGTATCGGCCGGAGCCTCCAGTCCATTGGCTGAGGGCATAGACAAATGAGTGGCCCACAGCACGTTTACGCAGAGGGTCACGATCAGAATCGCTATGATTTTTCGCGCGTTCACGATTATATAAACGTGCGCAAGGCCCTTTTTATTATACGGAACCCCCAAAAAAGTTGATTTCCGCACAAACTTTCATGTTTTTCTCAAAGGCCATTGCGTTTTATCTGAAAGGGCTTTGTGTTATTACAGAATGGCCTTTCCGCATTTACTGAATGGTCTTTCCGCAAAATTTCAAAGGCCTTTCCGCAAAATTTCATAGGCTTTTGCACAAATCTGTACCTCCACTCTCTTCTATCCAAACCCGGGTATTTTTCAATTTACACCCGCCTCCCGCAAAATTTACACCCGCCTCTGGCAAAAATTACTCGGCTTTTTCGCGAAGATGTTGCCTTAAGCAAAATAAAATTGGGATTTATTTTGTATATCCCCTGCTTATTTGTAACTTCGCAGCCTGAAAATCGAAAAAGAAATCAAAAAGGCCTATGATTGAATACGTTCGAGGCAGTCTGACCGACCTGACGCCCACCCTGGCGGTGGTGGAGTGCGGTGGAGTGGGATATGGCGTGAATATCTCGCTCAACACCTATGCCGCCATTCAGGGAAAGGACGAGGTGAAGCTCTGGATTACCGAGAGCATCAGAGAGGATGCCTATCAGCTGTGGGGCTTCAGCACGCGCACAGAGCGCGAGCTCTTCCTACTGCTCACCAGCGTCAGCGGCATCGGCGCCGCTATGGCGCGCATGATTCTCTCTGCGATGACGCCAGCTGAACTGTGCGGCATCATCAGCGAGGGGAACGACAAAATGCTGAAGCAGGTGAAGGGCATCGGGCCCAAGGCGGCTCAGCGCATTATCGTGGACCTTCGCGACAAGATTGCCACCCTCGACGTCTCGCCCGTCTCGCCCGCCGGTTCCAATGCCTTGCCGCTGGTCAATCAGGAGGTGCAGAACGAGGCAGTACAGGCTCTGACGATGCTCGGCTTCAGTCCGGCTCCCACTCACAAGGTGGTGATGCAGATTCTGCATCAGGAGCCCGATGCGCCCGTCGAGCGCGTTATTAAGTTGGCCCTAAAGATGCTCTGACTATGAATTATGAACTGACTACAGCCATTCAGGCTGCCCTCGAGGCCGGGCGCGACATCCTGGCCATCTACAACGACCCGGCCCAGGACTTCGGCATTGAGCGGAAGGCGGACAACAGCCCGCTTACCCTGGCCGACAAGGCCTCTCATCGCCGCATCATGCAGCATCTGGAGCCCCTGGGCATTCCCGTGCTGAGCGAGGAAGGGCGGCAGATGCCCTACGAGGAGCGCAGGGACTGGGAGGCCCTCTGGATTGTCGATCCCCTGGACGGCACCAAGGAATTCATCAAGAAGAACGGCGAGTTCACCGTCAACATCGCCCTGTTGCGCGACGGCCAGCTGCGCCTGGGTGTCATCTATGTGCCTGTGCTGGGCGACCTCTATTTCGCCAGCGAAGACATGGGGGCCAGAAAGCTGAACGTGCCCTGCGCCGAGGAATTTCCGTCGGTTGAAAAAATACTGACAGGAGCACAGCCTCTCCCCCTCCGCAAGAGAGACGAGGCGGTGGACGGATTCGTGGTCGTGGCTTCGCGAAGTCACATGAGCTTCGAGACGGAGGCCTTCATCGAAGATGTGCGCCGACAGCACTCGAACGTACAACTCATCAGCAGCGGCAGCAGCATCAAGATGTGCCTGGTGGCAGAGGGGAAGGCTGATGTCTATCCTCGCTTTGCGCCCACTATGGAGTGGGATACGGCTGCGGGTCAGGCCATCGTGGAAGGCGCTGGTTTCAAGGTGCTGGACATGGAGACCGGCCGCTCCCTGCAGTACAACAAGGAGAACCTGATGAACCCCTGGTTCCTGGTGGAAGGGTGAGTTCAAAAATATAATTCAAAATTCAAAACAGATAAACGTATGAAAAAAATTTTACTTACATTCTTTGCAGCTATGGCTGCTATTGTGTCCTTCGCCGGCGACGGCACGAAGGAGAATCCTATGACTGTAGCCGATGTGCTGGCTGCCAACATGGACGAATCGACCGTCTGGGTAAAAGCCTATATCGTGGGCAATATCAACGGTTCCAAGATGGAGAACATCCAGTTTACGGCTGAAGGAGCCTCGGCCACCAATATCGCTTTGGCCGACGCCCAGAACGAGACGAACGTGGCAAACTGTATTCCAGTTCAGCTGCCCACTGGCGATATTCGCGCAGCCATCAACCTGAAGGACAATCCCGGTAACCTGGGTAAGGAACTGCTCATTCAGGCTCAGCTCATCAAGTACTTCGGACAGAACGGCCTAAAGAACGCTGCTGCCTTCGAGCTCAGCGGCGAGGGCGTTGAGCCTGGTCCCGTTACAGGTATTGCCAATACGCCCGAAACGGCTTACGATGTGACCAAGGCTTTGGAAATTATTGCAGCCGGTCAGGATTTGAATACTAAGGTTTATGTGAAAGGCGAAGTAACAGGAACACCCAGCATCAGCGTGTCCTATGGCAACGCAGAGTATGATATTACCGATGGCACAAGCGTGCTGAAGGTTTATCGCGGCAATTATCTTGGAAATGCGAAGTTCGAGAGCGAAGACCAGCTGAAGGAGGGTGACAAGGTTATCGTGTATGGTAAGCTTCAACTCTATCAGGAAACTCCAGAGTTTTCTCAGGGCAATTACATTTATTCTCTGAATGGCGTGACAAAGGAAGAAGAGAAGATTGATTACTCCAAAATCGAGGCCATCTCGATAGCTGACTTCCTGCAAAAGGCCGATACAAAGACCATGTACAAGCTGACTGGTAAAGTTGCCAATCTGGTTAATACGACCTACGGAAATTTCGATTTAGTTGACCAGGAAAACGACCAGGTTAAGATTTACATCTATGGAGTGGTCAAACAGGACGATACCGCCAACAATAAGATATGGGAATCCCTTGGCGTTGAAGAGGGAGACATCCTTACAATTGTAGGTACTTATACCACTTACAACGATTCTCCTCAGATTGCAAAGGCCGTGTATATCAGCCACCAAAAGGGCGATGCTCCCGGTCCTGTTGAGCTTACCACCAAGACTATTGCCGAGGTGCAGGCTGGCGAGAACGGTAAGGTGAAGGTTGAGGGCACAGTGGTGGCCGTTTGCGCTCGCGGTGCTGTCATCGGCGATGCTACCGGATACATCTACGTTTACGACCAGAACTTCGCTTCCGAAGTAGGCGATCAGGTTACCGTAGAGGGCACAACCAGCACATACGGCGGCTTCAAGCAGTTCTCCGCTTCGGCCGGCTACGAGCTCACCAAGACCGGCACCACAACCGTCAGCTATCCCGAGCCCGTCGTAATGGACGGCGCAGCTATGGATGCCTGGATTGCAGCGCCCGCCATTCAGTATGTACAATATACGGGTATGCTCTCCATCAGCGGCAATTATTATAATGTTAGCGTCGAGGGTGCCGAGACCGCTCAGGGCTCGCTCGTTTATCTGCCCGAAGCCCTAAAGGAAGGTCTGGCTGACGGCGATGCCATTACCGTAACCGGCTTTGCCATGTACATTAGCGGCAGCAAGTATGTTAACACCGTCGTGACCGGCATCAGCAAGGGCCTTGGCATTGAAGAGATTCAAGGCTATGGCTCGGAGGCAGAAGGTCCCGTTTATGACCTCTCCGGCCGTCGCGTAGAGAATCCCGTCAAGGGCCTCTATATCAAGAACGGAAAGAAAATGGTGATTAAGTAAAAGCCAGAAACATTTGTGCTGAATGCGCAGGGCCGCTGTCCGACAATCGGGTAGCGGCCCTTTTTGCCTACACCGACATCTCCTGACCTCGGCAGTTTTAACATTTCCGAGTGGCTGGCCATCTTGCAACCCCGATAAGCAGGGAATTCTGCATAGTGACTTGGGTGACTCAGGAAAGATGTGTCCTTCGTTATTTATACATGCTATATGATGGTAATGACGATAGAGCTCCGCTCTACCCATACCCTATCCAAGCAGTACTCAGTGTCTTCCCAAGGTAATGACAGCCTTTCAAACTTGGCTACACCTTGTGTACACCTTGGGTACACCTTGTGTACACCTTGGCTACACCTTGGGTGGAGTATGTATAATCCGTGGCAAAAGTATAAATAATATGAAATAGAAAAGGAAAGGGTGATTTTTTGCTGACGAGCATCTCAAAATTACAAGAATTGCCAACTGGCGCACGCCAACAGGGTGACGCATCGCCGAAGTCAGGAGATGCCTGAGTATTTAATAGTCCCGCAGAAAGAAAAGAAATGCACAGAAAGGGCCGAGTAAGCGAGTGCAGAGTGGAACTTGTTCCAGCTATGCCGAGCGTGAGGCACTTCGACTGAAAGTCAAAGGGCCGAGTAAGCGAGTGCAGAGTGGAACTTGTTCCAGCTATGCCGAACCGAGTAAGCAGCGAGAGCCATGAGTGCTTGCACTCTGATGGCCGAGTCGCGTTCGAGGTCGATGAACATCAGCGTGAGGCACTTCGACTGAAAGTCAAAGGGCTGGCGCCTCAATTTTCGCTTGCGGAAATAATTTCTGCGTATTTCTGCGTTTTGCCTATCGTCTTCGTCTGTCACGACTCGGCATAGTTCTTCGACAAGCGAAGCGGCAAAGCCGAGGCAAATTTATTTGGCTCTGCTCTCGCTGCTCCATTCGCTTTGCGGGACATAAAGATACGCAAGGGAGTATGAGTATTCGTCACGGACTCTTAGACCCTAAACACGCGAGAGCAGGGTAACACATCGCCAAAGTCAGGACGGGTAGCGGCCCTTTTTGGCCTAAACTGGCATCTCGAAGGTTGAGGTGGTGAAGGTTTTTTCCGTTCGTCACTCGAAATGCGCGTTTCGTCACTCCACTTCGCCACTTCGTCATATAGTTTGTTTTTTCTTCCTTTTTTTCGTTCTTTTCCCGTATCTTTGCCTCCAAATATCCAACCTAACCCTCATCATTTATGAAAGAAATTGCCCTTATTTTCCTTTTATTAGTTGACTGGACCGCCTTCACATGGGCACAAAACCAAGTCAACTATAAGGACATTACGCCTGAACAGTTGCCTGCCGGGACGAAAATCATTCCTGCGAATGCGTTCCAGAACCGAATCGATTTGGTAGAAGTTACTATCCCCGAGGGCGTGGAGATCATTGAGGAATCTGCATTCAGGGGCTGCAATAACCTGAAGAAAGTAACACTGCCCTCAACGCTGATCCGTGCCAACGGAGCCTTCGACCACTGCGACAGTCTGAAGGACGTCACCTGTCTGGGCATTGTTCCGCCCTCGCTCGTGGCTCCTCCGTCTTATTATAGCCAGTCTTACTACGGCACGGAACAACCGAGGTATATCTATTATGGCGACCTCTACGCCCGTAAGGTTCCCTACAGGAATTATGGTCTCTACAACTACGACGACAGCAAGGACTTTACGGTTAGGGACGAAACCTATCCCTACGATAACGTGGTCTATCTGAACTACATGATGCGTGGCCACACGCTTTCCCACCCAGCCTGTACGCCCTACGAACTGGAGACGGGTTGGAACCATTTTCCTGTGTTCAAGCCGCTTGACATCAGTTGGCCGGGCGACCTGCGTGTGTGCAAGGAGTTCACGCTCATTCAGAATCTGCCATCCAATAAGCCCAATCTGACCCTTGCCGTCAGCATGGACAACGAAAATAGTCTCTACTATGCCGGCCACCTCACCCATGAGGCAGAGGGAACGCTGTCTGTCGGTACGTTCAACATCGAGCAAGATGCCTACGAGAACGCTATCCGCATCCTGAAAGAGAACACGATGACAACCACGACGCTCGACAACTGTTGGCCAACGCTCTATGCGAAATCGCCGATGCGAGCCGATGAGGTGAAGACCACCCTGCGGTTGAATGAGTCGACCTTTTGGAGCGGTCGTTGGATATTTATGTCGTTGCCCTACGACTGTCGTCTGAGCGATTTGCATATTCTCGAGACGGGTAACAACTTCCAGTGGGCCATTAGGAAGTATTCAGGACAGATGCGGGCCGATGCCAAGTTCGACGAGGTATGGGTGAGACAGACTGCTGACAGCATCCTCCATGCGGGTGAGGGGTTTATCTTCACTTGCGGATGGAACGAGGTCATCACGCCTGACATCACCATCGAGCTGCCCGCCATCAACAATGCCAACAAGAACAACCTCTTCACTACCGAGGATGTCTCAATCCCTTTGCAACAATATACCGCCTCCGCTGAATGTGACCGCTCTTGGAACTTTATAGGCAATCCCTATCCCTGCTTCTACAGCACCAAATACTTCGAGCCGTCGATGCCCTTTGTGGTCTATGGAAGAAAAGAGCCATTCTCCTATCCTTTGCCTTGGGGCTCAACCGTAACGACCTATCCCGAAGGTTATGTCACTTATAGCCCTGTTGACGACAATTATGTGTTGCACCCCTTCCAAGGGTTCTTTGTGCAGCGCCCGTTGGGCTGCGAGGCCCTGAACTTCCCAGAGTACGGGCGTTTCGCTACCGTCAGTGACTACGAGGACTTCTATGCCGAACTGACCTCCGACATCCTTCCCGCTCAGGCAAGACAGCGGCGTGCTGCCTCCCCCCGTCCGCCTGTGGGTACGATGGAGAACCGCCGTGTCATCAACCTGCACGTGCGGAATGCCGAAGGCATGGAGCTTGACCGTACCCGACTGGTAGGCAATCCCGATGCCAGCGCTGACTACGAAGCAGCCTGCGATGCCACCAAGTTCCCCGACCTGACCGGCACCTCCACCTTACTATATGTAATTGGTGCCGACAACACCCACTATGCCATCAGCGAACAGCCTTTTACCGAAGGTGATGCAGTAAGTATGGGTGCCAAGTTTCCTGTTGCGGGCGAATACACCTTCATAGCTGACTTCAAGACGCCCTATCCTGACTTGGAAGGCAAGTTGATGCTTATCGACCATGAGACAGGCACCATGCAACCAGCCACGGAGCCTTATACTTTTACCGCCCAAGCGGGAGAAACCACAACCCGCTTCGCTCTCGCCTACGGTGCCCCCACAGGAATCTCTCAAACTGTCAACTCTCAACTGTCAACTCTCAACTATTACGACCTCGCAGGTCGTAAAGTCACTGGCACCCTGCGTCCTGGCATCTACATCAAGAACGGAAAGAAAATCATCATCAAATAACGACATACTATGAAAAAGATACAGAGATATTTAGCCGCCCTGCTGTTGATGCTGACAGCAGTTTCGGCACAGGCATACAAGCTGACCGTCGTCTCCACCGCCGGGCGCGGCTTGAGCATCAACATATATCACCACCACAGCGATGGTAGCTGGGATCTTTACAACAATCTGATAAACAACACGGCTGATTACAGCGTCAGTTGCGAGTTGGCAGCTGGTGACAGTGTGAAGATCGAAGTCATGGGAATGGCCAACTTGGGCTGGGTATATACCCACATGGAATTTGAGGGAAAGAAGATGTTTGAGGGGAGGGAAGTCATGGTCAGTTCCGATGTCTGGCCAGTCTTCACGATGCCCAGTCACGATGTAACCATCAACGCCTGTGCAGAGTTCGACCCCGAAGTGCCGGAAGGAGGATGGGAATATGGAGACGGACAGATGCAGAATCCGGAAAGTCCCGGCACCAACAGCTGGAATGCCACTACGGGCGAGCTGTTCGTCAACTATTTCCAGAAAGCAGGGCAGGCTCCCGGTGGCAATTCCATCGGTGGTTTCCATCTGTACGCCTATCTGAATCAGTTCGGCATCAAACCCGCCGATGTGAAAACCCTGACCGTTTCAGGCGAAGTAGGCATGAGCAGTGAATGTTTCAGTGTTTTAGGTTCATACAACGCTTTGCCCAATGCAGAGAAATTAGACCTTCGTCACACGTTCGGGCATACCTCTTATCAAGGCGTCTGGGATGATGGAGTCAACAAACATGAAGATGTGCTGGAGATTCATGTCGACGGCATGCCCAAGCTGAAGCAGCTGATTCTTCCGTCAAACATCAAATACATGGGATGGTGGCAACTGCCTCCAAATTCCGTCTTGGAGGCTGTCACGCTTTATGCTACAGTGCCGCCGGCCATCTGTATCAGCGAATACGAATATACGGGCTATATGCTCTATGGGTTCGACCGTATCCCACAGTCCTGCGTTCTCTATGTGCCCGAGCAGTCAGTTGCGGCTTATAAGGCAGATAAAGTCTGGGGCACCCGCTTTGCCGACGTTCTCGCGATACCCGAAGGCGAGGCGGAGAACATCACCGTTGACCTGCCTGACAATTTCATGGACGGACGCTACAAGGGCATGTCGCTCGTGCTCTTTAACGCACGCAGTGGCGAACAGACCAAATACATCGTCGACGAACGCCCTTCCTACATCTTCTATGCACAGACCAACGAGGAGCCTTACACCGCCCACCTGATGAGTCCTCAGGGCGTACTGGTTGCCTCCACCGACACCTTCACCCTCAGTAACCAGCCGATGGAGATGACCTTCAAGAGCGTCCAGCCCATGCAAGCTGTGCAACTGACCGTACAGACACCCGCCGGAGAGGAGGGAGGAACCCCCACCGACGTGACCGACCAGACCACCATCGTGTGGATGGATGCCATGGGCAACCTCATCGGCACGGGCAGTACCCTCGACAGGCAGGTGGAGGGCACCCGACTGCTCTACGGCATCACCCTGCCCACCGAACTGGCTGCCCGCTACGGTGCACCGCCACGCACCGAACTGGTGGTGAAGGAGGCTACGGCTCAGACCATCTACACGCTCAGCCAGCCCGATACCCTCACCTTGAGCGGACGGGTGACCGACCCCGACGGCAACCCCATCGGCATCGCTACCGTCACCGCCTCGCTGATGATGAACGGCACTGTGGGAAAGGTGTTCACCGCCACTACCGACCAGTTGGGCCGCTACGAACTGGAAACCCCGGCAGGCGACCTGACGCTGAGTGCCACCGCACGAGGGTATGTAGCTGCAAGAAAGGCAGTGGAGTACAGCAGATTGTCTGACCCCAACAGCAACTTCGACCTCACCCTGTCGCCGCTTGCCGGACCTACCATCCACTACGACTTCACCTACACCGCCTCCGTTGCCGCTGACGAGGAAGGGCAGACACTACCATACTATAGCGACTACCAGAATGTCACCATTGCCGCCTACAACGAGACGACAGGCGAGGCACTGGACAGCCTCATGGTGCAGTACCCCGAGGTGCAACTGCTAAGCGGAGCCAAGGCGGGCGACCGCATCCGACTGACGGCATCGAGCCTAAAAGACCTGTTCATGCCTGTGGAGGTGAGCGTGACCCTCAACAACGATGAGGAGAAGGCAGACTCCGTCACCTTCGCCCTGAAAGAGTTGGGCGGCGTTGAGGTGTCGTTCCTGCGGTCAGACAACCAGGCGGTGACGGCAACCCTGTACGACGCAGACGGACTGCTGTGCCGGCAGGAGACCTTCACAGAGGCGACCATCACCCTCACGGGGCTGAAGGATGGCGACTACACCGTGGTGACGATGGGCAGCGACCCGTTTCTCAGCAAGATGCTCTACCTGAGCGACTATACCGCTGTGGGCATGGAGGCAGACAAGGACTACCTGAGCAACAAGGTAAAGGTGGAGAGCGGCCTCATTGCCGAGGTGACGAACGACCAGATTCCGACACTCTATGCTGAACCGTTCTACTACACCGACGACACAAAGACCCTCTTCCTGCCCAACAAGACGGAGGTGAGCATCAGCTGCAACGTCACCCTGCGGGCAGAAATCGGTTTCAAAGAGAGCATCCGCGACCGTGTGAGCAACGTGCGCCTGCTGGTGGACTATCCAGCTGACAAGGCAGAATATGTGGAAGGTTCGTCGATGACGGGGACGAAGATGGTGCGGGTCACCGTAGAAGACGGCAGACTGACCATCCCCGTGGAGAAGGACTACTTGGATGAGCCGACCCGCTTCATCCTGACAGCCATCGACCAAGGCACACTGATGGCTTCGGCACAGCTTCAGTTCACGCTTGACGGCCGCGAGGTGACACAGCCCATTGGCTTTGCCACTTGCGATGTGAAGTATATGACCATTGTGGCACCCGAATCGATTTACAAACTGTCATTCCCTGTTTATGGAACAGCCCCGGCACTCAGTCCTGTCAGGGTGTATGCAGGCAATGACATCTTGGTTGGTGAAACGCACTCATTGGCAGATGGCAGTTGGAATATGCATGTGGAACTACTCGGTTGTCCTAACTTGGCAACCATTCCCGTCTATGCCGTCATCACAACCAAGCAGGGACGGGAGGCAAAGACCGAAACCGTGAATGTGACCTACAACAAGGATATGATTCGTCCATTGCACGTACTGATGTTCCCTCCACTGATAGGTAAATGGAATAATCCTAAAGACTATAGTTCGGTCATCTCCGACGCCAACAAACTGTGCATCGATTTCGACTACGAGAATCCCATGAGCCTGAGCGAGCAGTGGTATTCGGCATACGTCCACACAAGCAATCCGTTCCTCTTCGAGATTATCTTCAACACAACGGACTCAACCAAGGTGAAGAACGTCACCCTTATATACCAGACCGTGAATGGTGAGATTGGTTATCTTCCAACAGAATATGACGGCATCACAGGACACTGGATGTGCAGCGTCAACTTGAAAAATGATGCCGTTTGCAGCGTGGATGTTGACTATGAAGATGCATCTGAGAAACATTTTGACAACAACTTGCAGTTTGTGGCTTCCAACTTCTTGGAATACCAAAGAGAAGGGTTTGAGGAGTTGCAGAACACTATAGACAGTCTTATGACGGAAATTGCAGGGGAGAAAAATCCCGATCGTCGCTGGACGTTGATGAAGGAGTATGCCGAGTTGATAGGCGTGGATATGAGCGGAATAGAGGATGAGCCAGTGCCCGACATCACGCTTGACGAGGCTTTTGCACAGATTGAGAATGACCTTGCCGACCTTGACTTCAACCTGTCTGAGGTGCTTACTGGAATGAACATTCAAGATGCCGACTTTGGAGACGGCTTAAGCATCACTTCCGCAGAAGGACTTACGGCGGAGCGGCTTCTAAGCGAAGGCTACAGCGAGTTGACAGGCATTGACGGAAGCACCCTCTACGAGTTAGTAGGTAATGACTCGTATAGGCTTGTGGACCTGAAGAACAACATTTATATGGAGGTTCGTGGTAAGGCATTTGCTCTGATGGCTCCTGCAAGAAGGAAAATAAAAGGAGATTTTATCACCGACGTAAACCGCTATGTGGGCGAGATAATGACACAATACAGTGAACTACAAGCCATAGTGGCACTTTCGAAGGTATTTGCCGGTGATGCAGTGAAGTTCTTCGGCAACCTGACTTCGTCGTTGTCACGTGATATAAGCTATCTTATGAAAGTATGGCATGAACCAGGCATGCCGCCGCTTACAGACAAGCAATTGAAGACTCTTGCCGACTTAGGCGGAAAGAAAGGATTCCTACAGAGTGTCAAGGAGTCGGCGGTCATGCTCCAGCAGGACGGACTCGATCCAAGTAAGTTGAAACATTTTGTCACTCCGAAGACCTTTTTGGGAAAGTTGATGCAGTCATCGCTGAAGACTATGCAAGCCATTGGTGAGGTGTTCTCCTACGTGGTCATACTGAACGACATTAAGGAAGGTGCCGACAGAGTGAACCAACTGATGAGTATCTGGGAGGATGTGCCCGACCCGTGTGAAGAACAACAGGCGGATGCCACTGCGCTGAAGAAAGACATTGAGGAATTTGCTTACTATGAGATGAACTATTTCAAATGTCTTGCCGTTGCCGACCTGCTTGCAACAGGTCTTGTGAAGACTGGCCTGAAGGCTCTTCCAGGAACGGTTGGAACAAGCATAACAGAGGTGTTCAGTGGCATTGGTGCAACGCTGGTGAAGTTAGCTGCAAACTATCTGAACGATGAAACTTATGCCAGCAAGTTGCAACATTACAGTGGAGAAATATACTTGCTGGACTGCGATGAGGAAAGCCGAAAATGGAATGAAAAACGACGCAGGGCACTACTCAAAGTTGAAAACCGTGAGCATCTTCCCAAAGTCCGTGTAGGTATCGACCCCTCCGGCTACGTCTATGAGGCCGTGGCCGACAACCGCGTGGAGAACGCCACCGCCACCATCTACTACAAGCAGACGGGTGAGGATGAGTATGGCGACCTGCACGACGAGGTGGTGAAGTGGCGGGCCGAGGAGTTCCGTCAGGAGAATCCGCTGCTGACCGATGCCGAGGGCAAGTATGCCTGGGACGTGCCGCAGGGATTGTGGCAGGTGAAGGTAGAGAAGGCAGGCTACGAGACGGCCTACTCCGACTGGCTGCCCGTACCTCCGCCACAGTTGGACATCAATATCCCGCTGGTGCGCAATACCCTGCCCGCCGTGCAGGCCGCACGTGCCTACGAGGACGGCGTGGAAGTCACCTTCAACGAGTATATGCGTCCGCAGTCGCTGACAGCTGAGCGGCTGACACTGACCCAGGACGGTCAACTGCTGCCATGCCGCATCGAGGAGCAGAACCGGAGTCTGTCGTACGACAAGAAGGATGCATACGTCTCGCGTGTAAAGGTACGGACAGACAAACCGCTTGCTAGCGGTAGTAAGGTGCAGTTGACCGTCCGCCGTCAAGTGGAAGCCTACAACGGCTTGCAGATGCAGAAGGACTTCATGCAGGAGTTTACCGTGGTGCGCGAGGTCTATGCCATCGGTGCTGACTCCATCGTTGAGGTAGCCAAGGGGGCTGAGCGCGTCATCACAGTACGCGCCTTCCCGGCAGAGGCTGCACAGGGCATGAAGATTACGGCACGGAGCATCATCGGCACCATCGCCACCGTGACCGGCGAGGCTA
>JAILKU010000004.1 GCA_024693505.1 Bacteroidaceae bacterium | reverse complement strand
ACGCGATTCCCTTACGACATGGAGAAGGCTTATAAATTAGGGAAAAGGCTTGTAGAGCAAAGCAACGAATGAAGATTTCTCTTAAAAATCTTCGGCAGTTTCAGCAGGAAACAATGTGAGGACTATAATTCTTATGAAATGGTAGTGAAACAAATAACAGCAGCCACTGCTGATGAAAAGATAAAGCAGCTGTATGAAACGGCATTCCCTGAAGACGAACAAATTCCTTGGGATGACTTGATGCGACTTATTGGGGAAATGCCTCTTGATTTCACTGCATACTACGATGGTCAAGCGTTTATCGGCTTCACCATCGTCTATCCACGTAAGTCATTCAACTGGTTCTGGTACTTTGCCGTGAGCGGGGAGCTACGAGGCAAAGGATATGGCCAGCAGATACTGACTCAGCTGATTGAACGGTATAAAGGGCAGCCTTTCGTTTTGGATATGGAGAGTACCACCCAAGTTTGCGATAACCTGGAGGAACGTAGAAAACGTCAGGCGTTCTACTTGCGTAACGGGTTTAGGGACACGAATGTATATCGTACCTATAACGACATCACCATGACCATCATGATGAGAGGAGAAGGTACGTTTACCATGCAGGATTGGGACGACATTGTAGATGAATTGAAGAAGTATTGGTGGCCAGAAGACATAAATGAACGTGAGTTCGACGTAAGAAAAGTGTTAAAAAAGTTGAGGGAATGGGATATTTTAGTAACTTTATATGATGGTAATCAAACAGTTATAACCAAATACCCATTCCCATGACGACTGCAAATTTAATAGAAATTTTCTGTATTCCCGACGACGTGTTGTTGAGCAAAGTGAGAAATTCTGCAAATATTTCACTCCAGAGCTGAAAAACATACACTTCATGAACCTGGCAAGCGGCATCGTAACCGTCCTAGCTCTTCGCAGACAGGGGATACATCAGCCAGGATCTCATTGAGATGCTCTTCGTCGACGACATCCACCTCGTAACTAAGATCAAGAGGAACATGAAGAACTCGTTGATGAACCTCTATGACAAGATACTGCTTAGGAAAAGGACGGTCATCGAGACCGTCAACGACGAACTGAAGAACATATGCCAGATAGAGCACACCAGACATAGGTCGGTAGACAACTTCGTTACAAACCTGATTGCGGGAATCATTGCATACAAACTGATGCCCAAGAAACCAAATATGAATATTGAAATCATTGACGAAAGCAGACTTATTGAATAATCCTTACGCTGAACTCACGTTATAAAAAGATAATTATTTTAATAGAATTGCTTTCGTTTTGATTTTTTTTCGTATCTTTGCAGCCGTGAAAACGAAAACAAAGAGACATATTGCCGCTTGGATGCTATTGGCAGTGTTTGTGCCAATGCTCTTTTTGTCGTCGGTTCATGTTCACGAACTTTCCAATTCTTTGGTTGATGAGTGTAGCGAGTGCGTACAGCACCATTGCCACGGTCATCTGGGTCAGCAGACCACTTTGATATATGACTGCGTGTTCTGCCAGTTCCTTTCGCTGCCCATGCTGGCCGTAGCCGTTGCAACGCTCATTATTTATAATAAGATAAGTAAGATTCACTTTGCCCAACTTCAGAGTCCTGTTCACTTTGATGCTTGTGGCATCCCCACACTTCGCGCTCCTCCTGCTGTTTGAATAGGGTTCACCCCTTATTATGCCACCCTTTCTTGTGGGGCTTAAATATAGTTTATTCAAACAGACAATCAGTATGATAACAATATTACTGGCTGCCACGCTATTTGTTGTGGAACCAGCCGATACCGCTGTCACGCTGGATGCCGTCACCGTAACGGGAAAAAAGCGTCGCGACTACCAAATGCGCTCTTCACAGACCACGGTTCAGGTAAATCATGAGTACATGAACCAGAACTTTGCGGGCAGTCTGATGCAGACGCTCGAGGGGATTCCAGGTGTGAAAGCCATGGCTATCGGCTCTGGGCAGTCAAAGCCTGTCATCCGCGGGCTGGGCTTCAACCGTTTGGCCGTAGTGGAGGATGGAATCAAGCACGAAGGACAACAGTGGGGCGACGATCACGGACTGGAGATAGACCAGTTTGCCATTGACCGTGCCGAGGTCATCAAGGGTCCGGCTGCCCTGCTCTATGGCAGCGATGCAATCGGCGGCGTGCTCGGTCTTTACACAAACCATGTGCCGACGGAGCCGCTCAGCGGCAGCGTGCAGTTGTTCGGACGCTCGAATAACGAGCAGCTCGGACTCTCGGCCCGCATGGGCGGACGCAAGGGAAATTTCTTCTTTCGGGCTAATGCCACCCTGATAGACTATGCCGACTTCCGAGTGCCTACTGACAGCATTCAGTATTATTCATACTGGATAAAGCTGAAGGACCAACGCCTGCGCAACACGGCAGGCTGCGAACGTGACGGAAGTGTGATGCTGGGCTATCAAGGTTATA
>JAILKU010000176.1 GCA_024693505.1 Bacteroidaceae bacterium | reverse complement strand
ATCGGATATCTGCGTCTGTATACGGGTGAAGCGGCTTGATCTCAAAGAGATCTGCCTTCAGGTGCTCTGCCAACAGTCTGGCTATCTTTGCTGTTCTGCCCTGTGCACTGAAGAAGACTACTAATGTTTTCATCCTTTCTTCCATCCTTTCGTAAAGTCATAGCTGATTATCGGCAGCTCTCTTTTCGTATTATCGTCTGCCGTGTCATTCAGAAGAATTGCTCCCCACTTTTCCTTCTTCGATGGTGCTTCGGCATGATACCCGTCCGCTTCCAATAGGCATCCATCAGAAGCGGACGTATTTTGCATCAATATTATCGACATTTCCCTTCCCTGTTAGGTAAATTGGGATTAGATGCTGGAAGCCGTTAGTGCTAAAGAAACTAATCGTTTAGCTCTTAATGAGAAGAAAGTGAGCCCCCATCCGGCCTACCAGCCTGCCATAGCGAAATCTAATTCCTCTTGTGCATTTTTAAGAGCCGTATCGATATCAGTTCCGTTGATGATGCTGGTGATGGCATTGCCTATGCTGGTGCGTAAGGTATAGTGAAAGTCGTTCTGTTCTACGACAGGAACATAAGCTCCCATGATGGCGATCTCGTTATAGATAGCCTGCCCGTTATAGTAATCGATCGGCTGCATATAGAGATCAGAGCATCCCGCAGAAATACAGCTGGTTATCACACCCCCGTTTACAAGGGCGTTGTCATAGGTCTCAACGGCGCCCTCGCCACCGCCAAACGTATAAGCCAGGAACTCCTTTGCGAGTTCAACATTCTTGCAGTTTCCTGTTATGAACAAGGATGCGCCACCGTTGGCAGCATAGCCCTGCTGTTCGCCGGTCAGGGTTGGGAGTGTTGTGATGCCCCATTTGCCGCTGTTATCCCTGTTCTGGTGAATGGTTGGCAGAATCCAATTGCCATTCAAAACTCCCGCAACCTGATCGCCTTGGATGGTCTGGTCGGTGTACTCTGACCAGCTGTTGGCTAGAAGAATAGTACCGTCCTTGGCACCTTGGACAATAACCTCTATAATCTTCTTCAGGGTCTCATTACCAGCAATGTAGGCCTTCCCATTCTTAAACTGAGACACTCCTTCTGCCTGCATCATCATATAGGGCAGGTCATCACCGGAGTGGTCCATTGAGAGCAATGCTTTGCCGGTTTTCTCTTTGACCTCACGAGCAATCTCCAGCCAGCGGTCCCAGGTGATCGCGGTCACATCGTCCAGCGTGTAGCCGCACTCTGCGAGAAGGTCGGTTCGATAGGCGAAAACAGCGGTACAGTTGTCCAGCGGCACGCCGTAATGCACCCCGTTGATGGTGCTATAGCTGATCTTTTCTTCACCAAAGTCAGACCAGTCGATCCCGGCGTCATCAATGCTCACCCAGGCATTGGGATAATCCAGCACATAGCGCCGTATGTAGTGATCCTGGAACAGTACGATGTCCGGCAGGGTGCTCAGATCGCCGGAGGACGCAGCCAAGGTCACGGCCTGCTCCACGTCATAGGAACCGGACTGCTGGATGATATCCAGTTTGAAGCTGGGGTTGACCTTCTGGTAAGCGGCTTCGGCAGCCTTCAGCGCAGGGATATTATAATTGGCGTCCCAAGCATAAACTGTCAAGGAAGTGCCACTGCTCTGTTCGATGTCCACCGGTTTTTTATAATCAGCCTTCGCTCCATCTTTCCGCGTACAGTACATGAAGTTTTTAAAGCCGAGCGGGTTGGAGAAGAAGCCGTCAATATTCTTGCTGATCATGAACAGGTCAGTGTAGAAGTACAGCGGGCAGATGCAGCCAGTGCTCATAAGGAGGTCCTCGGCACGGTGCATAAGCTCATAGCGCACCTCGTTATCAGTGCAATTTTTGATGATTCTTATCAACAAATCATAGGTCTCAGCCCAGGTACCATTCTTGACTTTCACATTATATCCCAAGTCAGTTAGGTCAAGACTATAAGCTTCGACGTGCTTGTGGGCACCTCTACCGAATTGAACATCGTTGCTGCTAGAAGCGGTGGTCCACATATCCAGGAAGCAGATTGGGTCATTGTAGTCGGCAAGCCAGCCGTTGCGGGCGATAGAGTAGTCACCGTTCTTACGGGTGTTCAGGAATGTAGCCCATTCCTGGTTCTCCAGGTTCATGGTGATTCCGATTTCGGCCATGGCGCTCTGAAGATACTCGCCGATAGCCTGGTGCCCTACAGAGGTGTTGTAGAGGTAGGTCAGGTTTGGGAAGTCAGTGAGCATGAAAGTATTATAGTCAAGTTCATAGTATTTCAGCAACACACTTATTGCTTCCATCTCATTAAGAAACAACGCATCTTCAGAAACATCATAATAACCGGGAAAGTTGCCATTGTGACCGGCAGTCTGATAGAATTGGGTTCCATCAGGGTTGGTAATACCCATGGCGACAAAGGAGGACGCGGGAACCTGACCAGCCTGGCAGATCTCTTCAACGATGTAGTTGCGGTCGAAGATCTGGTTAATGGCATTGCGGATCTCAGCGCGGGCATTCTCAGCATCTGCGCCTTCCAGTCCGGAGTCCTCGGGGAGAATATCCTCGTTCACATTCCAGCAAACATAATAGGTGCCGATCTGTCCTTCCACTTTGAATTCATCAGGATAGTCAGCCTTGAGTGACGCGATCTCATTGGTGGGGACATCATCAATCAGCTGCCAGGTGCCGTTCTTGAAGTTAGTCAGCTGATTGTTTGCGTCATCAGACAGGTAGAAGTCGATCTTTTCCATCAGGACGCTGTCGGCATCGACATATTCTGGGTTTTTTTCCAAGGTGATCAGGCTGTTGTGGGTCCAAGCAGTCATGGTATAGGCGCCGTTGGAGATGTAGGTAGAGGGGTCGGTGGCCCAGTCTTCATTGGAGACGATATCCTCCCGCACGGGGAAGTAAGTTGGGAAGGCCAGCAGCTCGTTCCAATAGGGAACGTCATTGGTGAGCGTGACCTCGAGGGTTTTATCGTCAATTGCCTTGACGTTCAGCTGAGCACCCTCGGGGGGATCCCAGGTCCAGACATCATCGTAGCCGTCTATAACCTCGAACATATAGCCATAGTCGGCTCCAAGCTCAACGGAGGCGGCACGCTGCCAGGCGAAAGCGAAATCGGCAGCGGTGACATCTTTGCCGTCGGACCACTTCATACCCTCACGCAAGGTGTAGGTGTATGTGACGGTTCCATCTGCGTTCTGGACGCCTTCCACCAGCTCAGTCGCGGCATCAGGTACGATAACGAGGACGCCGTTGTCATCCTGGGCCCACTTGGCAAGGCCGGAGAACAGGTGGCTTATCATAGTAGCGCCGTCGACAGCGGAGTTCAGTGCCGGGTCAAGGCTATAAGGTTCCGAACCTAAGCAGACAGAAAGGGAGTCAACAGATTCCATCCCTACAGAGTACGGTCCCTCGTAGCTTTGCCAATTCAGAAAAGCAAAGCCTTTCACATCATACTCAGGAGTGCTTACGCTTTCATCGATTTCTTCCAAATCTAAAGTAGTGAAAGAATTAATCAGGCATTGCTGATCCTCTATTATTGAAACAAGAAACTGCTCCTTTGGAAACTTATCATTAGATTCATTATTCAGAAGCGTAGTTTTATAAATGAGAATCCCATCATTTATGCCTGGCAGCGCAAGTTCTCCTTCTCCTTCATAGTAACGGCTATAGGTCGTATCATTTTCTGTTATTGAAAATGGCTTTACGATCCGGTACTCAGAATCATCTAAGGGTTTAGCCTGGCAGAACATTACAGGCGTGATAATGACAGAGCAGTCTCTCTGCATATATGGCAGGTCGCTTATATAAAAACTCCCCTGGGTCTTTCCGTCTACCATAGAAATCTGTCGCAAGTATTCTTCTCCAGTTTCCTGATTGAATACTTTATATATCAACAGGCCTGTCACATTTCTGCCTAAAGTGATCTCAAAAGATCCTGAAAGTGATGTCTCTTTGAGATAGGTAAAGTCATCATAACTGAAGGTACTCTCATCAACAATCACATCACAGTCTGATTCACTGAGCGGAAAACCAGTATAATAGCCAATGAACCGATACTGGTCTTCAATTCTGGCAAATTGATCCGTATTCAGCCGAAGCATGGCGCTTCCTTTGCCATCCACCACGGCAGCATACTGGTAATTTCCATTATAAAGGTTTATAAAAACTGCTACAAACGGTTCTGTAACCCTTGCCGCGATCGTGGACTCACAGTATTGGTAATCACCATATGAACCGTCACTATCATACTTAACGTCAGAAAACCAGATTCTATCCACTGTGAATGAGTTGATGGCAATATCCATAATTTCCTGACAACGCCCTGCACTGTCCCTGTAGTCACCCAGTGATTCAAATGTTACCAAGGCGTGATAGTAATCAGATTCAGCCAGGAGATTTTCTGCACATGCATAAGCTTCAGCATTTTTGGCTTCTAAACAATCTGCAACTCGTTTGCTGCTGTCCTTATAATCGCCAAGAGAACGGAATGTATCTGCCGCTTCATCATAGTTTCCTTGCAACAACAATTCTTCAGCGTGGGCATAGATGGCGCGATTTCTAGCCTCAACCGCTTCCTCTACACGAGCTTCGCTGTCACGAAAGTCCTTTAATGATACGAACAGTTCAATAGCGTTGTCATAATCACCGGCTGCCAAGCTGAGTTCGGCTTCATGATATGTTCGCTCATTTCTCACATCCGAGAGCATATACGCACTGTCTCTGTAGTCACCCAGCGACAGGAACAGTTCCTCTGCTTCGTCATAATTTCCTTCTTCTAAAGCGGAAGTAGCAGCTATATACCGAGTTTCCCTGACCATTCTTTTACTGTCCTTATAATCGTCCAGAACAGCAAAGGCCCGCTCGGCTTCTTTAAAGCGCTTATTTCTCAAAAGCTCCATCGCTCTCTGATACGGAATATCCGCAAGATAATCCGCAGAATCCTTGTAGTCTCCGAGGGCAAGGAACAGTTCTTCGGAAGCATCATATTCTCCGCTGTCAAATGCTGCTGTCGCCTGCTGATACCGGCATTCCAGAACGCGTTCCGTACTGTCCTTATAGTCACCAAGTTCCGCAAATACAAGCTCCGCTTCCGCATACTCGCCCGCGTTTTGGAGTATCAACGCCCGCTGATACGGAATATCCGCAAGATATTCCGCAGAATCCT
>JAILKU010000160.1 GCA_024693505.1 Bacteroidaceae bacterium | reverse complement strand
CCAAAAGAGAATTACTTTCCAAACTTTTTCATATCTTTGCCCTCGAACATCGCCAAAATAGGCCTCAGCGGAGGCTTGGCGCTGTGATTTTTGTGGGTTTATTATAGCGTTAGTGCTATATTCGGTGATGTCCCTGAACCTAGGAAATTCAAAAAGACATTTCACGAAACGAATAAGTACCAGCGCCTACGCGATAGCGTGGGCTGGACTTATCTTCGTGAATGGGTTATCCTAGGACCTTGGGACATCGATAAGGGCGGTTCACGCTTTTATTGTGTCCTGAGGTTCTTGTTTGATGAACCCATTTTCATCCGAGTTAGTCCTTTCGCTCTTATGACTATCGTGCAAACATGGCAAGGATTTACGACAACATTGAGTCTAAATTTGTGAATGGCTTGCAAGACCTCATTATTGATGTAGGTGTCAAGCGTGTGGACTTCTGTGTGGGTTATTTCAACCTGCGCGGATGGGATTTGGTGGTGAACCAGATTGACCAGATTCCTGGTGATTTTGTCTATGAGAACGATAAACAGATGTTCCGTCGTTGTCGTCTGCTCATAGGCATGCATCAGCCGGACGAAGAATTGGTGCGCCAGTTATATTCCACTCAACAGATTCCGGATGCCGCATACGTTCAGCAATGCAAGCTCGAAATAGCCCGTGAATTCAAGAAGCAGCTTTTATTAGGTATCCCTACCCAAAGAGATGAATGGACTTTACGTCGACTATCTGCCCAACTGAAAGAAGAAAAGATCTGTGTGAAGCTCTATGTGGCAGAGCCTCTCCATGCCAAACTATATCTTGCTTATAGCCCAGACTCCAATCGCAATAAGATTGCAGCCATCCTTGGTAGCAGTAATCTTACTTATGCAGGCCTGACTAAACAAGGCGAATTGGATGCAGATATTGAGAACAATCGCGACCTGGAGGCATTGGCAGAATGGTTTGAAAACCGTTGGAACGACCGTCTCTGCATAGATATTACCAAAGAGCTCATAGATGCCATAGATAACAGCTGGGCTGGCGAAGAAATCATTCCACCATATTATATTTATCTGAAGACGGCCTATCATCTGAGTGCCGATGCCCGTTCTGGTGTAAAGGAGTTTACGCTTCCTCCAGAGTTCCAGCGTGAGCTGTTCGACTTCCAACAAACAGCCGTGAAGATTGCCGCACGACATCTAAACAGCGAGAAGAGGGGTGGAGCGATGATTGGTGATGTGGTAGGATTGGGAAAAACCATAACGGCCTGTGCCATTGCCAAGATATACGAGATGACATACGCCAGCAGTACCCTCATCATCTGTCCGGCCAATCTACAGGATATGTGGGCTAAGTATCGTAAGCGCTATGACCTGAAAGCTGATATCATGTCGATAGCCAAGCCCATCGATATAGACAATGCCAGATATTATCGCCTGATTATCGTAGATGAAAGTCACAACTTACGTAATGAACAGGGCAAACGATATCAGAACATCAAGGCCCTCATTGAGCGACAGGATTGTAAGGTATTGCTTTTGACCGCCACACCTTATAATAAAGACTTCTCAGACCTAAGTAGCCAACTCAAACTATTTATCAGCGAGGATGACGACCTGGGCATCCGTCCAGAAGAATACATTCGTTCTCTTGGTGGCGACCGTGCTTTCCTGCAAAGACACAGTGAAGTGTTCATCCGAAGCATCAAGGCATTCGAAAAGAGCCCAAATCTCGATGACTGGCAGGAACTGATGAAGCTCTTCCTGGTTCGACGCACCCGTACCTTTATCAAAGAAAACTATGCCAAGACTGACGATAAGTCTGGCCGTAAATACCTGCAGTTTAATGACGGACGCAAGAACTTCTTCCCAGAGCGCATACCAAAGGCCATCAAGTTTGACACAACGCCTGGCGATCAATACAGCCGTCTTTACTCAGAAGATATGATTGCCATGATGGAGGAGCTTCGTCTGCCTCGATATGGTCTTTCCCAGTATGAAGACACCGCCAAGACAGCCTATGCCTCAACCACAGACAAGCATCTGCTTGAAAACCTCTCTCGTGCAGGTCAGCGTATGATGGGCTTCTGCAAAAGCACTTTCTTCAAACGTATCGACAGTAGCGGTTTCTCTTTCCTGCTGACACTTTACCGCCACATCCTGCGCAACGCCGTCTTCATCTACGCCATCGAAAACAAACTGCCTCTGCCTATTGGCGATGAGAATAACCTGCCTGAAGAGTGGATTGAGGACGAGGATATCAACGACATCTTCTCACATGACAATGATGACGAAGAGCGTATGGCTGGAGACAACCTGATAGAAATCCCGACAGACATGACGGCCTATATGGATAAGGCACGCCAATATTACATGATGCTGACACAGAAGAACAATCTGGCATGGATTGAGTCAACCTATTTCAGGCGCACCCTGAAATCACATCTGAAGCAGGACTGTGAGAAGATTATCCAGATGATACTCCTCTGCGGCAAATGGAATCCGCAGACAGACCAAAAGCTCAATATGCTGGAAGAACTGCTCAGCAAGGCACACAAGAATGATAAAGTGCTTATCTTCACCCAATATTCTGATACTGCCCATTATGTCTATCGCCAGCTGCGCAAGCGTGGATTTACACACATAGACAAGGCTACTGGGGGCAGTAAGAATCCTACAGTCATTGTCGAACGCTTCTCTCCTCTGAGCAACAAGGCCGATGTCTCCACTGGGGATGAATTGCGTATATTGGTGGCTACTGATGTGCTTTCAGAAGGTCAGAACCTGCAGGATGCCCATGTCATTGTGAACTACGACCTGCCCTGGGCCATAATCCGGCTTATTCAGCGAGCCGGCCGTGTGGATCGTATCGGCCAGGAGGCAGAGGAGATTTTCTGCTATTCGTTCTTCCCAGCCGAGGGTGTGGAACGGATTATCCGTCTGCGTACCAGGCTTAATGCACGCATCAATGAGAATGCAAATCTTGTAGGCAGTGATGAGGTGTTCTTCGAGGGCAATGAGCAGAACCTGCGCGACATGTATAATGAGAAAAGCGGCACGCTTGATGATGAAGATGACAATGATGTGGATTTGGCTTCTCAGGCCTATCAGATATGGAAGAACGCCACAGATGCCAACCCCAAGTTGAAACAGATCATACCGGCTCTCAGCAATATCATTTATTCAACCAAGGCTGCAGCCAGTCCGTTGGAAGATGGTGTCATCACCTACGCCAAGACGCACAACGATTACGATGTGCTGACCTGGTATGATTCAAGGGGAGAAATGGTCAGCCAGTCACAGAAGAAAATATTACAGGCGATGGCCTGCAGCGCAAACGAACCCGCTTTGCCTGCACTTGACAACCATTTTGATCTGGTCAGAAAAGCCGTGGAGAACATGAAACAGGAAACCACCAGTGTAAGCGGCATTCTGGGAAACCGTTTCAGCACCCGATATCGCATCATCGACCTTCTGGAACACTACTATCAGCAGCCCCTGACTCTCTTCTTCGATGAAGAAAAGAAGAAATTGCTGAAATACGCCATTGATGACATCTATAACTTCCAACTCTTGGAGGGCACCAAGTTTATACTGGGCCGCATGCTTCGCACAAGCACGAATGACGATATCGTGGAATCCATTCTTGAGATGCATAAGAACGGAACCCTGTGCCGTATTGATGAAGACCATAACAAGCAGAAAGACCCAACCATCATCTGTTCGATGGGACTGAGTGTAGTTTAGAGTTTATTGTTTAGTGTTTAGAGTATGAACAAGAAAGTATTCAATCAGTATATAGCCGAGAGTAACTTTCGCGAGTTGTTTATCCGTGAGATGGGATGGAACAATCCAAAAGGGCAGACCACTTTTGAGATTAACATAGAGGAGGCCACCTATGCTTTTCAGCAGATAGCAGACCGTAGTGGATTCCAGGTGATTACCTGCAAAGTGAAGGAGACACCAACCTCTGCCATGTGCAAGAAGATAGATACCCGTCTGCGTAAGATGGCTAACGATTACATCTGTATCTATCATATTCCACAGTCTGAGCATCATCTGTGGGTGGTTCCTGTGAAGAAAGTGGAAAAGCGCGACCTCGTACTGGTAGAATACGAAACGGCAGAAAAGGCGAACTTCCTGTTTGAGAAAGTGGAAGATATGTGCTTCGACCTCGACGAGCATACCACCATTATGGATGTGAAAGAGCGTGTGCAGGCAGGCTTTATCATCAACTCAGAGAAGATAACCAAGGACTTCTATACAGGTTTCCGCAAGGAACATACAAACTTCGCCAAATACATCTCTGGTATTGACGATGAGATTACAGACCTGAAGAAAAATCGCAACAAGCAGTGGTACACTTCTGTCATGCTGAATCGCCTGATGTTCTGCTACTTCATCCAGAAGAAAGGTTTCCTTGATAGGAATGTGAACTATCTGCGCGATAAGTTGATATGGGTAAAGAAAGAAAAGGGTGAAGACCGTTTCTATGGGACATTCTACCAAGGTTTCCTGGTCAGCCTGTTCCACGATGGACTGAACTCTCCCCGCCATCAGCAGGACTTAGTGCAGAAATACGGACGCATACCCTATCTGAATGGTGGTATGTTCAGCATTCATGAGTTGGAAGAACAATATCCAGAACTTGATATTGCCGATGAAGCCTTTGAGAGTCTTTTCTCATTCTTCGACCAATGGCATTGGCATTTGGATGACCGTCTGACAGCCTCTGGCAAGGACATCAATCCTGATGTACTGGGCTACATCTTCGAGCAATACATCAACGATAGAGCTCAGATGGGAGCTTATTACACCAAAGAGGACATCACGGAGTATATTGGCCGTAACACCATTCTGCCTTTCCTGATGGATGCCACCAAGAAGATGGACGAGAAGCCCTTTAAAACTAATGGGGCAGTTTGGCAATTCCTTCGTGAGAGTGGCGACACCTATATCTATGATGCGGTCAAGAAGGGTAATGGCTTGGAGATCCCAGAGGAGATAGCTGTTGGCATAGATACCACTAAGCCCAACCTCTTGGAGCGCCGCAGCCATTGGAATGAAAAGACACCTGAAGCCTTCGCTCTTCCCACGGAGATTTGGCGTGAAACCATAGAACGCCTGCAACGCTATGCCAGCATCAAGACAAAGATAGAGAATGGTGAGATAACGGAGATTAACGACTTCATCACCTACAACCTCGACATTCGCCAATTTGTGCAAGACCTGCTTGCACAAACGGATGACCATCTGCTGGTAAAACACTTCTATGCTCAGTTGCGCAAGGTGACAATCCTTGACCCCACTTGTGGCTCAGGTGCCTTCCTCTTTGCTGCTCTCAATATCCTCGAACCCCTTTATGAGGTTTGTATTGACAGGATGCAGGGATGGAACCATGAAAATCCCAATCTCTTCAACCCAGAACTGGAAGAGATCAACGGAAAGTATCGATCCAACATCCGCTACTTCATCTATAAGAACATCATCCTGCGCAATCTCTATGGTGTTGATATTATGGTGGAAGCTACGGAAATAGCCAAGCTCCGCCTGTTCCTGAAGATGGTAGCTGTAGTGGATGTTAATCCCCGTGAAGACAATCTGGGTCTTGACCCCTTGCCCGATATCGACTTCAATATCCGTTGCGGAAATATGCTGGTGGGGTATGCAACAGAAGAAGACTTAGAGAATGACTTGCAATATGGCGATATGTTTGCCAACCTTGAGTTTAAGGACAAGGTGCATACCGAAATGGACATCGTTGCCCATGCTTACGATACCTTCAAGAAGGTTCAGTTAGAACAGAGTTCTGACCTTGAGACCTATAGGAATGCCAAGCAGGAATTGAAGAACCGTCTCAAGAAACTGGATGAGTTGCTGAATCGGAAACTATATGCCTCAACCGTTTCTGGAGGTTCTTTGAAATATGAAGACTGGCTCAAGTCCCACCAGCCCTTCCATTGGCTTGCCGAATACTACGACATCATCAATGGCAATAAGGGCTTCGATGTGATTATCGGGAATCCGCCGTATGTTTCTATGGCTCAAATAGGCTACATAAAATCCTCAAAGGAATTTAAGTGTAGTGACCTTTACGGGTATGTTATTCGCCGCGTTCTGACACTTAAAGCTAACTCAGGTTATCATGGATTTATTGTAATGCACAATTTAGCTTTCAGCCGTAACTTTGTGGATGTACGTAATATACTCAAGAAGGAGAAAGGAACCAAGTGGTTCTCATTCTATAGCCGTATCCCATCTGGCTTGTTTTCAGGTGATGTGCGCGTAAGGAACTGTATTTATTTGCTCGCTCCAAATGGGAATAGTAATTTCACATCAAAGCTAAATCGCTGGTTTACGGAACAACGGCCAGTCTTGTTTGCAACACTCAGGTATTCTGATTTTCAATGGAATGATGTCGTGCCTATGTTATATCTTACAGAGTTGCAGGCATTATACGAATCGAAGAAAGGGAAAAACATTGAACTACTAAAGGATAGAAATGGACATCTAATGTTCTTCAAGAAAATTGCATACAACAGCTTGTCAGTTTCCCATATTGAGCCACCTGCCCACGATTTGGAGCATCGTTCTATTTCACAATCCGAGTTAGGCGACGTTAAAATTGACATGCAATACTTTTCATTTGTTTGGCTGTTATGTATTGGCAAATTCTATATGAGCAAATGGCTTACTTATGGTGACGATTTCCACCTTACAAGCAGAGATATTATGGACTTCACTTTCCCATTCGAATCTTTATCAGAATCAGACAAGGCCAAACTGAATACAATTTGTGAGGAGGTAAAGAAAGCACTCCCAGACACCACTCAGTATAAATTGAATGCTGGTAAATATGTTGGAACGTTCAATACGAAGAAACTTTGGCCATTGACAGACCAAAGTGACCGCATCTTCTACAAATATATGGGTGGGGATGTGGATAGTATCCATCAAATGGTCGAGAGTCATATTGCTGCTTGCGTCTTAACTGATAAAGGTAAAACTGATGAAGAGGGTGATGAGTTAGGCGAAGAAAACAATTCTAATTCTCAACCCGAAAAGCCACAGCCAGCGAAGCAAAGGCAGAAACCTGTTGAACAGGAACCAAAGCCAAAAGACGATATGCTTACCATGATAGTCCGTAACGAGACAATAGAAAGGATTAAAAGTGGAGAGAAGACAACCTTTAAGCGCTATCTTGACGATGAAGATTTCGTCAAGGAAGTTCTGGTAACAGAAAATGGAAAAGTCAAACTATCCAAAGATTATTGTCCATATACCGCCAAGAATATCTCCTCCATCAAGTTTGTCTGCGACGGAGAATCTCTCGTAAAGGCGGTCACAAAGATTTCCTTTAGGACTGGCATCAACCAGCAAGGAAAGACCGCCTGGAAAATCGTCTTCCACTTCTAACTGATGCTTTTTTAGCAAATTGTTTGGAGGAATCATAAAAAGTTTATATCTTTGCAAAAGAAAAATGAAGGAGTATGGATAAACTGAATGGAATATTTGAGGCAATAAACTCTGAAGGGTTCAGTGAGTCAACACTTCTGCTGATAGATAATTATGTAAACGACATAAAAAATGGGACAGAAGATTTTCCTAGATTCAATTTACCAGAGCATGCAGGATTCAGCAAGGGAGGTGCGCCTCTCATTGGGGCGTCCATCATCGCATGCTACGCGACAGCAAGCCTTACAGCAGGTTGCAATGCTGAAGGCCGCGAAGGAAGCCCAGCAAACTGGGAAATAGACGGGCAGCAAGAGCGACTGATAGAGCAATGGGCCAGGGCTGCCAATCTGTGGGAAGGTGATTCTGAGCAGATCCTCATTAGGGAGTTTGGCCCAATGATAGCTCAGGGCGCGGAGGCAAAGGTGTATTATAAAGAAGGGAACACATCGGTAGTAAAAGAGCGAGCTTCCATCTATTCTACTACTCAGAAAGCTCTCGATGCCATTGCGTTGCATAACTACCTCTTTCCTGAAACTGCCATGAAAGTGATAGGCTTTACTCGCGATAGCGATGGACTTATGCGAATAGTATTGACGCAGCCATACATAAACTGTCTGCGATTGGCAACAAAGGATGAAATTGACAAGATGGTTGCAGCAAAGGGCTTCCGTGATAATTGGAATGGAAAGGGCGTGAACTATATCTCTCATCGTTTGGCTCTTGAAGACATGCATCCTGCCAACATTTTTATTGACACAGTGACAGAGAATCCTATCTGTATCGATTGTATCGTCAAGTTTGTATAAGGGTAAATGGATTATCTCGGTAATACAGACTTGCTTAACCTGCCCAAAACGGCATTCTTGGCATCAAGTAAAATTCCTGTAGACTTGGTGTTAAGATGTTATGACTGGGCAACACAGACATCTCAATCAGAACAATGTGTTATCAGCGGTTTCAGTTCAAGAATGGAACAAGACATCCTCCATTTCCTATTGAAAGCCAAATGTCCTGTCATCATGGTTCTGGCAAGACGAATGTACAGAGACCTGCCTGAAAAATTGAAAGAACCATTAACCCAAGGACGGTTACTGATTATTTCCGTCAGTTCTGCTATTCGACAATCGAAAGCAACAGCATTCGCAAGAAACAGATTCATTTGCGAGCAGGCCAATACGATACACTTCATTGGCGTGACGAAACAAAGCAGTTTGTATCTATTGAAAAATTTATTTGAGGATAAGACAGCCTCGTCAATCTGATACAGTACGTGAAATAGGGCGGGAATTGATTGCGGTATAATCATTTGAAAGTCCTTAGCAGTTTGTCCGTCGATGTGGATATATATTACATCCCCTTTCAACTTTTAGCGGACATCAATATTTTTTTGCCGTTATGACATAATTTTACGTCTTTTTGATGGCGGAATGAAATAAATTTCCTATTTTTGCAGCGTGAAATGATGCTCCTGTCGTTACCGCTTTAACCTTAAAAGGAATAGCAATGAGAAAGAGTATAGGAATAGGAATTATGCTGGCAGCGGTTCTCCTGCTGGCGGCTTGCAAGGAACAGATTGACGTATCGGCCCGCTACGTCTTTACGGACCGTACCATCGCCGACTATCTCTCGGCTCACGAGCAGTACAGCGAATACATGAAGATGGTGGATGTGATGCATGTCAGCCCCGTCTCGAACACCACCTTCCGCCAGCTCTTCTCGGAGGACATCTGGTAGGGATGCTCGGGAAGGCTGCAAGAGAAAGGGCAAAGGCTTTTAAGGAAGAAGGCATGAAAAAGGTATATAAAGCACATATTATTTATACCAAGAGCCGGGATGGCTTCGAGGTGTTGGAGAATGGCTATATAGCCGTTGAGGACGGGCGTGTGGCCGGTGTGGCAGCCGACTTGAAGACGCTGGGCTGCGAAGGGGCTGAGGTGACCGATTACGGCGACTGTCTGCTGATCCCCGCCATGAACGACATGCACGTTCATGCACCTCAGTATCGCAATCAGGGCATTGCCATGGACCTGGAACTGCTGCCGTGGCTTCAGCAATATACTTTCCCAGAGGAGAAAAAGTATGCGGACCCCGCCTACGCAGAACGTATGTACCGCCGGTTCATACGTGACCTGTGGCGCTTCGGTACCATGCGGGCCTGTGTGTTTGCCACCATCCATACGGAGAGTACCCGGCTGCTGATGCAGCTCTTCCAGGAGGCCGGCATCGGGGCATTGGTGGGCAAGGTGGCCATGAACCGCAACTGCCCGCCAGAGCTTTCTGAGCCGGTGGACGAGATGGTTGAAGGCAATGAGTCGCTGATTGCTGAGTTCAACCGGCCAGAAGCCCTTGTGCGGCCTATCATCACGCCCCGTTTCGTGCCTTCGTGTACACATGACATGCTGCAGGCCTGTGGCGACCTGGCTGCCAAGTACGGGCTGCCTGTGCAGTCGCACCTCTCGGAGAACATGGCAGAAATAGCTCTGGTGCATACGCTTGAAAAGGAGAGCTCCAGCTATGGCGATGCCTATAACCGCTATGGGCTCTTCGGGCAGACACCTACGGTCATGGCTCACTGCGTATGGACGGCAGGGGAGGAACTGGAGCTGATGAAGCGCAACCATGTGATGGTGGCGCATTGCCCCACGTCGAACCTCAATATCGCCTCCGGACTGGCTCCCATACGCACCTTCCTCAACGAGGGCGTTGCCGTGGGACTGGGCAGCGATATCAGCGGAGGACACGACCTGAATATCTTCCGCATGATGATGCACGCCATGCAGGTCAGCAAGATACACTATCTGCAGCACCGCGACAATCCGTTCCTGACGCTGTCGGAGGTGTTCTGGATCGCCACGAAGTCGGCAGGGCGCTTCTTCGGACGTGTGGGCAGCTTCGAGCCGGGCTATGAGTTTGACGCACTGGTGATTGACGACCACGACTTGAATCACTCCGATTACGCGCTGCTGCACCGGCTGGAACGCTTTATCTACCTGGGCGACGACCGTCAGATCACGCATCGCTTCTGCAGGGGAACAGAGATTCAAGAACCACAAATCATTTGAGATATGGCACTGAAACCATTGCGTGACCGCATCCTGAAAGACGGGCGTTGCTTTGAGGGAGGCATCCTCAAGGTAGACCGGTTTATCAACCACCAGATGGACCCCTATCTGATGAAACAGTGTGCCGTCGAGCTGATCCGCCGTTTTGCCGGGGCACCTGTCAACAAGATTCTGACCGTAGAGGCCTCGGGTATTGCCCCGGCTATCATGTTGGGCTATCTGATGGAGCTGCCCGTGGTGTTTGCCAAGAAGAAAAAGCCCTCTACGATGGGGGACATGTATGTATCGACCGTTACCTCGTTTACCAAGCATCGCGACTATACGATAGTGATCAGCAAGGAGTATCTGACGGCTGAGGATCATGTGCTCTTCGTGGATGACTTCCTGGCCTTCGGCAATGCGGGACGGGGCATCATCGACCTGTGCCGGCAGGCGGGAGCCACCATAGAGGGCATGGGCTTCATCATCGAGAAGGCGTTCCAGCACGGACGGGAAGCACTCGTCGCAGAAGGCGTGAAGTGCATCGAATCGCTCGCCATCATTGAGTCATTGGAGAACAACGTGATTAAGCTGAAGGAATAGCCTCAGGATAGCCGCATCGCAGCGGTGAAGCAGGCGGTATCTGTCTTACCGCGGTCAATAGACAATCAGCTTCTCAATCTGTCTGTCTGATGCATCAGGCAGGATGGTGTGGAAGTGTGCCAGCAGGCGCTGGTAGGATTCCTCCGGTGTGCGTGGGCACTTGAGACTCTCGTGGCCTAACAACTGCTCGGGGGTGGTGAGTAATGCCCAGCCCCAGCCGTACTCGTTGTTGTGCTTGTCGCGCGGATAAACGAAGTCCTCGGTGACGATGCGGCAAGCCATCTGCAGGCGGGTGATGTAGCCGTCGAACTTGCTGCGCATGCTGCCTTTCGGCCGTCCTCCCTCTTGCAAGGCACTGCCACGCTGCTTTTTATTCGTCCGCAGGTTAGGACCTGTGAAACCGCATGCCGCACGCAGTTCGCGCGTAATCATACTGCCGTGCTCCTGAAGGGTCAGCAGGATGGACTCCTCGATACTGCCCTCGGCAGGTGCGGGACGTCTGCTGCGGCGATAGTTGCAGAAGTCGGGCCACCATGCGCGACTGATGAAGCCTGCCTTGCCGGCGAAGAACTTGCCATAGACGCAGTTGCCCTCCTGCACAATAGGGCCTTTCCACTTCCACAGCGGCCAGTCCCAACCGCCATCGGGAAATACCACATAGCGGTTGTCCTCGTCAACGATGTCCTCTGCCGAGTAGCCGGCAATGCCGCTATCCAGCAAAGGCAGAAATCCGACCTCCTGAATATATGCCATCAGTTCCAGGCAGCTATGTATCTCTTTCATCTTCATCATGATTAATTTCAATTCTTATTCAAGTTTCGGCAGTTCCGTTATACGGTTTGATGGCAAAGTTACAAAAATAATACAAAATACGGTCCTTTTTTCCTAAAAAACAATAAAATGGAACTTCTTTTTCCTGTTTTTGTCCGTCTTGTTCGTGCTATTTGCCGGATATTTGCTAACTTTGCTCATGAAACAAGAGAAGTTACTCTGTTCCGGCGAAGAAAACGGGACTTCCCGGTTTACGTAAAGTAGGCCGTAGCCCTGCCAGACAAGAAAATGACTTTGCGGTTCAGAAATGTGTAAAATAATATGGGAAAGATTGAAATGAAAGCTCAATTGATGGTGCTTCCGTATGCACCAGAGGCCTTGGAGCCAGTGATTAGTCGCGAAACGATTGCTTTTCATCACGGGAAGCACCTGGCGGCTTATGTGAATAACCTAAATGGACTGCTGCCCGGAACAGAATGGGAAGGGATGGCATTGGAGGAGATTGTCTGCAAGGCAACGGGAGGCGTGCTCAATAATGCAGGGCAGATCCTGAATCATGAGTTGTACTTCGGACAGTTCTGTGCGCCAAAGGCTGAAAACCAGCCAGCGGGAAGACTTGCGGAGGCCATTGTACGTGATTTCGGCTCGTTCGATGCGTTCAAAGAAGCGTTTCAGAAGGCGGGTGCTACACTTTTTGGATCGGGGTGGGTATGGCTGTCTGCCGATAAGGACGGCAAACTCGTCATCACACAGGAGGCAAATGCTGCCAATCCCGTTCAGAAAGGCCTTACTCCCCTGCTGACCTTCGATGTATGGGAACATGCCTACTATCTCGACTACCAGAACCGTCGTCCCGATCATCTCGCCGCGCTCTGGCAGATTGTTGACTGGAACGTGGTAGCGAACCGTTTTGCCTAATGCGCAATGACTGGACTCGGCAAGAGGGTAGAGGCATGACAACCGCGAGGGAGATCATCGCCTTCATGAC
>JAILKU010000138.1 GCA_024693505.1 Bacteroidaceae bacterium | reverse complement strand
TGATCTGCAAAGAATTGTTCGTCTCAGCAATAATATAAGCCGTACCCAAACAGGCCAAAAGGCCCAAGAGGTTTTCTGTCCAAACTTGAGGCAAAGCAAACTCCCAACTGCCCAATTTCAGATTAAGGGAATCAGTATCAACGCCCCAAAGCGGGGAACACCAAGTCAGCACGACCAATGCCACACAGACAGGGAGCGTTAAAGCGCTCTCTGCAACACGACTTTGAAAGCGAACGGTCTTTCCCATTGTCTTTGAGTATTAACAAACGAACTATAACCTTGACCTTCGGTCGAGCCTGCTCTCGCTCGGAAAAGCTGATGCAAGCATCACCCTTCTCTCGCTTCTTGCGCTCCGCAGGTGCTCAGGCGAACAAGTTCGGAGTCCTCGCAGGCTTGAACTTTTAACCTTGAACCCCTATCGGTCATTAGACTGTTACGCACTAACAACCGATTCGGGCTTAAAGGTCAGAACCTATATCATTACGGAAATATTTCCCTTCAAAATTAATTTTCTGAGCTTCAGAAAAGCTCTTTTTCAGAGCACGGTCTTTGTTTGCGCCATAACTGCTAACAGCGATGACACGACCGCCATTCGTCACGATCTGCCCGTCCTTTACGGTTGTTCCTGCATGAAACACAATACTGCCCTGCACATTCTCAATGCCTGATATCGGGAATCCTTTCTGGTAGCTGCCTGGATATCCACCGCTGACAAGCATCACACAAACAGCACTGCGGGAATCTATTGAGATTCGGCGCAAACCTAAGGTCTGGGTTGAGACGCCATAAAACAGGTCCACCAAGTCACTCTTTATACGCAACATTACAGTTTCTGTTTCCGGATCACCCATTCGTACATTGTATTCAATGACCTTTGGATCACCATTTACATTAATTAAGCCAAAGAAGATAAAGCCTTTATAATCAATGTTTTCCTCAGCCAACCCTTTTATCGTAGGACGGATTATGCGTTTTTCGACTTTTCTCATCCATTTCTCGTCAGCAAAGGGAACTGGACTTACGCTGCCCATTCCACCTGTATTCAGGCCCGTATCCCCTACGCCTATACGCTTATAATCCTTAGCTTCAGGCAACACCACATAATCTTTACCGTCTGTCAACACAAAGACAGAACATTCAATTCCACTGAGAAACTCCTCTATAACAACCCGATTGCTGGCAGAACCGAACATACCGCCTAACATTTCCTCCAATTCCTTCTCAGCCTCATCTATAGTGGGCAGGATAAGAACACCTTTTCCGGCACAAAGTCCGTCAGCTTTCAAGACATACGGAGGCTGTAATGTGCGCAAGAAGGCCTTTCCCTGTTCCAATGTTTCACTTGTGAATGTCTGGTAAGAAGCTGTCGGAATGCCATGCCGTTTCATGAAACACTTGGCAAAATCCTTGCTGCCCTCCAGCATCGCACCTTCCCGGCTGGGTCCGATCAACGGAATATCTTTTAGGTCGGTATCATTCTTGAAAAAGTCATATATGCCTTTCACCAAAGGATCTTCCGGTCCTACGACAACCATGTTTACGCCCTCTTTAAGCACAAACGCTTTTATGCCCGAAAAGTCATCTACCTTCAACGGGACGTTCTCGCCCAGCGCTGCCGTACCTGCATTACCTGGTGCTATATAAAGCTTACTGAGACTGGGGCTCTGCGCTATTTTCCATGCCAGAGCATGTTCGCGCCCGCCACTTCCAAGAAGTAACAATTTCAGGTTGTCGGGCACATCAGACCTATATTGGTTTAGGCGTTGGTACTTGGAAATCACATCCAACAGATTCTGAAACGGCTTTATCCGTTCGGTCTTCAGCCCCTGCCGTCTCAATAGCCTCTTGTTATATTTGATCCATTCGTACATTGCCCGTTCCTGAGCATGGTATTTAGAAGGGCAACGATTATTCCGCGTCACATACTTCTCTATCGATGAAAGGCGTTTGTTCCAAGTTTCTTCTCTTTTCATTTTAGATAATCTTCAAAATATCTGGTTATACGTTCATGCAAATGTATTTGATCCGTTCCGCGCATATTATGCCCGTCACCCGGATAAGTAAAAAGGTCTGGCTGAGTCTTTGCATCTATACAGGCACGTATGAAGGACAAGGTGTGCTGCGGCACACAGGTCGGGTCATTATATCCGAAAATAATTTGCAACCGGCCTTTTAGGTTTCCCGCTTTATTAAGCAAAGAACTACCGGAGTAACCCTCAGGATTGTCCTGCGGCGTACTCATATACCGCTCGCCGTACATTACCTCATAATATTTCCAGTCTATTACAGGTCCGCCTGCCACTCCCACCTTAAAAATATCTGGATAAGTGCACATCAGGTTCGTCGTCATAAAACCTCCAAAACTCCATCCATGCACACCAAGTCGCTCACCATCTACATAAGGCAAGCTTCGAAGATACTTCACGCCCTCCATCTGGTCCTTCATCTCCGTATCGCCCAGATGCTGGTATGTACTCTGTTCGAAAGCCAGTCCCCGCCATTCACTGCCCCTGTTATCCAGGATAAAAAGCAAATAACCCAACTGAGCCATATACGCTTCCCAGCCCCGGAGGCCCCAGTGCCAACGGGCATCTATATTATGGGCATGCGGTCCTCCGTAAACATAGATTATAGCCGGATACTTTTTTGAAGGATCAAAACCGACCGGCTTCACCATCCGGTAATACAGGTCTGTCTGCCCGTCAGCCGCCTTGATGGTACCGCTCGTGATTTCGGGTATATTGTATCCCTGCTCCTGCCAGGGGTCAGAGGCCGTGAGTACATTTTCCACTTTTCCGTTTGCAATATTCACTATACCGATGCTCCTGGGAACAGTAGGACTGCTGTAGCGGTCTATTGCCTGGGAACCGTCGCTACTCAACAAAACGCTATGCACACCATCTTCTGCGCTGAGCAGTTTCTTCCTGCCGTTCTTCAGATTCAACATATATAGCACGCTGCGCCTGGGGTCGCCCTCGTTCGACAGATAGAGGATACTATGTGATTTCTTGCTGAAACCGACAAACTGCTGGACTTCGAAAGCGCCAGGCGTCAGGCATTTAACCTTGACGCCGTCTCTTACCGTGCCGCCCCCTTCTACAGAACGCAGCTCAGGGTAGACTGAAGAGGAAAAGTCCACTAAATAAAGATGATTCCAATTGTCGCGACGCGTCTGCATAATTGCCTTCGAGTCATCCCACGGAAGGAAAGCCAGGCCATGCATAGGCTCCACATACTTAGGATGGTTTTCTTCTATTAGCGGACTGTCTTTACGTTTGCCTGTAGCTGCGTCATAGGCATAAAGACGCATGTGCTTCTGCTCACGGTCTAATTCAAAGACATACAGGAGTTTGCCGTCAGGGCTCCACGAAAAGTTCGTGTGATAGTCTTCCGGAGCCCCGTATAAGTCAAGCCATACAACTTGACGTTTCTGCACACTGAAAATGCCCACCTTTACCTGATGACTTACCTCCCCGGCCATTGGATAATGATCTGTATAGCTTTGGGCAATACGAGTGCCGATATCCACCTGAGGATAACTGGGCACCATGCTCTGGTCCATCCGGTAAAAGGCAAGCGATTGTCCGTCCGGACTCCAGAATGTACCTTTCTCTATTCCGAATTCATTCCGGTGAACACTCTGGCCATATACGATATCATCACTGCCGTCCCGACTCCCGTCCTGACTGACCTGAAGCGTCTCCCCCTCGGCCGTGAGGATGAGCAGATTACCCTTTTCCGTATAGGCCAGATGGCGGCTTTGGGGATTCCAGTCCTCGTTTTGCGCCCCTTCGGGGATGGCCTGACGCCATACGACTTCTTTCTTCTGGAAGTCCAGGAGATAGCGTTTCTGAGCTGTATTCGTCAGGACCAGTGCTTCGTCGGGATACGGGAAAAGAAGATTATGCCCGCTTCGCGCAATTTTTTCACCCGCCCATTCGTTCAGGTCCTTTACGGTAAACAGGGGTTGTTCGTCTGCCAGATTCCTCACCTCGTCGGGAGTCGTTTCCAATACCGTGTTTCCCCACCACTGCAAGTAACGGTTTTCCGGTTGAAGACGCCAATACGTAGAACCGCCTCCGAGGAGGTCGTCCAGTGTAAACTGCTTGTATTGAGCTGGTATTGATCCCGTAACCATCAGCATAGCCGCCACTGTAACACCTTTTATCTTATTCATCGTCTTCGTCATATATCATGTTCCCTTCATTGCCCCTGTTGTCGCGACGAAAGTCACTTCCTGCATCGCGGAATCTCCTTTGCCTGCCGCCGCGGTCCTTTGCGTTTTTCCCGGCTCCTCTTGACGAATCGCGGAAACCGTCCCGGCGCTTCTCGCGGAATCCTCCCTTTCCTTCGCCGTCCTCTTTTCTTCTCCATTTACCGTCCGATGCCTTCGGGGCAAAGGGATTAAAACGCTTGGGAGAGCCCTTGCGTTCTTCCGGACCGTCCTCCAGCCGGTTCTTGAATTCGCGGTGCTGCTTGAACCACTTGTGGTCGGCCATCATCCGGCGTTCCGCATCCGACTTGATGTGTCCGCCCGATGCACGCATCTCATCATACCGACCGTCGAAAATCTGATACTTGCGCAACTCGCATTCCAGGGAACCGTTGTAAAGGGGCGTGCGCAAGGACGGCTTCAGGCCAATCTGTTCAAAGCACTCCTCCCGATAGCTCAGGATCCAGGCGTCGTTCCCCACGAACTGGTGCTTCAGGCGCTCGCCTATCATCTTGTACAGCCCCAGAAGGTCCGGAGCGGAAATGCGCTCGCCGTAGGGAGGATTCGTCACGATAACACTCTTCTCCTTCGGCTGGACAAAGTCCTTGAAGTCCTGCTGCTGGACGGTTATCTCATGGCTCAATCCTGCAGCTTTCACGTTCCGCGTCGCAATCTCCACGGCACTGCGGTTGATGTCGTAAGCGTAGATATGATGACTGAAGGGATGCTCCTTCGATTCGTCTTCGTAGATGCGATTGAACAGTTCCTCGTCAAAGTCCGACCATTTCTCAAAGGCGAACCCCTGGCGATATACGCCCGGAGCTATGCCCCTGGCTATCAGAGCCGCCTCGATGGCAATCGTACCGCTTCCGCACATGGGATCTATGAAGTCGCATTGCCCGTGCCATCCCGTCTGCAGGATTATGCCTGCGGCCAGGACCTCGTTCAGCGGTGCCTCCACACTCTCCTGCCTGTACCCGCGGCGGTGCAGGCTCTCCCCGCTGCTGTCCATGCTCAAGGTGCAGTCGAACTCGGCCACGTGGATATGCAACTGCAGGTCGGGGTTGGTCACGCGGATATTCGGTCTCTCACCCGTCTTCTCGCGGAACTGATCGACGATGGCGTCCTTCACCCTGTACGCCACGAACTTACTGTGGCGGAACTCGTTGCTATAGACCACGCTATCCACGGCGAAAGTAGTCGCCAGGTCCAGGTATTGCGTCCAGTCAACGGACTTCACGGCCTCATAGACCTCGTCGGCAGTTGTCGCACGGAAACGCTTTATCGTCTTCAGGACGCGGAGGGCCGTGCGGAGCTGAAAGTTTGCACGGTACATCAGCTCCTTGTCGCCGGTGAATGCCACCATGCGACGGCCTATCTCGATATTTTCGGCACCGAGTTCAGTAAGCTCCGAGGCCAGGATATTCTCCAGCCCCTGGAATGTCTTAGCCACCAACTGATAAGTGGCTTCTGGTTCTGAGTTCATCTCTCTCTGTTTTCTTGGATGGTTAGTTTATGCCTTAATGCCTGCGCTCCGGGATGGGGGGGATAGCTACAGCCCTCCCCAGTCTTCGGGGTTGATCACAGTCTCCTTCATCGTCCCCCTGCGCTTCTTCGCCTGTACGATCTGTTCTCCGGGCTTCGTACTTTCCGTAACCCAGACGTTGCCTCCGATAATCGTGCCCTTTGCGATGGTTATCCGTCCCAACACGGTCGCATTACTATAGACAATTACATGGTCTTCCAGGATCGGATGGCGCGGAATGCCCTTAATCGGATGCCCGTTCTCGTCCAGCGGAAAGCTCTTCGCGCCCAGGGTCACACCCTGATACAGCTTCACGTAATTGCCGATGATGCAGGTCGCCCCTATGACTACTCCCGTGCCGTGGTCGATAGTGAAGTGATGCCCTATCGTAGCTGCGGGATGAATGTCAATGCCCGTTTCGCTGTGCGCCATTTCAGTAATAATACGGGGGATCAGGGGTACGCCCAGCAGGAGCAGCTCGTGAGCGATGCGGTAGTTCGTTATCGCCTTGATGACAGGATAGCAGCTGATGATCTCGCCCAGGGACTCAGCCGCCGGGTCTCCGTTGAAGGCTGCCTCGACATCGGTAGCCAGGATCTTACGCAGGGCCGGGAGTCGCTGGATAAACCGCAGGGCGATTTCGCCGCAGTCAACATTCGCATTGCACTCTCCCGCTGCCTCTATCTGCCCAGCCAACAACTCATAGAGCTTTTCCACACTGACCCCGATATGATAGGGCAACGTATGCGCACTCACGTTCGACCGCCCATAATAACCGGGAAAGAGAATGGCGCGGCATAGGTCCGTTATCTCGGCCAGCACGGGCCCGGAGGGGAGAGACTTGCCGTTCTGGCAGACATGATACAGGCCATCCAGCGAACTGAAGTCGGACAACTCCGCTATTGTCTGCTGAAGCGACGCACGCTCTTTCGTTTCATTCATCTCGGATACAAGGCTTTATTTCGGGGACAAAGGTACGAATAAGCGAGAGAAATACCAAATTTATTTGAGTATTTCTCTCGCTTATTCGTACCTTTGTCCATCAAATTGAAAGACAAGAAGCTTAGCATGAAACGATTATTCCTTATTCTACTGGCCTGCATGAACTTGACGGGTGCAGCAGCGCGCGGCAAGGAGGTGCCGCGAATCGTGAACTTTATCAACTTCGTGCGCGA
>JAILKU010000122.1 GCA_024693505.1 Bacteroidaceae bacterium | reverse complement strand
CCACGATTTAAAATATACTTCATTGAGGGGAAATCCTACGATTGTTGATACACTGTTTCTATCACCTTTACTTTTTCCTAAACGGCCTTATCATCATCTGGTTAAGGATGATAAGCTACAGGTAGACGAACTGAACAATCCTGTGAATGACTCGATGAAGGCTCGCGACTTATTAAATGATGAAGTGGCTGCCTGGAATCAGTTAACGGAAAACAGAAAGGAAATCTACTATTACCTGCTGTATCAGACACAAGAGTTTGGAGGTTTTTTCAAGTATATCGGATATTCGCCAAATGTCAGTTGGATATCTTCAATATTTGCTTCTAAGCGAGATTGGAAACAACTGATATTAAAAGAATATGAGGGGAAATTATGCAGCCATGCCGGCTTCGAGGCTTTAGTCAAACAATATCCTATAGAATTAGCATATTGCTTGGCCGTAATTGGTGCTGATGACATCTTTTCAATTACACCTGCATGGGTAATACGAAACTTTCCACAGGTAGCGAATGTGATGAACATGCTGTGCAACACTTCTTGTGGAGATTGTGACTATTGTCATCAGCGATTGGATGCTCATTACGGATTGAAAGAATTTTTTGGATATGATGAGTTCCGCATCTTTGATGGCATTCCCATGCAACAGCAAGCGGTTGAATCTGCAATACGTGGAGAATCACTGCTGACGATATTTCCAACTGGTGGCGGTAAGAGCCTCACCTTCCAGTTACCTGCATTGATGGCTGGACGGAATACCCATGGGCTAACTGTGGTTATTTCGCCTTTGCAGTCTTTGATGAAGGACCAAGTGGACAACCTTGCCGCTCGTGGAATTAGTGATGCTGTGACCATCAATGGATTGTTAGATCCTATCGAACGAGCTACAGCAATAGAACAGGTGGCTGATGGAACAGCCAATTTGCTTTATATCGCTCCAGAAATGTTGCGTAGTAAGACCATAGAACGACTATTGATGGGGCGCCATGTTGTTCGTTTTGTGATAGATGAGGCACATTGCTTCTCTGCTTGGGGCCATGACTTTCGTGTAGACTACCTTTATATCGGTGATTTCATTCGCCAGTTGCAGGAGAAGAAACAATTGGAACAGCCAATTGCGGTATCTTGTTTTACAGCGACAGCGAAGCAAAAAGTAATTAGCGATATTTGCGACTATTTCAGGACAAAGTTAGGCTTGGAATTGAAGGTGTTCGCTGCCAATGCAGAGCGTAAGAACCTGCGCTACTCTGTACTTCATGCTGATACAGCCGACGAGAAATATAACTTGTTGCGCTCACTGATACTTGGGCATAATTGCCCCTCGATAGTGTATGTGTCACGTACCAGACGTACTCGCGAATTGGCACAACACTTGGTCAACGACGGCATACAAGCCTTACCATTCAATGGAAAGATGGAGGCTGCTGAGAAGGTGAAAAATCAGAATGCGTTCATGAGTGGTGAAGCACAGGTGATTGTAGCAACATCTGCTTTTGGTATGGGCGTTGACAAGAAAGATGTGGGATTGGTGGTTCACTATAATATCAGTGACTCATTAGAGAACTATGTGCAGGAAGCTGGCCGTGCAGGACGAGACCCACAGATGCAGGCGGAATGCTTTGTGTTGTATGCTGACAGTGACCTCGATAAGCACTTTATTCTCCTTAATCAGACAAAACTTAGTATCAGTGAAATTCAACAAGTATGGAAAGCCATCAAGGATCTTACGGCTAAACGAGATAAAGTAAGCTGCTCACCTTTGGATATAGCACGTCAGGCTGGATGGGGAGACGAGATAGATGACATTGAGACTCGCGTTAAGGCCGCTATAGCAGCACTTGAGGATGCTGGATTTATACAACGTGGCAGTAACTCGCCGCATGTATTTGCAACGGGTATTGCCGTGAAGAATATGGATGAAGCTCGTCGCAAACTCATGATTTCACCTCTCTTTGATGAACAATCGCGTGAGGAAGCTGCCCGAATTATCAAATCGCTTATCAGTGCCCGAGCCACAGCTGAAGGTCGAGGAGCGGAAGCTGAAAGTCGGGTGGACTATCTTGCGGATATTCTTGGAATGAACAAAGCAACCGTCATCAGGAATATCAACCTGATGCGCCAAGATGGATTGTTGGCTGACACCCGCGACATGCAAGCATGGATTACAAAGAGTACGACGGTTAGAAACCTTGATGCCATGTTGCGACTGGAGCAGTTCTTGTTACAACAATTCTCAGAAGAGTCATGTCGGTTTAGTTATAAAGAGCTGAATGAGGAAGCTCAGAAGGTCGGGATGACTTATTCCAATGTCAGACGGCTGAGAATGTTGCTTCACTTCATGACGCTGAAAGGATATATCTACAAACAGGAGCACAGTATTACTGGTTACGTCAACGTGCGACTTCAGTCATCCAGAGAGGCAACCAAGAATCGATTCGAACGACGGATGGACATCAGCAGGTTTATTGCTGAATGTTTGAGTGCTCAGAAGGATGATAGTAAAGACACGACACTTGTTAACTTTTCCGTTGTAGAACTCCTTCAACAATTCATTTCCAGTCGTCAAGATACAATATTTGCAGACAATGGAAAACCCACAATCGCTGATATTGAAGAAGCATTATTGTATCTTACCAAGACTGAGTTGATGAAGATTGAGGGCGGATTTCTTGTTATCTATAATACCATGCAGATTGGTCGTCTCGTTGCTACTCGTACACGATATGGTAAGGAGCAATACCGTTTGCTAGACGAATTCTATAAGCAGCGAATCCGCCAGATTCACATCGTAGGAGAATATGCCAACCTGATGGTTCGTGACTACAATGCTGCATTGCGTTTTGTGAACGATTATTTTACAATGGATTTCCGCAAGTTCATCAATCTGTATTTCAAAGAAGAACGCAGGGCGCAGATTGACCAGAACATCACTCCGGCCAAATACAATAAACTCTTTGGAGAACTTTCCAACCGTCAATGTGAGATTATTGACGATAAAGAGTCGAAATATATTGTTGTGGCAGCAGGACCTGGAAGCGGCAAAACACGCGTTTTAGTACATAAGCTGGCTTCATTGTTGTTGCTGGAAGATGTAAAGCACGAACAACTGCTGATGCTTACGTTCTCAAGAGCTGCGGCAACAGAGTTCAAAAAACGTCTCATAGATTTGGTCGGTAATGCAGCACATTATGTAGACATCAAGACATTCCATTCTTATAGTTTTGATCTTGTTGGCAAACAAGGAAGTCTGGATGGGGCGAAGGATGTAGTACGTCTTGCAGCAGAGATGATAGAAAATGGAGAGGTGGAAGCATCTAAGATAGCCAAGAGTGTGCTTGTCATTGACGAGGCTCAGGATATGGGCAAAGATGACTTCCGGCTGGTTCAATCCCTGATGCGGCAAAATGAAGATATGAGAGTCATTGCAGTGGGTGATGACGACCAGAATATTTATGGTTTCCGTGGATCCGATTCAAAATATATGCAGTCACTTGTTGAGCAAGATGGTGCAAAGTTATATGAAATGACAGATAACTATCGATCTGCGAAAGCGGTAGTTGATTGTGCCAACCGCTATGTGCAGCGGATACCTAGTCGTCTGAAGCATACTTCAATTAAGTCTGCGACAGGAGATGATGGAAAAGTGATGACCTTGAAATCGCTTCAAGATGCTGAAATAAAAGCGAAAGGAAGTACAGCAATACTTACTCGAACCAATGAGGAAACGATGCAGGTAGCTTACGAGTTGGAGCAGCGAGGCTTACATGCTACAATTGTGCAATCGATGGGAGATTTCCATTTTGGCAACCTTGCAGAAGTGCGCTATTTTCTTAAACAGATTGGTAGGAAAGACGAAGTTACCATTTCAAAAGAAAAGTGGAATGAGGCAAAACAACGTACACTTGAAACGTATGCGTCAAGTACTTGTATCAACATCATGCAGCATTTCTTCTCAGATTTTGAGATTACTCATCAGTCTTATTATCGCAGTGACTTGCGTGAATACATCTTCGAGTCGAATATTGAGGATTTCATTGCTGCTGATGATAATTCTGTGTTTGTAAGCACCATCCACAAAGCAAAGGGGCGTGAGTTTGACACTGTGTATCTTTTGTCGCCAGTTCCAGACGGAAGGGATGTCAATGATATGCGAGTATATTACGTGGGACTCACTCGGGCAAAGCGAAGACTGTATCTTGCAACCAATCCTCCCACTGAGTATTCTTCGATATCAATAGCATTGAATATGCGTGATATGTGGCTCGATTTCTTTAAGGGACGCAAGGACATTATCCTTCGCCTTAGAAGCGGCGATAACCTGCAATATAAAGACGGATACATGCTGAATGAACAAGAAATCAATGTCGCCGCTTTGTCTACATCAGGTAAAGACAAATTGAAGGCGTGGACAGATAAAGGTTATGAAGTTACCAGTGCAAAGGTTAGTTATACATTAGCATGGAAGCCCCAAGACTCAAATATGGAATATGCCGTTTGTTTGGCTAATATTGTATTATCCAAGGTCTCTAATAAATAGAGGTAAAAAAAGAAAAACACATCACGAATAATGAAAAGCTATACAAAACATTATAACCAATTTCAGATATGATGGGTTTCGACCTTTGCAGAAGGAAATCATTATGCACAAAATTGGTGGCAGCTATTCGTTGATGCTAATGCTGACAGGTGGAGGTAAATTGATAAGCCCACTCAAAAACGAACTCAGTATCAAAGATCAATGCTTCTGTAATGGAGGGTACACGGTATATCCCCATTCTCGCGCGACGTTCGACATGGCAGATGCCCTGCGCTCGAAGTCGGGCCAATTCTTTTTTTCGGCGGGGCTCCAGCCCGTTTCTGCGATAGCGAAGACGCGGGGATAGAGCATCATCTCGGCATGCCAGGCGTCCTGAACATGCTCCGTCCACAGGTTGCCCTGCAGCCCCAAGACATGATGGGCGCTCGACGGGGGGATATCCGCATCGACGGGATCGAAGGAATAGACTTTCGACAGGGGCAGATGGCGGCCTACGGCACGAAACTGCGCGGGGTCTTGGTGGTAGTCCAGGTAGCAGTAGCGGGTGGGGGTGAAAATCACGTCGTGCCCTTCGCGGACGGCCTGCAGGCCGCCCTCGGTGCCGTGCCAGGACATCACGGTGGCGTCGGGGGCCAGTCCGCCCTGCAGGATCTCGTCCCAGCCGATGATGCGCTTGCCGTGGGCGTGGGCAAAGCGTGCAATCCGCCTGATCATGTAGCTCTGCAGCGCCGCAACGCTCGGCAGTCCCTCGGCCTTCATCCGTGCCTGACAGTCCGGACAGAGCGCCCAGTTGTTCTTGCGGGCCTCGTCGCCGCCGATGTGGATGTATCGGGAGGGGAACATGTCGAAGACCTCCAGCAGCACCGTCTCGAGAAACTGGTAGGTGGTCTCCTTCCCGGGGCAGAGCTCCCAGGGGTCTTTTCCTCCGCCTGGCAGGCTGCAGGCCAGCGAGGGATAGGCCGCGCGCGTCTCGTAGTTGTGGCCGGGCATCTCGATCTCGGGTATCACCTCGATATGCCGCGCCTCGGCAAAGGCGAGGATGTCGGCAATGTCCTGCTTGGTGTAGTATCCGCCATAGGCGCCGGGAGTGCCCTCGTCGACGAAGGGGCCGCCGATCTCGTTCTGTTCCCAGTCCCAGAAGAAGGCTTGTGGGCGCCAGGCCGTCAGACGGGTGAGCCGGGGATAGGCGTCGATCTGCAGCCGCCAGCCGGGGTTGTCCACGAGATGGAAGTGGAAGCGGTTCATCTTCAGGCGGGCCATCATCTCCAATTGCTTCTTCACGAAGTCCTTGCCCTGGAAGTGGCGGCTCTCGTCGAGCATCAAGCCCCGGTAGGGGAAGCGCGGCCAGTCGAGGATGGTGCAGCAGGAGACGGCGCTGTCCAGGCTGGCCATCATCTTGATAGTCTGACGGGCGTAGAAGAGGCCTTCCTCGTCGGCTGCCACTATCTTCAGGCTCCGCCGTCCGAGCGTGAGCCAGTAGGCCGACTTCAGCTGCCAAGGGGTCAGCTGTCGGCCGTCAAGACGACGGAGAAGGGCTTTTTCGGATATGAGCACTTTTTCGTGCAGGCTGGCCATCGCGTCGGGGCTGACGGTGCCGGAGCGCACCGAATACTCTGCGGGCGCCGGTATCAAGTGGGTAGGCTGGGACTGGGCGTGGGAGCCCATCGGCCCAAGGGCGAGCGTGAGCGCCAGTAGGATCGTTTTCATCTCTATCGTTCCGTTGTGTATTGTGCCCCCTTCACAGGATGGTCTTGCTCTCCCCCGCTTTCAGCTTCACGGGATAAGCGGCGCCGTTGAAGTGGAGCGTGGTGCGGGCGTCGGTGCGGGCTTGGATGCGGAGGGAGATGACCTGACGGTCGGCCCACTCGAAGGAGAGGACGAAGCCGCCGCGGGCACAGAGGCCCGAGACGCTGCCCGAGGGCCACTGCGAAGGCAGGGCGGGCAGGAGGTGGATGTCGGTGGGAGTGGACTGCAGGAGCATCTCGGCCATGCCGGCACAGCCGCCGAAGTTGCCGTCGATCTGGAACGGCGAGTGGGCATCCCAGAGGTTGGGATAAGTGCCGCCGCCGCGCCGGGTATCCTCGCCCTTGTATTCGTCGGGACTGACGTAGCGCAACAGCTTGCGGAAGATGCCGTAGGCATGGCGGCTGTCGCGGAGGCGGGCAAAGAGGTTTACGCGCCAGCCGGCACTCCATCCGGTGGTCTCGTCGCCCTTTATCTCCAAGGTCTTGGCAGCGGCCTGAGCCAGCTGGGGTGTGGCATCGAGGGAAATGTGGTGACCGGGATAGAGGCCGAAAAGGTGGGACTGATGGCGGTGTTGCGGCTCGGCGTCGGGCCAGTCGTGGTACCATTCCTGTAGGTTGCCGGCCTTGCCCACCCTGTAGGGACAGAGCCGGGAGAGCGTCGCACGCATCTTCTTCTGCAGCGACCGGTCGGTGCCCAGCACCTTGGCGGCGGCTGCTGCGTCGGAGAGGCATTCGCGCACCATTGACAGGTCGGCAAAGCCGCCGTAGAGGACTGCGCCCCGATATCCGTCGGGGGCGATGTAGGTGTTCTCGGGCGAAGTGGCGGGGGCGGTGATGAGATGGCCGTCCTTCTCGACGAGGAAGTTCATGCAGAAGAGCGCCGCACCGCGCAGGTAGGGATAGTAGGCCCGAAGGAAGTCCTTGTCGCGGGTGAACGTATAGTGCTCCCAAATGTGTGTGGAGAGCCAAGCGCCGCCCATGGTCCAATTGGCCCAGCTGGGACTTCCGCCCTGCAGGCCCACGGGGTTCGTCATTGCCCAGATGTCGGAATTGTGGCCTGCGCACCATCCCTCTTCGACGCCATAGTATGCCCTCGCCGTCTGGGCGCCCGACTTGCTCATGGCTGCCACAAAGTCCAGCAGCGGCTGGTGCATCTCGGAGAGGTTGGTGACCTCGGATGCCCAGTAGTTCTCCTCGAGGTTGATGTTCACCGTGTAGTTGCAGCTCCAGGGCGGCAGCAGAGAACGGTTCCACAGCCCCTGCAGATTGGCCGGCACGGCTTTTGTGCGCGAGCAGGAGATGAGGAGGTAGCGGGCGAACTGGAAGTAGAGTGTCTCGAGCTCGGGGTTCGGCTCGTTGCCCAGCGTGTAGCGTAGCAGCTGCTCGTCGGTGGGCAGTGCCCGGATGTCCTCTCGCGTCGTGCCCAGATTGAGGCTGACTCGGCCGAAGTATTCCGTATAGTCGCTCTCGTGGCGTTTGAGCAGGTGGTCGTAGCTCTGGCCAGCCACACGGTCGGCGCGCTGCTGTGCCAACTGCTTGTAGGGGCGCCCCTCCCTCACGGGATCCTTGTCGAAACCGTTGAAGCTGGTGACGTTCACAACGAAGAGGAGGGCCTCAGTGCAGTCGTCGATTTGCAGGGTGCCCGAAGCATCGGAGGAGACAGAGCCGTTCTTCGGCTCGACCCGGACAATCGTGCGGAAGTGGATGCCTCGGTGCTCGTCGTAGGCATGCGACTTGCCGCCCACGATGTGGTAGCCCGGATAGGAATGGTAGGCTGCATAGCCGTCGATGGTGATTTGCCGTTCGGCAGCCGAAGTCGTGTTCGGAAGCTGGGTTTCGTAGGAGAGTTTCGCACGAAAGGGGCGCTCGGATCTGAGTCGGACGACTATCGCGGAGTCGGGCGCCGACGCGAAATAGTCGGTCGAGACGCTGCTCGCCCCGCGCCGATAGCTGTTGTGGAGGGTGGCCTCGCTGATGTCGAGCCAGCGTCGGTAGCCGGAGACCTCGCCGCCGTCGGCATACTCGATCTTCAGTTCGCCCAGCGGCTGATAGTTCTGACTGTAGTGGCCCTGTATCTTCTTTATCTGGTCGGAGGCCGTGCGATAGTCTTCCCTGAAGAGCGATTCGCGCACCTTTGGAAGCTCTTTCCAGGCGTCGGGGGTGGTGACTTCGTGTTCCGGCTCGCCCGTCCAGAGCGTGATGTCGTTCAGCTGCAGAATGTCCTTGTCTGTGCCGCCATAGACGGTGGCTCCGAGCGTGCCGTTGCCGATAACGAGCGCTTCCTCGTAGTAGGTTGCGGGACGATTATAGTGGAGACAGAGTGGCCCGAACTGAGCCGCCACAAATCCGCTGGCTGAGAATGCCATGAGAGTAAGGAGAATTCGTTTCATGTTCAATGGTCAATGGTCAATGGTCAATAGTCAATGGTCAGAAGTCCAGTCGGTACATTGAGCCTTGCGCCTGGATGAGGAGTGCCGAGCCGAAAGCGGCGCAATCCTCCAGTTCGCCCTGGGTGGCCTTGGAAAGGTCGATGACGTTCCGCATGCAGCGCGCCTTGAGGTCCCAGACGTAGAGTATCGAAGGCGTCTCCGGCTTGCCAAAGCCAGTGGGCATGTAGAGGAGTCCGTCCTTGACGAAAAGTCCTTGCCCGATGGGGTTGAAGTGCTGGCTGTAGGTCTCCTCGAGAAGGTAGTTCTCCAGCAGGTCGGCATCGGTCAGGGTGACGAGGCCTTCCTTGACCTCGGGAATGCGGAACTTCACGATGCGGTGGCGGTTCTGGGGGTCGTTGTTGTTAATCGTGTTGCCGTAGCCATAGAGGTAGCCGTTTTCGTTGTCGAGCACCCACTGTACGGCATAGCCGAAGTTCTTGTTGTCGTCCTTGTAGAGGATGGTCTGCACCAGTTCCGAGGCGTTCAGTTCCGGCTTGATGCGCTCCACGAAGCACACATCCTTCATGCCCTTGTAGCGCCCCTTCGAACACTGGCTCACATAGATGAGCGGCAGGGGGTCTCCCTCGCGATAGAAAGTGCGGCTCATCGAGACCACGTTCGAGTGGTTCTCCTTATCGTTGCTCGCCATGGGGAACGACTCGCCCTTCTTCGTCAGCTTCTGGCCGTCGTAGTTGTATAGCGTAATGACGCCCGTATTCTGGCAGCTCACCACTGTCTGTCCCCATACGTCCATTCCCTGATAGCCCTGTCGCTCAATGCCTTGCAACTTGCCCACCAGCGTGCTGCGGAATGTGTGCTGATTCAGGTCGATACGCTCACCGCTGTAGGTGAAGGTGTTCTGCGCCAAGCCCGAGACAGACAGCAACGCAAGGGCGACTCCGATAATCTTCTTCTTCATCTTCTTGTTCTTTAGGTTGAATCTTTGTTCTTCGGCAGACAAAATTACAAAATATTATCCACTCCGCAAGTCTTTTCCCGAAAAAACACCCGTCTTCGGCGAAAGTTCTCCCTCGGCTGGCATAAAAAGGAATGGGATTTTTTGTTCTACGCTCCTTTTTCCTTATCTTTGTCTGACGAAAGGGACGAAACAAAGCAGAAGACAATGAATTTTCTCGAAGAAAAGATTCTGAGCGACGGGACGGTCAAGCAGGGTAACATCCTGAAGATTGACAACTTCCTGAACCATCAGATAGACACCAACGTCATTTGCCAGATAGCGCAGGAACTGAAGCGGCGGTTCAGCGATGTGAGCGTAGACAAGGTGCTGACCATCGAAGCCAGCGGCATCGCCATTGCCACGATGGTGGGGGCATCTGTACGATGTGCCTGTCGTCTTTGCCAAGAAGAGCCAGACAGCCAACAGTACGGACGAAAAATATGAATCTCAGGCCTTCTCGTTTACGCACAAACAGATGAACAGCGTTCTCGTCTCAAAACCCTACCTGAACGCATCGGACCGAGTGCTGATAGTGGATGACTTCCTGGCCGACGGAAACGCGGTCCATGCCCTCATCGACATCGTCCGCCAGGCCGGAGCCGAGGTGGCAGGCATCGGCATCGCCGTAGAGAAAGGCCAGCAGGACGGAGGCTGGCAGCTGCGCAAGGAGGGGTTTCGGCTGGAATCGATTGCCATCATCGAAGACATGGACTGGAAGACGCAGACCATCCGCTTTCGCACGGATTGAACCGTTACTGCTTTTCACCGACCGATTCGAGAAGCGCCCCCCAAAAAAGGACTGCAGCAAGCACCGACGAATGCGACAGCAAGCAGGAATTTCCGCGACAGCAAGCAGGAGCTCCCGCGACAGCAAGCAGGAGCTTCCGCGACAGCAAGCAGGAGCTCCCGCGGCAGCAAGCACCGACGGATGCGGCAGCAAGCACCGACGGATGCGGCAGCAAGCAAAAAGAGAATGATACTTCGGCCGAAACGCCTGTTCGGTCCGTTTTATGCAAAAATAATATTAAAATGCAGGGAAACGAAACAATTTTCGCCATTTTTACACACTATCTTTGCCTATTCTTTGCACGGAATGGAAAAATGTATTAACTTTGCGAGGAAAACAACTTCATAAAGCTACAGAAATGGACAAACTGAAAGGACAAAAAATGACGCAGTACAGATGGACCATCTGTGCAATGCTGTTCTTGGCGACAACCATCAACTACATGGATCGCCAGGTGCTCTCACTCACTTGGAAGGACTTCATCGCGCCCGACTTCCACTGGACGGATACCGACTACGGCAACATTGCTGCCGTCTTCGCCATCGTCTATGCGATAGCCAACCTGTTCTCGGGACGCTTCATGGACTGGATTGGCGTGAAGAAAGGCTACGTCTGGGCCATCGCCATCTGGTCGATAGGCGCCTGCATGCATGCACTGTGTGGTGTGGCCACGATGTGGCACCTCAATCTGGGCAGCACTCAGGAGATGATCGAGGCCACAGGCAACGTGGCACTGGCCGTAAGCACGGTGAGCGCCTACTGCTTTATAATATCGCGCGTAGTGCTGGGCATCGGCGAAAGCGGCAACTTCCCCGCAGCCATCAAGGTGACGGCCGAATACTTCCCGAAGAAGGACCGCGCCTTTGCCACCAGCATCTTCAACTCGGGCTCGACCATCGGCGCACTCGTGGCACCGCTCTCCATCCCGCTGCTGGCACGCTATTTCAAGAACCTCGGCGTGGGCAACGGATGGGAGATGGCATTCATCCTCATCGGTGCACTGGGCTTCGTTTGGCTGGGCGCATGGCTGTTCATCTACCAGAAGCCCGAAGAATGCAAGCATGTAAACGAAGCCGAGCTGGCCTACATCCAGCAGGAGGAGGAAACGCCCGACTCCGCTGCGAAGAGGGAAGAGGACGAAAAGGCAATTCCCTTCCTGAAGTTCCTCACCTTCCCCCAGACGTGGGCCATCTTCCTGGCCAAGTTGGTGACGGACGGCGTGTGGTGGTTCTTCCTTTTCTGGACACCGGCCTACATCAGCGACGTTTATGGTCTGTCGTCGGACAACCCCACAGCCATCATGCTCATCTTCACCCTCTATGCCATCACGATGCTGGCCATCTACGGCGGCAAGCTGCCCACCATCATTATGAACCGCACGGGACAACTTGCCTATGATGCCCGCCTGAAGGCCATGCTCATCTTTGCCGTCATCCCCCTGCTCACACTCTTTGCACAGCCCTTGGGCAAGTACAGCTATTGGTTCCCCATCCTCCTGATTGGCTTGGCCGGCGCTGCCCACCAAAGTTGGAGCGCAAACCTCTTCTCTGTGGCCAGCGACCTCTTCCCAAAGAAGGCTGTGGGCACGATGACTGGTATTAACGGACTGGCAGGCGGCATTGGCAGCTACTGCATCAACAAGTACAGCGGACAACTCTTCGACTATGCCGACCAGACACAGCTCACATTCCTCGGCTTCGAGGGAAAGCCCGCCGGATACTTCATCGTCTTCTGCTACTGCGCCGTTGCTTACGTCGTAGGATGGTGCTGCCTGAAGGTGCTCGTACCGAGGTATAAGCCTGTAAAAGGTTGAAACTGAGTAAAGGAAAAGAAAACCATAAAAGATTATGAAGAACTTATTTGACATTCAGGGTAAAGTAGTAGTACTGACCGGAGGTTGCGGCATCCTGGGCAGGAACATCGCTCACTATCTGGTGGAACAGGGAGCAAAGGTGGTCATCCTCGACCGTGTCGAAGAACAAGGCAAACAGCTGGAGGCCGAACTGAACGAGAAAGGCGAGGCGCTGTTCCTGATGACCGACGTCCTGAAACGTGAAGTGCTGGAACAGAACCGCGACGACATCGTGGCTCGCTTCGGCACCATCCACATCCTGCTGAATGCGGCCGGAGGCAACATGGGCGGAGCAACCATCGCTCCCGACAAGACATTTCTCGACCTCGACCTCGACGCCTTCAAGAAGGTGGTGGAACTGAACCTCTTCGGCACAGTGATTCCCACGCAGGTATTCGTTCCCGTAATGGCGAAGAACGGCAAGGGCGCCATCGTGAACTTCTGCTCCGAGAGTGCTCTGCGGCCCCTCACCCGAGTAGTTGGATACGGTGCAGCGAAGGCCGCCATCGGCAACTATACCAAATATATGGCCACCGAGCTGGCCACTAAGTTTAGCCCCGAACTGCGCGTAAACGCCATCGTGCCCGGCTTCCTGCTTACGAACCAGAACCGCACACTCCTGACCAACGAGGACGGCTCGCTGACCGACCGCGCCAAGACCATCATCGCACACACTCCGGCCGGACGCTTTGCCGAACCCGAGGAACTCTTCGGTACTATTCACTACCTCATCAGCGATGCCAGCAGCTTCGTCACCGGCGTGCTTTCGGTGGTCGATGGCGGATTCGATGCCTTCTCAATATAGGCACTATAGGAACTATAGTAACTATAGAAACTATAGAAACTATAACCCAAACCAGAAATAACAAACCGAATAACGCATAACAAGATGTATCTCTGCGAACAAAGTTTCCGCTGGTATGGACCTAATGATCCAGTCAGCCTTCAGGATATCCGCCAGGCAGGCGCCACTGGCGTAGTAACGGCCCTGCACCACATCCCCAATGGCGAGGTGTGGACGAAAGAAGAAATCCTCAAACGCAAGCAGACGGTCGAGGAAGCCGGTCTGCGATGGGCAGCCGTCGAAAGCGTACCCGTCCATGAGCACATCAAGACGCAGACGGGCGACTTCCAGCGCTATATCGACAACTACAAGCAAAGCCTGCTGAACCTGGGCGAATGCGGAGTCGATGTGGTGACATACAATTTCATGCCGGTTCTCGACTGGACCCGAACGAATCTGGCCTACGAGATGCCTGATGGCAGCCGTGCCCTACGATTCGAGCGTGCAGCCTTTGTGGCCTTCGACCTCTTCATCCTGAAACGGCCTGGCGCCGAGAAAGAATATAGCGAAGAGGAAATCGAAAAGGCCAAGGCTCGCTATGCCCAGATGGACGAAGCGGAGAAACAACTCATCACCCGCAACATGATTGCTGGCCTGCCCGGTTCGGAGGAGAGCTTCACCCTCGAGCAGTTCCAGAAGGAGCTGGACCGCTACAAGGACATCACGCCCGAGCGCCTGCGCGCGAACCTTATTTATTTCCTGCGCGAAGTGTGCCCCGCTGCCGAAAAGGCTGGCGTCCGCCTCGTCATCCATCCCGACGACCCGCCCATGTCCATCCTCGGCCTGCCCCGCATCCTCTCGACAGCCGAAGACTTCCAGGCGCTCATCGATGCCGTACCAAGCCCTGCAAACGGACTTTGCCTCTGCACAGGCTCCTTCGGCGTGAGTGCACAGAACGACCTTCCCGACATGATGCGCCGCTTCTGGGACCGCATCGACTTCGTCCACCTGCGCTCCACGCAGCGCGATGCCGAAGGCAACTTCCACGAGGCAAACCATCTGGAGGGCGATGTGCCAATGTACGAAGTGATGAAAGCCTTCCTCGAGATACAGCAGCGGCGACAGAAGAGCATCGTCATGCGCCCCGACCACGGCCATCAGATGTGCGACGACCTCCGAAAGAAGACCAATCCCGGATACAGCTGCATCGGTCGCCTGCGCGGACTTGCCGAACTGCGAGGCCTGGAAATGGGAATCGCGAAGAGTATGTCCCTTAACTAAAAACCTTTCATACCCGAAATGACTATGGCCCAGAAGAAGCATCACAACCGATTAGGAACGACATGGATACAAAGGGTCGTAGCGACGACACTGGTGGTATGCTGCTGCATGCCGGCAATGAAGGGGCAGCTGCCATTCCGCGACGAAAGTCTTCCGACAGAGAAACGTGTGGAAGACCTGCTGGAACGGATGACCGTCTTGGAAAAGATTGACCTGCTGCGCGCTACCTCGCCCGAGAACGAACGCCTGGGCTTCCCGAAGTATTATCATGGGAACGAGGCCCTGCATGGTGTGGTGCGCCCCGGTCGCTTCACCGTATTCCCGCAAGCCATCGCATTGGCTTCCACCTGGAATCCAGCGCTGATGGAGCAAATCAGCACAGCCATCTCCGACGAAGCCCGCGCTCGCTGGAACGAACTGGAGCAGGGCAGGCTGCAGACCCACCAGTTCAGCGACCTGCTGACGTTCTGGTCGCCCACTGTGAACCTGGCCCGCGACCCACGATGGGGACGCACCCCCGAGACCTATGGCGAAGACCCGTTCCTGACGGGCGAGATGGGGGCGGCCTTCGTGCGGGGCCTGCAGGGCTACGACCCGCATTACCTGAAGGTTGTCTCCACACCCAAGCACTTTGCTGCCAACAACGAGGAACACAACCGCTTCGAGTGTAATGCCGTCATCAGCGAGAAACAGCTGCGCGAGTACTATCTGCAAGGCTTCGAGAGCTGCATCAGACGCGGCAAGGCTGCGTCCATCATGTCGGCCTACAATGCCATCAACGGCGTTCCCTGCACCGCCAACCCCTGGCTGTTAGACAAAGTGCTGCGTCAGGACTGGGGCTTTCAGGGCTATGTGGTATCGGACTGCGGCGGCGTAGGCCTCATCCGCTCGGGCCATCATTTCGTAAAGGAGAAGTACTCTGCGGCCACATTGGCTATCAAGGCAGGGCTCGACTTGGAATGCGGAGATGATGCCTACGTCGAGCCGCTGAAGTTTGCCTACGAGATGGGCATGGTAAGCATCGAGGACATCGACCGTGCAGCCCGGCGAGTGCTGACTGCGCGCATGCGGCTGGGATTTTTCGACAAGCCGGAGAGTTGTCCCTATTCGAAGATTTCACCCAAAGTGATTGGCTGTGAAAAACATCTGCAACTGACACTGGAGGCTGCGCGACAAGCCATTGTGCTGTTGAAGAACGAGAAAGGCACACTCCCACTGAAGCAGGGAAAGATACGCTCGATGGCCGTAGTGGGCATCAATGCCGGCAACTGCGAATTGGGCGACTACAGCGGCCAACCCGTCTCGGCGCCTGTTTCCGTCTTGGAGGGCATACGGCACTTGGCCGGAAAAAGCATCGATGTGCGATATGCCACTTGGAGATCGGCAACCGACGACAAGGAAATCATCGGGCCGGAGTACTTCCCCGATGGGCTGAAGGCTGAATATTTCTCAAACGCCGCACTGGAGGGGACTCCCAAGACGCGCAAGGAAGAGTGGATAAACTTTGACCCAGCCAACCAGGCACCAGACCCCTTCGTGCCGGACAAACCGCTGAGCGTCAGATGGACCGGCACCCTGCGTCCGCCAGTGTCAGGCGAATACGTCCTCCATTTCCGGGCGCGCAACGCCTTCCGCTTGTCGCTCGACGATAAGCCGCTCTTCGGCACCTGGGGCGAGAATCCGGTCCACAAGGACACAGTGGCCATACATCTGGAAGCCGGACACGACTATCAGCTGAAAGCCGAGTTCTACTATGCCGAATGGGAGTCGCCCTCGGCCATTCTCCGCTGGAAGATGCCCAACCTGGGCAAGCGCGACATTGCCACCCTGCACAAAGACGCATTCGACAAGGCAAAGCGGTCGGATGTCGTAGTGGCTGTGATGGGCATTAACAGAACTATAGAGCGCGAGGGACAAGACCGCAGCCAGATCGCCCTGCCGAAAGACCAGCAGGAGTTCCTGAAGGAGCTCTACAAGCAAAATAAGAACGTGGTCCTCGTGGTGGTGGCAGGAAGCTCGCTGGCCCTCAACTGGGAACAGGAGAATCTGCCCGCCATCATAAATGCATGGTATCCAGGCGAGAAGGGCGGCACAGCGGTGGCTGAGGCACTTTTCGGCAAATACAGTCCAGCAGGACGACTGCCGCTGACCTACTACAAGAGTCTGGACGACCTGCCTCCTTTCGACGATTACGACATCACAAAACGCACTTACAAGTATTTCCAGGGACCAGTACTCTACCCCTTCGGCTACGGGCTGAGTTATACGCAGTTCGCCTATTCCAACCTTCGTGTGGAGGACAAGGGAGAGACAGTGTGCGTCACCTTCACCCTGAAGAACACCGGACGCTGCGACGGCGATGAAGTGGCACAAGTCTATACCCGACTGCCCGGCTACGAAGGCACTGCACCGCTGAAAGAGTTGCGCGGCTTCCAGCGCATTCATCTGAAACGTGGGCAGAAACAAGAGGTGACCATATCGCTGCGCCGCGAGGACCTGCGCTACTGGAGCGAAAAGGAACACAAATTTGTCGTGCCCGACGGACTGCCCGAAGTGATGGTGGGAGCCTCATCGGCAGACATCCGTCTGACCAACTGAATACGATGAAACAAATACTATTGATGGCATCCCTCCTGCTGGGAGTAAGTCTGACGGTTCGCGCCGAAGCCAGCACAATCAGCTGCAAGGACGCGGTCGAGCGCGGAGTGAACGAATGGATTGCCTTTCGCCGCGACATCAGCCTCTCAGAAGTACCCTCACAGGCTGTCGCACGCATTGCGGTGGACAGCAAGTACTGGCTGTGGGTGAACGGCAAAATGGTAGTCTTCGAAGGACAGCTGAAGCGCGGCCCGCGACCCGATGCGGCCTACCACGACGAAGTGGACTTGGTACCCTATCTGCGTAAAGGACAGAACCAGATAGCTCTCCTCCTATGGCACTTCGGGAAAGACGGTATGTCGCACAAAGACAGCGGAATGGCTCAGCTTTCGTTCAGCTGTCCCGCCATATCTTTGGAGAGCGACTGCGAATGGCTCTGCCGAATGCACCCAGCCTACGGAACAGCCAACTGTCCGTTGCCCAACTACCGCCTTTCGGAGTCGAGCATCTCCTTTGATGCACGCAAGGACATTGCAGGATGGCAGACAGGCAAGACGGAGGGCTTCGCCAATGCCGTCGCAGTCGAGAACACCCTTGGGCCGACAACCCTGCGCCCCATTCCCCAATGGAAGAACTACGGCATTCGCAAGGCGAAGTTCGAGACCCGCAGCGGAGAGACATGCGACACCATCATTGCCCGTCTGCCACACAACATGCAGATGACACCCGTCCTCACCGTCAAAGACCCGCAAGGCGGCCACCGCATCCTCATCGAGACCGACCATGCAAAAGTGGGTGACGAATGCATCAGGGCCGAATACATCACAAAGGCAGGCACTCAGACCTACGAATCGCTGGGCTGGATGAACGGACTGCGCATCATCCTGTCCGTGGAAAAGGGCGCACAAGTGACGGAAGTTGCCTATCGCGAAACGGGTTATGACACCGCACCCGACGGGCATTTCTCCTGCAGCGACCCCTTCTTCAACCGCTTCTGGCAGAAAGGACTTCGCACCATCTATGTCAATGTGCGCGACAACTTCTTCGATTGCCCCGACCGCGAACGGGCGCAATGGTGGGGCGATATCGTCACCATCCTGGGCGAATGCTTCTACACCTACTCTCCCTCGCTCCACCTAATGGTGCGGAAGGGCATCCACGAACTTTGCGACTGGCAGCAGGCGAACGGCATGATCGGTGCGCCCATTCCCGGCATCCACAACGGCGAGCTCCCCTGCCAGATGCTTGCAGCCGTGGGACGCTATGGCTTCTGGACCTACTATATGAATACCGGCGACCTCGCCACCATCCGGCATGCCTACCCCGCCGTGAAACGATACCTGGCGCTCTATCAGCGCTCGCCCGACGGCATGATAGCGTATCGCAAAGGCAGTTGGAACTGGGGCGACTGGGGCGACGAGAAAGACATGAAACTGCTGCAGATACTGTGGTACTGCATGGCGCTGGAAAGCATCGGCAACATGGCCGAAGTGTTGGGCTACAATAGCGAAGCAGCAGCCTACAGACAAGAGATGGAGGAAATCAAACAGGCAGTGAACCGCGTCTGCTGGACTGGAGAATCCTATCGCCATCCCGACCACAAGAGCCTGACCGACGACCGGGTGCAAGCCCTCGCCGTAGTGGCCGGCGTGGCCACACCCGACAAGTATGAGGCACTCTACAAGGTATTTCAGACGGAGGAACATGCCAGCCCCTACATGGAGAAATATGTAATGGAGGCCCTCTTCTGCATCGGTCACGGCGAATACGCACTCGAGCGCACCTACAAACGCTATGAGTTCTCCGTCAATCAGCCCGACTTCGACACACTCTTTGAAGGTTGGGGCTTCGGCGGCAAAATCATCGGCGACGGAGGGTCGGTGAACCATGCATGGAGCGGCGGCCCGCTGGCCGTACTGCCCACCAAGATGTTCGGCGTAAAGCCAGCGGAAGCAGGATGGAAACGCTTTGACATACACCCCAATCAGTGCATCTTCGCCCAATGCAGCCTGGACTTCAACACGGTGGCAGGGCGCGTCGCACTCTCCATGAACCGAAAGGGACCGAAGTTGATCTGGAAAATTCAGGTGCCACAGGGCACAGAGGCAAACGTCGAGATACCTTGGCACTTTGTCCGGGGACACTGCGACGGCAAGGCACTGAACGGCAAGCACCTCACTCTGAATCCCGGCAAGCACACCATCCGGCTGACACTCACCGACGACTCCGCAAAATAGATAACCCAATAGAATTTAACCTGATATGAAAGCATTCATGGACAAGGACTTCCTGCTGCAGACAGAGACCGCGCAGAAGCTTTATCACGAAGAGGCAGCCGGCCTGCCCATCATCGACTACCACTGCCACCTGAATCCGCAGGAAGTGGCCGAAGACCATAAGTTCCAAACCATCACCGAGCTATGGCTCGGCGGCGACCACTACAAGTGGCGCGCACTGCGCTCCAATGGCGTCGAAGAACGCTTCATCACAGGCGATGCCAGCGACTGGGAGAAGTTCGAGAAGTGGGCCGAGACGGTACCCTATACTTTCCGTAATCCGTTGTATCACTGGACCCATCTTGAGTTGAAGACAGCCTTCGGCATCACCAAGCAGCTCTCGCCTAAGACGGCGCGCGAAATCTTCGATGAGTGTAATGAGAAACTGCAGCAGCCCGAGTTCTCTGCTCGTGGTCTGATGAAGCATTACAATGTAGAGTGTGTTTGCACCACCGACGATCCTATCGACGATTTGCATAACCACATCGAGTATGCTAAGAGCAAGGCTAACGACGATCCCATCATGATTCCTGCATGGCGCCCCGACAAGGCCATGAACATCGAAAAGCCCGAGTTCTCTAAGTATGTAGAACAGTTAGGCGAGGTGAGTGGTGTTACCATCTCTAAGTTTGCCGATATGGTTGATGCGCTTCAGAAGCGTCACGATTTCTTTGCAGAGAATGGATGTAAACTTTCCGACCATGGTATCGAGGAGTTCTACGACGAGGAGTACACCGATTCAGAGATTGAGACGATCTTCGAGAAGGCTATGCGTGGTCAGACACTCTCTAAGTTAGAAGTTCGTCAGTTCAAGAACTGCTTCCTGTCTGTCATGGCCGAGATGGATGCCGATTCTGATTGGACGCAGCAGTTCCACTACGGTGCTATCCGCGATAACAATACCAAGATGTTCAATCAGCTTGGTCCCGATACAGGTTTCGATTCAATTGGCGAGTTCAACACTGCGAGAGCCATGTCAACCTTCTTGAATAAACTTAACATGAAGGATAAGCTCACG
>JAILKU010000048.1 GCA_024693505.1 Bacteroidaceae bacterium | reverse complement strand
CATAGCCCAGGGCATCGCCCTGGGTAGGTTTTTATGCCTATATTTCGCCCTGAATGGGCATAAGCCCTACCTGTTTCATTACGCTTTTGCCCCTGCAGGGCGTTCCCGGCTACACATTACATATACCCAGGGCGATGCCCTAGGCTAGGAGCTGCTGGCCCTTCAGGCCGGTAGGACTCCAATCATTTGCAAATTTGCATTTTTGCATTTTTGCATTTTTGCATTCGCCAAGTCGGAATGTTTTCTGCTGTCCAGCCTTGATTTGCTGATGCGGCAAGTGGCGGAGGGCTTTACTTCCTCTTGCCCCGTCCCTTAAGCTTATCCCAGAGGCTGCGCTTCTGGGGTTCTCCGTAGCCATAGCCGTAGCCGTAGCGCTTTTTCTCCATTGTGGCATCGTTGATGACGATGCAGAGGTTGTTGAACTTGCCCTCCTGGTGTAGCTGCTCCAGCTCGGGCAGGAAGCGGCGGTCCACCTTGCCTTCGCGGATGACGTAGATGGTCAGGTCGGCCACGCGGTTCACTATGCCGGCATCGGCCACTACCTGGGCCGGTACATTATCTATAATGATATAGTCGTAGCGCTTCTTCAGTTCCTCCAGACAGCTCTCGAGGCGGTCGCTCATGAGCAGCTCGGCGGGGTTGGGCGGCGTGACGCCGGCGGGCATGAAGTCGAGGTTGCACTGGGCATTCTCGGTGACGACGAGCTGGCTTACGTCGTCGACGGCGCCGGAGAGGTACGAGGTAAGTCCCTGGTGGCGGCTCATCGACGAGAGCTTGCTCTGGGTGCGCTTGCGGATGTCGGTGTCCATGAGCACCACCTTCTTTCCCGTCATGCCCAGGGTGGCGGCGAAGTTGCGGCTGATGAAGGTCTTGCCCTCGCCGGGCATCGTGCTGGTGAACATGATGACGCGGGCGTCGCGGCCCATGAAGTTCATGCTGAAGCGCAGCATGCGGAACGCCTCGCAGATGGGGTCATCGGCCTGGTGGGCCACGATGATGTCGGCATCGCCCAGCCCGTCCTTGCGGTGGGGCACCTCGCCCAGCACGGGGATGGTGGTCAGGGCCTCGATGTCCTTGCGCCCGCGGACGCCCATGTTGAGCAGGCCCTTGATGCGGTAGCAGAAGTAGGGTATCAGCAGGCCCATGATGAGGGCGAACAGGCTGATGACGGCGCGGCGGGGTGCCACGGGGAAGCGGTTGCCGAAGGGGCGCTCCACGACGCGGATGTTGGCCTCGGTGATGGCCAGCTGCAGGGCGGTCTCCTCGCGCTTGTTGAGCAGGTAGGTGTAGAGGGTGCTCTTGATGCCCTGCTGGCGGGCGATGTCGAGTACCTGACGCTCCTTCTCAGGCACGGCGGTAAGGGTGGAGCGCAGTCCGCTCTCCTCCCGTTGCGCGCGCTGCAGCTGTACCTCGAGGGAGGCCAGGAAGCCCTGGATGGAGGCCAGGATGGCTGCTCTCATCTGAGCGAGGGTGCCGTCCAGCTCTGCCACGGCGGGGCTCTGGTCGCTGGCGTTGCCGGCCAGTTTGTTGCGTTCGAGCATGAGCTGGTTGAACTGGTTTATCTGGGTCTGTATGCCCGGGTCGGACACTCCGCCGAGGGTGGGGATGAGCGAGTGCTCGCCGCTGTTCTTCTGTATGTATTCCTGCAGGTAGCGTACGACCTCGCACTGCGTCTCAACCTGTACGGTGCGCTGTCGTGCCGCGGAGCTCTGGCTGAGCCATGCATCGGCATTCGACTTGGGGTCGACCAGTCCTGTCTGCTGCTTGAAGTGGGCCAGCTCGCCCTCTATCTCGCTCAGTTCCTGGCTGATGAGCTCAATACGCTCGTCGATGAAGTCGGCCGTGCCCTGTGCCATCTGGTTCTTGTCCTCGATGATACTGCGCTTGTAGGCCTCGAGTATGGCGTTCAGTATGTCGTCGGCCCGCTGGATGTTGGAGTCGGTGCAGGTAAGGCGCACCAGGGTGCTCTCCTTGTCCATCTCGCTGCTGGTGACCTTGCTGCAGGCCACGATGGCAGCGTCCTCGATGCTCAGCCGGCGCACGGTGATGGCGTGGTCGATGAAGGGCTCGAAACGTCCCTCGACGGGCAGGATGACGAACTGGCCGAAGGGCGTGTCGACTTGCTGTCCGATGCGTACGCGACGGGTGAATTCCTGCTCCTGGAGCCGCTGGCCGTACCGTACATTGGAGATGGTGCACTCCTGGGCGTTGTGGAACTCGAGCTGGAAGGCGAAGGGCTCGGCATAGTCGCTGAGGAACTGTACCGTGACGGGGCGCTCGTTGTAGAGCGAGATGGGCTTTAGGCGCGTCTTGTAGGTGTAGGTGACGTCCAGGTGAAGGTTCCTGACGACTTCCTGCATTAGCTGGAAGGAGCGCAGGATGTAAACCTCGTTCTTGATGCTGGTGCCCGAGAGCACGCCGTTGAGCTGCATAAGGGCGTCCAGCCCGTTGTTGGCCCTGCGCCCGCCCACTCCGCTGTCGTCCTTCACGAGCATGACAGCCTGGCGGCGATACAGGTTGGGACGCGAGGCTATGTACAGGCGAGCCAGGCCCAGGCAGCAGATAATGGACAAGATGAACCATTTCCAATGGTCCAGAAATATCTCTAAGGCATCACGCAGAGTGAAGGTTTCCTCAACGTTTTTTTGCGTTTGTTTCATCAGTTTGAAAGTTCAAAGTTCAAAATACAATACTGAGCTACCTCTTAAGGGCTACGATCAGGGAGACGACGGAAACGACCATACCTACGAGGGTGCTGCCGACGGTAAGCCAGGTGTATCCGGTGCTGCCCTTCACGCGCTGGCTTTTGTTGGGCTGGACATAGACCACATCGTTCTGCTGAAGGTAGTAGGCAGGCGACTGGAAGACCGAATCGTGGTCGCGCAGGTCGAGCTCGTAGGCCATGCGGCGTCCGTCCTCTTCGCGGATGACGAGGACATGGTCGCGATGTGCGCTGTTGTTCAGGTCGCCGGCCCGTCCCAATGCCTCCAGGACGGTAAGCCTCTCGCCCTGATAGGTCTGCGTGCCGGGGTTCAGCACGTCGCCCATCACGGTGACCTTGAAGCTCATGATCTTTGTGTTCACCACTGCGTCCAGTATGTCCTGCGAGCGGAAGCGCTCCTGTAGCATATCGGAAATCTGGCGCGTGGTGAGACCGCCTACGTGCAGAGTGCCATAGAGCGGGAAGGCGATGTTGCCGGACTTGTCAACCTGGAAATAGGCTACGCCGGAAGACACGTTGATGTTGTTGGTGCCCGTAGTGGAGTTGTTGGCACCGCCAATGAGCGTCGTGTTGTTGAACTTCTGCACGAGTTGGGCATCCTTGCTGCTCACCGAAATGGCCAGTTGGTCATCGGGCTGCACCTTCAGCTCGAAAGCCTGTAGGATTTCGCGGGGAACGGCATAGGCATCCTTGGCACCCTGCAAGTAAATCATCTTTTTGTTTGATACGCAAGATGTGATAAACATAGTCGAGCAGACCATGCACAATAGGAGTTTCGATACTTTTCTATTCATGAATAGGTTACAAAATTGCCGACAAATGTACGAAAAACTGTGATAAACACAAAATAAATGCCCAATTTACTTGCTCAACTGGAGAAAAAGGGCTACCTTGCACCCCGAAATCAATCGTAATGCACCAAACGAGCATGATAAAAAGACTCGCAGTATGCCTTATCGTTGGATTGCTGGCCGGCTTTGTTTACGGTCAGGAGACATTCAAGGGAAATGCCTCATACTACGCCGATAAATTTCATGGCCGTAAGATGAGCAACGGGCAGCGTTATCATCGGGACAGCATGACCTGCGCCCATCGCAAACTGCCCTTCGGCACGATGCTGAAGGTGAAAAATCCAAAGAACGGCAAGGAGGTGGTCGTTAAGGTTACCGATCGCGGACCCTTTTCGAAGAAGTTCATCATCGACCTGAGCCGTGCAGCCGCCCGCCAACTGGACATCATCACCGCGGGATACGCCATGATGGATATAACCATATTGCCGAAGACGGGCATTCCCTACCGGAATCTGGATGACGACAAGCCCGTACCGCCTCTGCTCGACCTGGATGAGCCGCCGGCATACTTCTTTGAAAATGAGCGGTAGGGGGAAGAAATCGTTAACGGGAACGAAAGTCCGCAGCCTCCGTTCCCATTAAGGTCGTCGTTAAGGTCTCGTTTTCGTTAGGGTTAAGGTTAGGGTTAACGTTAAGGTTAGGGTTAACGTTAAGGTTATCTGACCGGGAATTCCGTTATGCGGAGGGCGGTACAGCCATAGGGTATCAGCTCAATCTCCGCTTCGCCGTCCTCATAGTCACGACCCTGCTGAACGTAATAGTTCATTATGCCGCAAGAACCTCGCGATATGTTCCAGTCTTTCATCCGCAAGGCCTTCGTTCGCAGAATGACCGGTGCGGCTTCCACATTCCATGGATATGCCGCAGGATTGACATTCTTCACGACCTCAAAATACTGATCGGGACTTTCAATCTGTTGATGGCGCAAACCATAGTTCCAGGCAGAGGGACTCGTGACCTCATAGTACCACTTGCCATAAGCGGATTGTGAGGCGTCGAACGTCTTCTTCGTCCAGTTTTCCTGCATCTTCAATGCGTAAATCAGGGGACCGCGTTCAATGACCGCACTTCCGCCATACCATCTGCTGGACGTAATCCGCATAGGCAGCTTTAAGGTCAGGACATCACCATGTTTCCATTTGCGGTTTACGATGGCGATCTGTCCGGCTGGAGCCTGGATGTCAAGCGGGTTGCCGTTAATCTTCAATTCCGCGCTATGACACCACGACGGAATACGCAGATGAAGGGGGAAAGCGGTTTCCTCTTGCTTTTTCTTCGTGAAGCCTATGGTGAAGCGTATTTCCTCATCGAAAGGATAGGCGGTTTCCTCGTGAATGGTGACAGGAGTGCCGTCCGCCACGGTGCCCTTTACTTTTGAAGGACCATATACAAGCGCAGCCAGTCCGTGGTCGTTTGTCCCATACCATAGGTTCTGGGTCAGCTTCGGCCATCCCTGATGCATGTTGCAAGTACAGCAGGGGTAGCCATTCAGTACGCCAAAGAGTGCGTCGGTATCTTCATGGGGCGTTGAATACTGTCGCCACGTCTTGGTCACGCACACCTGATTCGTCTGTTGGAAATACTGACGGCTCATGAAGTCGTCGTCATGCTGGGCCGGCAAGGCATTATAGGCTATGCGCTCCAGATGATCGGCCCACTGTACATCGCCGGTAATCTCTAACATGCTTTCCAGGGAGAACATCATTTCCGTAGCCGTACAGAGTTCAGAACCGACAGTCGGCTCACCGAAGCGCAACAGTTCATCCCCTCCCCATAATCCGGTAGGCAATGCCATTGTGTTCCGCATGTTCTGCAAACCTGCCTTAGGCGCGTCCAGGAATTTCTTCTCGCCAGCTTGCTGATAGTACACCACCGGCTCTTTGAATCCCTGACCCACATTTACGCAATGCATACTTAGCTGACGGGTGAAGATCTCACCTTCCTGCAAAAGATCTGTCCATCGTTCGGTCTGGCTATGGATGAGCTTTCCCAGCTCCAGGAGGAATGATTCGCCTGTCAGGTTATAGAGCCAATAGACGACTTGCAGATTATCGCCTCCGCGCTGTTGTCCCCAGAAGGTCCAGTGTCCGAGCGGCTTATTGGGCAGCTCCCTTAGCTGGTAGCGGAAGTAATTGGTCAGGAAGGGGATAACGCGTTCGTCACCTGTAGCCATATAGTGTTGTTGCATGATTTTCAGCACGACCATGCGTGGCCACCAGTCCTGAGCATTACTTCGTTGCAGTCCGGCTTCAGGACTACGGTCAATGAGTGGCCCGAATTGTCCGCTCTCCTGCTGCGAGGCTAATGTCCATTCTATCCAAGGCTTTACTTTCTGCTTCAGTGCCTCGTCATTCAGGATATACGCCAAAGGAAGCAATCCGTCAATCCAATATGGTCCGCGTTCCCAAGCATCTCCGTCTCCTCCGAGCCAACAGTTACGGGAGCCGCATACCGAGGCATAGATCTCATCCAGATGTCCTGTCAGGCCTGAACGCATACGGTTCAGCTGTTCTGCGATCCATCCGTCAGCCTGGATGTTCCCCAAGGGCAGGGCCATGTATGTCTTCTCTATGAGCGGTGCCCTGTTTGGCACGCAGGAGACTTCCTTCTGTACCGACTTCTTTGCGCCATAAATGGGAGCGGAAAGCAGTACAGTCAGCAGAAGGTTTAAGATGCGGCTTTTGCTCATGGCATTATTCAATGCACTTCCCAGATGTCATTCGTTTCCAGCAGCTCGGCAAATGTGTGGTAGGGCTTCTTTGCCTTGACTTCTTCAATCTGGGCTTCCACGGCATCATTATATGTGGGGGCCTCCACATCTCTGATGACGCCCAGTGCAATGGGGAATCCGTCTCCATCGCCCATCAGGGCCAGCTTTAGCTGCAGCGTATTGTCCTCGGCATGAGCGTCATGAATCAGAATGTCGTCTATCGTCACTCCATCCTTGCCGATCTCTACAATCTTCAGTCCGAAACCTTCCTGCATCAGACCGAACTCATTGTTCTCGCCAAAGACGAGTGGTTGTCCGTGGCGCACATAGATGGCATTGCGCGCCCGCCCTTCCTTAGTATATACGCTGTCGTGGGTGCCGTTGTTGAAGATGACGCAGTTCTGCAGTATCTCGCACACACTGGCGCCTCGGTGCTGCTGTGCAGCCTTCAGTATCTCGATTGTGCCGGGAGCGTCTGTTGCTACGGCACGGGCGAAGAAATGGCCGCGCGCACCGAAACACAATTCAGCAGGGCGGAAAGGATCCTCCACCGTGCCGTAGGGGGAACTCTTGCTGACGAAGCCGCGTGGACTGGTGGGGCTGTATTGTCCCTTTGTCAGACCGTAGATACGGTTGTTCAGCAGAATCATGTTCAGGTCGATGTTGCGTCGGTTGGCGTGGATAAAGTGATTGCCGCCGATGGCCAGTCCGTCACCGTCGCCACTGACCTGCCAGACCGTTAGCCGCGGATTGGCCACCTTGCATCCGGTGGCGATTGCTGCGGCGCGTCCGTGGATGGTGTTCATGCCGTATGTGGCCATATAGTGGGGCAGTCGGCTGCTGCAGCCGATACCAGAGATGACTGCAGTCTGACTGGGTGCAATGCCAATCTCGGCCATCGCCTTGTGCAGGCTGGCAAGGAAGAAGTGGTCTCCGCAACCGGGACACCATCTGGGCTGTCCTTTCTTAAAGTCAGCGGCTACCCACTGGCTCTCCCCAGAGTGGGAGGAAGAAGAATTTATCTGTTCCATATTATTGTAGATTCTTTTTTATCGCGTTGACAAGTTCGTTCACAATGAATGGCTGACCCTTTACTTGGTTGAACTTCAGGGGTACGAAGCCATCGACTTTCATGCGGAGCCATGCTGCGAGCTGACCCATGTTCTGCTCGGCAACGATGACCTTCGGGTATTTCATGAGCACTTCGGCTGTGTTCTTGGGCAGCGGATTGATGTAGCGGAAGTGTGCCAGGGCAACCTTCTTTCCCTCGGCCCGCAACTCGTCCATTGCAGCATGGAGGTGTCCGAATGTGCCGCCGAAGCCTACGATGAGCAGTTCGGCATCATCCTTGTCGCCCAGCACCTCGAGGTCGGGCACGGGGATGGCGTCTATCTTGGCCTGACGCTTGCGGGTCATCAGGTCGTGGTTCTCGGGATTGGTGCTGATGGCACCCGTCTTGTCGTCCTTCTCCAGTCCGCCCAGGATGTGTTCGAAGCCTTCGCGACCGGGCACGGCCCAGTAGCGTGTGCCGTTCTCGGCTCTCATATATGGCGTCCACTTGCCGCGCAGTTCCTCTGGAACGTAGGGGGGATTGATGGCGGGGTATTCGTTGAGGTCGGGGAGCTTGAAGGCTGCCGAACCGTTGGCTACAAAGGCATCGGTCAGGAGCACGACGGGTGTCATGTGCTCCAGGGCAATCTTGCAGGCCTGGTATGCTGCGTCGAAGCAGTCGGTGGGACTGGCTGCTGCCATGACGGGCATGGGACTCTCGCCGTTGCGCCCGAAGAGTACCTGCAGCAGGTCGGTCTGCTCGCTCTTGGTGGGCAGGCCTGTGGCAGGTCCGCCGCGTTGTACATCGAGCACGACCAGGGGCAGTTCCATGATGACGGCCAGGTTCATGGCCTCGCTCTTCAGGCAGATGCCAGGACCGCTGGTGCTCGTAACGCCCAGTGCTCCGGCAAACGATGCGCCGACGGCACTGGCGCAGCCTGCTATCTCATCCTCGCACTGCACGGTCGTAACGCCCAGGCTCTTGTGCTTCGAGAGCTCGTGCAGGACGTCGGTGGCAGGTGTGATGGGGTAGGAGCCCAGGTAGAGCTTCAGCCCGGCCTTCTCGGCAGCGGCGATGAAGCCGTAGGCCGTCGCCTTGTTGCCTGTGATGTCCATGTATCGTCCGGGCACCTTGTGCTTCGTCTCGATGCGATAGACGTTGGCCGCGCTGCTGTGCGTGTTGTGTCCGTAGTCGTATCCGGCCTGGATGACGCGTATGTTTGCTTCTGCAATGGCAGGTTTCTTGGCGAATTTCTCGCGCAGGAAGTTATAGGCGACATCCAAGTCGCGGCTGAAGAGCCAGCAGACCAGTCCGAGGGCAAACATGTTGCGGCACTTCAGGATGCTCTTCACGTCCATGCCGCTGTCGGCCAGGCAGTCCTTCACCATCGTGGTGAGCGGGCAGGCGATGACGCGGTCGGGGTCGATGCCCATCTCGCCGAGGTAGTCCTCCGTCTTGAACTGTGCCTTCTCCAGATCCTTCGGACCGAAGCTGTCGGTATCGATGATGATGGTTGCATTGGGCTTGGCATAGCGGTATTGCGTCTTCAGGGCGGCGGCGTTCATGGCTACGAGCACGTCACACTGGTCGCCTGGCGTGAAGACCTGGCTTGCACCGATGTGGACCTGGAAGCCGCTGACGCCCGTCAGGGAGCCCTGCGGGGCGCGGATGTCGGCCGGGTAGTCGGGGAACGTGCTAATGCTGTTTCCGACCGTAGCCGATACGGTAGAAAAAATATTTCCGGCCAACTGCATACCATCGCCGGAATCACCTGAGAAGCGGACCACCACTTGGTCCAGTTCCTTAATTTCAATTGAATCTGCCATCTCCTATATTATATCTAATGGTTCTTATTGCCCGGCGAGCCCAAGCGTTCATAAAACAGTCTATATTCCGTTGGCATCTGAGCGAGGCGTATGTACTATAGACTAAGGACGATGGGCTATCGAGAAGTACCCCCGCCGGGAATCGAACCCGGATTGACGGTTTAGGAAACCGTAGTTCTATCCATTGAACTACAGGGGCAGCTCTATCTGTTAGAGTCTTAACAGGCTGCAAAATTACATAGAATTTCCCGACTGGCAAAATATCCGCCCGTTTTTTTTGCCTGAAAAGCGTGTTTGACGAAAACGAAGGTCAAAACGCAACGCTGCGCAACGAAAACGAATGCGAAAACGAAGGCCTGACATCGTGTAGCCTCAAGGGCGTAGCCATAGTTTTCGTTTTCGTAGCGTAGCGTTTCGTCTTCGTTATCCCTTACGGATGATCGGGCGACAGGCTTTCCGGTTTCAGGCGATGGATGATGTAGGTGCGCATGATTTCGATGGCGCCTGAGTTGTTTCCGCCCTGTGGGATGATGAGGTCGGCATAGCGTTTCGTTGGCTCTATGAATTCCTCGTGCATAGGCTTCAGCACGTCCCTGTAGCGGTCGATGACCATCTGCGTGGTGCGTCCGCGTTCTACGGTGTCGCGTTGGATGACGCGTATGAGCCGTTCGTCGGGGTCTGCATCGACGTAGATCTTCAGGTCCATCAGGTCGCGAAGCTCTTTGCGCCAGAGGGCCATGATGCCCTCGATGATGATTACCTCGCAGGGCTCAACGTGGACGGTCTCCTCCAGGCGGTTGCTGATGATGTAGCTGTAGGTCGGTTGCTCGATGCTCAGTCCCTGGCGTAGCCGCTGAATCTGTTCGATGAGCAGGGCCCAGTCGAATGCGTTGGGATGGTCGAAGTTGATGCGCCGCCTCTCCTCCATCGTCAGGTGCGTCGTGTCGTTGTAGTATGAGTCCTGTGGAATCAGCGCAACCCGGCCGGCGGGCAGCGTTTCCAGGATCTTTCTCACTACGGTCGTCTTACCGGAGCCCGTTCCTCCTCCAATACCGATGATATACATATCTTGTTTCTTTTAGATGTTTTCGCCTTCGTTTTCGTTTTCGTCTTCGTCTTCGTCTTCGTTTTCGTTTTCGTTTTCGTTTTCGTCTTCGTTTTCGTCTTCGTTAACTTACGCATCTGCGAAGACCTTTCCGTCGTCGAGTGTGACTTGCAGCTTGGTGTATTCGCTGTGGAAGTCGTGCTGCAGGCGGTCGAGGTAGCGTGCACTTTCCCACTTGCACATCGGCAGGTCGTGCAGCAGGTAGTTGCCGCAGGTCTGCGGCTCGGTGGCGGGCACGGCGTCCTGGGTGAGTATCCACTCCAGGCACTGGATGGTCAGGCGTCGCATGTCCTCGACGCTGTACTGTCCCGTCATGATGATGTACATGCCGGTGAGGCAGCCCATGGGTCCCACATAGACTACGTCCTGCTTCACCTCGCTGTTGCGGAACCACGTCGCCATCAGGTGCTCCAGGCTGTGCATGGCAGCCGGTGCGACGGCCGGTTCCCGGTTGGGCTCGGTGATGCGCAGGTCGAACGTCGTGAATCCTCTGTCCTGGCGCGAGACATATATCCCGGGCTTCAGGCGGGTGTGGTCGATGGTGAAACTTTGTATTACTTCCATATTTCTTCTTCTTTATCTATTCTTGCTTGCCGTGGCTCGAGCCCGTTCACGCTGGGGAAAGCTTGAGCGGGCTCTGCTTTCGTCTCATTTAATCACAACTAAAATTTATTCATAGGTTTTAAAAGATTTAATTCATATCATGAAAACAGGTGCAAAGATACAACAATTTTTCCATTCGCCATACAGAAATCGGAGAAAAAAAATAATGACTGAAGTTTCTGAAGTTAAATTGTTTTATGACAAGCCTCTCATATACTTCTCATGACTAAGTGTCACTATCTTCATGATAATGAGTGTCACTTGTGACAGAAATCTCACAAATCTTTTCAAATCTTTCAAAATAGAGTTGTTTAATTTGTATTGATTTGAACGATTTCTCGCCGCAGGCGACTAAATGTCACTATCTTCTTGATATGTCTGTTCGTCGTATTGCTCAGAACCGGACATAGAGTTCGGCCCATAGCTCGTTGTAGTCGCGATCGGCTACGGTGCGGTCGTGGACGTAGTTGTACTGCACCTGCAGCATCAAGTTCTTGTGAATCTGCGCGTTCGGCACCACGCTGTACATCGTGCGCAGGGACTGCCAGTCGGCCTGGTCGCGGAAGGCGTCGTACTTCACATATACCTTCAGCCACTTATTGCAGGGCACGCCCAGGGCGGCATACCATCCGTCTGCTCGTCCGCGGCCGCTAAAATCCTTGGTCGAGGGGATGTACTCACTTATTTTGTGACCATGATGACGGGCGTATTCGATGCGTGCGCTCCAGTCATTATGCTCATACCTGCCTCCAACGGCCAATCTTTTCCTGTCAACCGTCACGCCATTGGCCACATAGTTGCCGGTCCAACCGAACACACCGAAGAACAGGTCCTTGACTGGCTGCACCTGCAGGGTGCCTATCCAGTCCTTGTGCCTGTTCTGGTCGCTGGCGTTGATACCCTGGCCGTTCATGAGCTGCAGCTGGTAGTGGAGGAAGCGATGCCCGTCTCGCTTGCTGGGGAAGAGATCGCCCTGCAGCTGCAGGCCCTGGTCGCGCCCGCCGTTCGAGCTGCCCTCGCCACAGTAGTCGCCCATACCCGAGAAACGCTTGGTAAGCTGCCCGAAGTCGCCGAAGCCCACGTCCCACGGATTGGTGGGGTTCTCGAAGAGGAAGGCCCGCTTGAACTGGCCCACCTTCACGGCCAGTTCTTTCCAGTGCGACCACTCCAGGAAGTAGTCCTTCATGTGGAAGGAAGCATTGTTGGCCTGCAGCTGCAGGCGGTACTTGAAGTCGCCAAGCAGTGTGCCGTCCACATACAGGCGTATGAGCCGCTGGCTGAAACCGTCGCCCCCGTGGGCTCCCTGCTGGTCGCTCCATCCGTACTTGCCTATGAAGTAGCCGCCCAGTTTAGGCACGGTGGCGAACCCCGTGAGCTTACGTCCCAGCCTGGGCTTTCCTTCCTCCTGTCCGTCGGCCTGGCTCTTCTCTGCTGCCTGCTGCATCGCCCGGTTGGCCAGGGAAGTCAGGAATCCTTCGCCCGGCACGCCTGCGGGTTCAAACTCCGAGGTCTCTATCCTCTCCCCGTCCGCTGTTGGGGAATAATCGGTCTTCTCGTTCTCGGCTCCTGCATCCATCAGGCACAGGCCGGTCAATAGTATAGTCCAAAGTCTATGGTTCATAGTTCAAAAAAGTTGAGCTTTGCTCGACTCCTGTCACGACTTGGCAGAATCCAAGCGAGCTTGGTTCTGCTCTCGCTGCTCCAGGAGTTCAAAAGATTAATAAATAAGGTACGTTATCAGCATGCCTACGAGGGTGCTTACGAAGACGCTCACCATGCCCGGCATCATGAACGAGTGGTTCAGCAGGTACTTGCCGATAACCGTGGTGCCCGAGCGGTCGAAGTTCACCGTGGCGATGTCCGAAGGATAGTTGGGGATGAAGAAGTAACCATACACGCTGGGCAGTACCCCCAGGAGCACCGGTCCGGGTATGCCCAGCTGATAGGCCAGCGGAAGCATGGACACCACTACCGCCCCCTGACTGTTTATGAGGACGGATACGGCGAAGAAGGCCAGGGCTATCGTCCAGGGATATTGCGCCACGATTCCCTGCAGCCCCTGTTGCATCTGGGGCAGGTAATTGCTGAAGTACGTATCGGCGAGCCATGCAATACCGTAGATGGCTACCACCGCCACCATACCCGACTGCCATACGGCTCCCGAGACGGCCTTCTTGGGCTTTGCCTTGGCGAAGATAATCATCAGTGCTGCGGCCGAAATCATCACGATTTGTATGATGATGTTCATGCCTATGGGCTTCATCAGCGGTGTGCCGTCCTCGGCCAACTTGCCCGTGGGCACTACCGGGCGTATGTCCATGCCCAGTATCTGCAGCAGCGAGTAGAGGACGATGACACCCAGCGCCCCTAGGAAGATATATACCGACAGGCGTGCACTGGGGCTCACCTCCCTGTCGAGCATGGAGGCCGTCTCGCCGTACATGTAGTCGCGCATCTTAGGGTCGGCCAGCCGGGCCTGGAACTTGGGGTCCTTGTCGAGGTCCAGCCCGCGGTGGTAGCTGCAGGCAGCGGCTACCATCAGGCCCACCAGACTGGCCGGAATGGTTACGGCGATGACCTGCAGGTTGTTGATGTCGAATCCGTTCTCGTTACTGATTACCACGAACGATGCTACTGCGGCCGCTATGGGCGAACACGTGATGCCTACCTGCGAGGCGATGGAGGCTACGCCGCAGGGGCGTTCGGGGCGTATGCCTTTCTTCAGCGCTATGTCACAGATGATGGGCATCAGCGTATATACCACATGCCCTGTGCCCACCAGCACCGTCAGGAAGAAGGTGCACAGGGGAGCCAGGAACGTTACGTGCTCGGGATGCTTCCTGAGCAGGCGTTCGGCCAACTGAATGAGCCAGTCCATGCCGCCCGCCGCCTGCATAATGCCTGCGCAAGTTACGGCTGCAATGATAATGTAGATGACATCTGTGGGCGGTGTGCCAGGCTTAAGCCCGAAGCATAGTACCAACAATGCAAGCCCGATGCCTGAGATGGCACCCAGGGCCAGACTGCCGTAGCGCGAGCCGACATAGAGTGCCAGCAGGACTATCAGCAACTGAAGAATCATAATTAGGGTCATAGTGTATAAAGTTTAAAGTTCAAAAGGTTTATGAACGACCGAAGGTCAATTCTCAATTATCCAATAATATTCTCTCCAGGTCGTCGGGCACGCAGATGCGGCCGTGGAAGACCGTTCGTGCCTCGGCGGTATAGGCCTCTCGGCGCGTAGCGAGCGTCTTGTCCTCGGTATGGTACAGGATGAGACCCTTGGCTCCCAGCCGGTCGGCCAGACGTGCCGCATCGAGCGCCGTACTATGGTGCTTCTCGTAGGGGCGGAAGCGTTCGCGGTCGGCGTAGAGGCAGAAGGCTTCGCTCATGAGCCAGTCTGTATCGGCGGCATACTTCTCGTTCTCTTCGCAGTATGGTTCGTCTCCCAGGCACGTCAGCCTAACCCCACCGGGCAGCTTGGCCTCGAAGCCGAACTGCGGCTCCTTCGTGGAGTGTATGTCGAAGCACTGCAGCCCGATGTCGTCCACCTGGAAGGCCTCGCCGTCCCTCAGCTCGTGGAACAGCACCACACTGCCTATGCGCGCGGTCTGCTTTGCGGGCAGGATGAGCTGGCAGATGGCCTGCAGGGTGTCAAGCACCTTGCGGTGGCTGTATAGATGCAGCGGGCAGGGCACCTGGTGTTGCAGGGCCATGCGCATCATCCATACCACGCCCAGAATATGGTCTGTATGGGCATGGGTGACGAACAGGTGGCTTATTTTCGTCCGGTCGGTGCCCGAGTGTTCCAGCTGGGCCAGTATTCCGTTGCCGCCGCCAGCATCTACCATAAGCTGTGCGCCGCTGCGCGAGCGCAGCAGGAAGCAGGTATTGTAGCAGCGGGTCACCAGGGCGTTTCCCGTGCCCAGCATCAGTATTTCATTGTGCATCATATCGTTCGGTTGTGTGCTAAAACATCTTTCGGCGCAGCAAAGATACATAAATATCCCGAGCTTCTGGCCGATTGTGGCGAAAAAAAACGTTTATAGTTGAGAATGGATGGTTTACGGGGCTCTCGGGCTGTCTTCCTGAGCATCCTGGCTGAGGGGCTTGCGGTGCTGCTTACCGTAATTTGCTAAACCCGGGTCTTTTTTTTACTAAACCCGGGTCTTTTTTTTACTAGACCCGGGTCTAAATTTTCTCCGGACCCTGAACTATTTTCCGTTCAAGGGGCAGAAACATACGTTCGAGGGGCTGAAACATACGTTCAAGGGCCTGGAACGGAAAATCCTGAACGTAGGCGGAAATTTTCCTCTTCGGGCAGGGAAAAAAGGATCGGGATCGGGCAGAATCTTCGGCCGCAGACCTCGGGGCAGGGTAGGGGACCCCGTAGCCGCATTTTTTGCACGTTTTGCGTCGGATTGAAAGTATTTATTTGTTTTTTTAAGCAAATTGAAACATTTTTTTTGAGAAATGTTGCGTATTTAATTAAATATGGTTAACTTTGCGCCCGAATTGTCTAAAATATGTTTAAAATATGCGATTCAAACCCGTAAAACCGCCCCTTCGGGGGTGGCATTGTGTATATATACAAGCGTATCCGGGTGCATATAATATAATAATGTATAGTTCGTAAGAATAAAATGTAAAGTCCGCAAGGCAAGAGAGAAAAGAGGAACAAGATAGAAGAAAAGAGAAGAAAAGAGAAAAAGGAAACATAAAACAAATAATTTAATTACAAACAATTAACAAATTCAACATGGGTAAAAAAATCTTATTTTTGTTTGCTTGCTTGTTCATGACAGCAAGCGTGGCATTCGCCCAGCGTCAGATAACCGGTACGGTTGTCGATAGCGAGACGGGTGAGCCTATCCCAGGAGCTACTGTCAAGGTGCAGGGTACCACTATGGGTACGCTGACTAATGTTGACGGTAAGTTCACTATCAGTAATGTTCCCACGTCGAGCAAGACCGTCGTGGTTAGTTGCGCTGGTATGAAGACGGCCGAGGTGCCCATCCGTGGTACGATGAACGTCATCCTGGTGCCCGACACCAAGGCTATGGACGAGGTGATGGTCGTTGCATTCGGTACAGCCAAGAAGAGCGCCTACACCGGTTCTGCCAAGGTTGTGGGCTCTGAGGAACTGCAGAAAGCGCAGGTGAGCAACGTCATCAACGCCCTGGCAGGTGCCGTTCCAGGCATGCAGCTGACCAGCGCCAACGGTGCTCCCGGCAGCTCGCCCACGGTGCGTGTGCGTGGTTTCAGCTCCATCTCCAACAACGTCGGCAAGGGTCCGTTGTACGTCATCGACGGTTCTCCTATGAGCGCCGACTGGGACATCACCAACCTGAACCCCAACGATGTAGAGAGCGTGACCGTCCTGAAGGACGCTGCCTCCAACTCTCTGTATGGTGCCCGCGGTGCCAATGGTGTCATCATGATTACCACCAAGAAGGCAAAGCAGGGCGAGGCCACCATCAACGTGGACGCCAAGTGGGGTAGCAACAGCCGCGCCGTTCGTCAGTACAACGTGATCACCGATCCCGCCCAGTACTACGAGACGCACTACGCCGCCCTGAACAACTACTACCAGAACACAGGCATGTCGGCCAACGACGCTTGGATCCGTGCCAACCAGAATATTGCCGGCGACCAGGGTAACGGCGGTCTGGGCTACAATGTCTACAACGTGCCCGAGGGCCAGTATCTGATTGGCCAGAACGGCAAGCTGAACCCCAATGCCACAATGGGCCGTCCGGTGACCTATAAGGGCGAGGACTACATGCTCGTCGGCGACGACTGGCTGGACCTCTCCACCCAGAACGGTTTCCGTCAGGAGTACAACGTGACGGCTACCGCAGCAGGCGAGCGCTCTAACTTCTACGCTGGCATAGGCTACCTGAGCGATGAGGGTATCACCGCGAACAGCAACCTGAAGCGTTTCAGCGGCCGCTTGAAGGCTGACTATCGCGTCAAGAAGTGGGCAAAGGTGGGCATGAACATGTCTTACGCACGCTTCGAGCACAACAGCCTCGGCAACAACGGTAGCGAGACCAACAGCGGTAACGTATGGGCAACGGCTATGCAGGTGCCCTCCATCTATCCCTTCTGGATTCGCGACGGTCAGGGCAGAATTAAGATTGACGATAACGGCATCAGAATGGCCGACTACGGTAACGGCACCAACGCCGGTTACGGACGTCCCTTCGTAAGCGATGCTCACCCCTGGATGGACCAGACGCTGAACACTCACGGCAACGAGGGTAATGCTCACACAGGTCACGGCTTTGCCGACTTCTATCTGTATGACGGCCTGACCCTGACGGTCAACGGTACATACAACTTGGACGAGACCCGTACCACCTACGTGTACAACCCCTACTACGGCCAGTTCGACACCACAGGCGGTACCGTCGAGAAGTCTCACTCCCGCCTGTTCAGCTACAACCTGCAGCAGCTGCTGAACTACAGCACCAGCTTCCGCACACACAACAACCTGAACCTGTTGCTCGGTCATGAGTACACCAACGACCGCTACTACTATCTGGGTGCTTCGAAGAGCAAGATGTTCAGCCAGGACAACAAGGAACTGGATGGTGCCGTTGTGGACGGCCAGGGTTCATCCTCCTACAAGACGGAGTACAACAACGAGGGTTACTTCTTCCGCGGCATGTACGACTGGGATGAGCGCTACTTCGCCTCCGGTTCTATCCGTCGCGATGCCAGCAGCCGCTTCCATCCCGACCATCGCTGGGGTACCTTCTGGTCGCTGGGCGGTGCGTGGCGCCTGAGCAAGGAGAAGTGGTTCAACGTATCCTGGATCGACGAGCTGAAGCTGAAGGCTTCCGTAGGTTCTCAGGGTAACGACGACATCGGTTCCTACCGCTATGTTGACCTGTACACCATCACACCTTCTGCCGGCAATATCGGTACGGCCTTTGACAGAAAGGGTACACACGATATCACCTGGGAGACCAACACCAACATCAACGTAGGTCTTGAGTTCGAGCTCTTCAAGCGTCGCCTGACCGGTGGCATCGAGTTCTTCCACCGCAAGACCACCGACATGCTCTTCAGCTTCTCAGTAGCTCCCTCTCTGGGTTACAGCAGCTACATGGACAATGTGGGTGACCTCTGGAACCGCGGCGTGGAACTCGACTTGAGCGCCAACCTCATCCAGAAGAAGAACTTCCAGTGGGACTTCAACCTGAACATGGCTTACCTGAAGAACAAGATTACCATGCTCGATCCCGAAAAGAAGGTGAGCACCATCTACGACATGGACGGCAAGGAGTACAAGGGTTACGTCAGCGGCGGCTTCTTCATCTGCGAGGATGCCTCTATGTACACCTGGCGCCGCAAGATGTTTGCCGGTATCTACAACGAGAATACCTATAAGATGACCAGCACGGATCCGAATGTACAGTACGATCCCACCGAGGCCGGTAAGGCTATGTACTACTACCGCAACACCGAGACCAAGCCGGTTGTGGATGCAAGCGGCAACCCCGTATTGGATGAGGCCGGCAACCCCACGGTTGAGGATGTGACGACGACTCTCGCCTCCACCGACTGGAACAAGGGTGACTTCTATATGACCAAGAAGTCCACCATTCCTCCCATCTACGGCGGCTTCGGCACAACCCTGCGCTTCTACGGCTTCGACCTGAGCGCCAACTTCTCCTATCAGATTGGCGGTTACGGCTACGATGGCACCTACCAGACGTTCATGGCTTCTCCCACGTCGAACAGCACCGGTACGCACTACCATGCCGACATCCTGAAGTCATGGTCTTCCACGAACCAGGGCAGCGACATTCCTCGCCTCCAGTTCCAGGATCTCTATAGCGCATCTGCTTCAGATCGTTTCCTGACCAAGGCTACCTACCTGAACATCGAGAACATCAACTTCGGCTACACCCTGCCCGCCAGCGTGCTTGCTAAGCTCCGCATCCAGGGCCTGCGCATCTATGCCGCTGCCGAGAACGTGTTCTACTGGTCCAAGCGTCGTGGCTTCGATCCCCGTCATACCTATCATGACACGGATTTGATGAATGCTACCACCTACTCTCCCATGCGCTCCATTTCTGCCGGTATCAACCTGACCTTCTAATGTAGAGATGCATCGTAAGTGAAACATAACGTTAATAAAGAATATACAGATATGAATAAGAAAATATTTAAGCGTATCTTTGTGATGGCAGCTGCTGCGCTGCTCGTCACAAGTTGCATCGAAGAGACATTCCCCGAGGGCGGTACTGCCACCGCCGACCAGGTGGGTGGTTCAGCATCGGCTCTTGAGGCTGCCCTGAATGGTATCCCCACCCAGATGTCTCAATGGTATTATGTGTATGGAGAGCAGGTGCACGAGACCGATATGGCCTACCTGATGTTCCCCATTGCCGACACCGAACTGCTGGGCGATATGTATCCCGAGGGCAGCAATAGCGGCTACGACTGGTATCGCAGCTATAACATCTGCACCGGTTTCGGTGTGAGCTCCTATCCTGCCTATCTGTCCTGGTTCTCGCTCTACAAGCTCATCAAGGCTGCCAACGACGTGATTGCCGCTGCAGGCGAGGATCCCGAGGGCGACGCCCTGCGCACTTACCTGGGTGAGGCTCTGACCTGCCGTGCCCTGTACTACTATCAGCTGATGGTACACTGGGAGCCCGTTGAGAACAAGTACACCGACTGCTCGCAGGTACTGGGCCTGACCGTGCCCATCGTAACCGAGAAGACCACCGGCGACGACTCCAAGAACAATCCCCGTGCCACTCACGAGGATATGGTGAAGTTCATCATCAGCGACCTGGACAAGGCTGAACAGATGATGGTGAACGAGCCTAAGTCTAAGGCTCTGCCCTCTCTGGCTTGCGTATATGGCATGAAGGCCCGTGTCTATATGTGGGACAAGGACTATGCCAATGCTGCCAAGTATGCCCGCCTTGCCATCGATACTCACAAGGGTACTCCCGTTACTGAGGCTCAGTGGCTCGACGTGAACAACGGTTTCAACACCGAGAACCAGGCTTGGATGTGGAAGGCTACCTATAGCGCCGAGAACATGGCCAACCTGTGTAACTGGACCGGCTGGATGTCTGCCGAGGCCGACTGGGGCTATTCCTCTCTGACCTGCCCGGCCATCGACCGCTCGCTCTACGACAAGATTTCCTACAGCGACTTCCGTAAGTACACCTTCCTGGATCCCGACCGTAGCGTTTACAACTATCAGTCGCCCCGCGGAAAGGAATGGCTCGACGATATGCCCGACTACCTGGCCCTGAAGTTCCGCTGCAAGGGCGGCGACTTCGAGACCTACACCATCGGCGGTCTGGTTGACGTTCCTGTCATGCGCGTTGAGGAGTTCTACTTCATCGAGGCTGAGGCCGTTGCCGCCAGCAAGAGCGTTGCTGAAGGTATCACCCTGCTGAACAACTTCATGCAGACCTATCGTCAGCCCGACTACCAGTACCTGAGTCAGAGCGGTTCGCTGGAGAACTTCCAGAAGGAGGTGAATACTCAGATGCGTATCGAGTTCTGGGGCGAGGGTATCGGCTTTGCCGGTGCCAAGCGCCTGAAGGTCGGTGTGATGCAGAACTATGCAGGCACCAATGCTCCTGCTGACAACTTCAAGATCAACTGCGAGGGTATCAAGCCCAACTGGAACTTCATGATCCCGCAGTATGAGATTGACTCTAACCCCAGCCTGGGCGAACAGAACAACCCCGATCCCTCTGGCACCGTGGTTGGTCCGTCTCCCGAAGGAGAGTATGCGGAATAATTGTTAACGAAAACCAAAATTCAATAGAGACAATACTATTATGAAAGCATTAAAGAATATATTCTACGTATTGCTGGGATCGATGGCAGTTGTGTCGGTTGCATCTTGCAGCGACTCTCCCGACTACGAAGAGGCTCCCGTGCCAACCAACGAGCAGGTCTATTTCCCCAATACAAATCCTCAGGAGCTCCGTCTGAGCGGTTCTGAGAAATCATTTGATGTGACTGTGAAGCGTGCCAACACGAAGGGCGCCCTCTCTGTGGCACTCGACGCCGAGGGCGACTCTCTGCTGAGTGTACCCGGCAGTGTTTCCTTCGCTGACGGACAGGAAGAGGCTAAGCTGACTGTGGGTTATGACCTGGCTACCCTGGGTTATGACAATCCTCAGGATCTTACCATCGCACTGAAGGATGCCAACCAGGGCACGCCCTATGGCATCACCTCATACAAGGTTAACGTGATTATTCCTTCGCCCTGGACTTCTCTGGGACAGGCTACCGTCACCGATGACCTCATTACTTGCTTCTTTGGGGTGGACAACGTATCGTTCAAGGTGGAGATTCAGGAGAACGATTTGGCTCCCGGCTACTACCGTCTGGTAAACCCCTACACAACCTGTTATCCATATAACGGAGATGATCAGTATGATCACAACCAGACCTACTATCTCTATATCCACGCTGAGGATCCCGACAAGGTTTGGTTCGAGCGTCAGGCACTGGGTAACGACTATGGCTATGGCATGTGGAACGCCTGGAGCCGTGCTGACTGGGCCAGAAATACAGGTAGAGACGATGCTCCCTGGTATGGTACGCTGAAGAACGGCGAGATTACCTTCCCCGCTGGTGGTATCCTCGTTAGCATGGCCGACTATAATGACGCTGGTCTGTATGCAGCCAATGAAAGTGGTCTGTTCAGCGTTCTGCTGCCCGGCTACGTGAAGGCTGACTACAGCGCTGCAGTTTCCTATGCCGGTATCTTCACCGACAAGGAGGAGAATATCTATGCCGTAGCTGATGTGGAGCTTGGTGCCGATGCTAAGGACGTGAAGGCAGTCGTAATGCCTCAGGATGCCGATGCAGCTGCCGTGGCTGATGCTATCGCTTCCGGCGAACTGGAAGCTACCGACGTTCAGGCCGGCCGCATCCAGGTGCCCTTCGATGCTGAAGAGCTGGGCGGTGCGAAGTTCCAGGTTATCGTAGTGGTGATTGCCGACGGCGAGGCCAAGAACGTAGCTACCTCTAACTTCGAGTACTACGGTGGCGGCAACGCCAATCCTTGGGAGAGCCTGGGCACCGGTTACTACACCGACGATGCCGTAGCTCCTCTCTTTGGCGAGGATCCTGCTACCTACGAGGTTGAGATTATGTACAATACCGACGAGGGTGTTTACCGCATCATGAATCCCTACAGCAACAGCGTATATCCCTTAGCTGACAACGACTGCGCCGAGGAAGGCTACTTCCTGGATGTTATCGCAACAGATCCCGAGGGCGTGTATATTCCCAAGCAGTCTCTGGGCTTCGACTGGGGCCATGGCGAGTTCGGCATTACGACAAGAGGTGCGCAGTACCTTGCAGCAGGTAGCGACTTCGACAAGGTGAAGGAAGCCGGTTATCTGGGTACCGTAGCCTCAGGCGTTATCACCTTCCCGACCTTCGAGCAGGAAGACGAGGACGGCGTTACCAAGTTCCAGGGAGTTGTCTATATGGGTAGCAGCGGTTACCTTGCAGGTCTTAACGAGAAGATGGAGATTGTGCTGCCCGGTGCTTCTGCATACGCTCGCAACCTGGCCAAGGCTAAGTCAACTATCACCCGCCACAATGCTAAGACGCTGAAGGCTAAGAAAGCCAACTTGCGCCCCTTGTTCTTGTTCAAGAGCAACGAGGCCATCGTGAAGTAATCGAACGGGCTATGGAGCCCAAGGAATAAATAAAGAATGCAGAGCGCTCAATGCAGGGAAGTGTTGGGCGCTCTGTTTTTAGGTAAAGAGATTAATCGTAAATTTGGAATGAATAAGAGAAACAAACTGCTTTTGCTCCTCACCGCTGTTCTCTTTCTGCCTGCTTCGCTGAAGGCAGTACCGGCTTATCCCGCCAAGCGAATCGTGAAGATGGCTGACGGGACAGAGCAAGTCCTGACCCTGACGGGCGACGAGTTCTGTCATTACTGGCTTACGGAAGACGGTAAAAGTATGGTTCTGCAGGCTGACGGCACGTTCCGTCTGTTGAGCTACTTCGAGCTGGAGAATATCAAGGCTGCAGGCAGCGAGGCGCGCTCCGGCAGCAATGCCCGCAGGGCCCGCCGCAAGGCCATCGGCAACTTCCAGCCTATCCTGGGCAAGAAGCGCGGACTGGTTATCCTGGTGAACTTCAGGGATGTCAAGTTTGTCACGGAAAACCCGCAGACGGTCTATCAGGACTTCTTCAACAAGCGCGGATATACCGACTATGGCATGACCGGCTCGGTGAGCGACTACTTCATAGCACAGAGCTACGGCAAGTTCGAGCTGGACTTCGACGTCGTGGGACCCTACACCCTGGCAAAGGCAATGGGCGCTTACGGTGCTCCATCTGGCAACAGCAAGGATTCAAACCCCGCCGCAATGGTAGAGGAGGCCTGCAAGATGGCCGATGAAGAAGTGAACTTTGCCAACTACGACTGGGACGGCGACGGCGTGGTCGATCAGGTCTTCGTCATCTATGCCGGCTATGGTGAGAGCCAAGGTGGGCCGGCCAATACCATCTGGCCCCACGAGTCTGTCATAGGCGATGAGCTCAAGCTTGATTATGTAAATGTCCACACCTATGCCTGCAGCTGCGAGCTGAGCGGTAAGGAAGGCACGAACCTGGACGGCATCGGTACTGCCTGCCACGAGTTCAGCCACTGTCTGGGCTTTCCCGACTTCTACGACGTGAGCTATAACGGCGGATTCGGCATGAGCTATTGGGACCTGATGGACGCCGGAAGCTACAACAACGACAGCCGCACGCCTGCCGGATATACAGCCTACGAGAAGTGGATGGCCGGATGGCTTGAACCCGTCGAGCTGACCGAGGAAACGCAGGTGACGGGCATGAAGCCCCTGGCCGAGGCGCCCGAGGCCTATATATTATATAATGAGGCAAACCGCGACGAGTACTACCTGCTCGAGAACCGCCAGAAGGTCGGCTTCGACGCAGGGCTGTACGGGCACGGCATGCTGGTGGTGCACGTGGATTACGAGAAGAACATGTGGGCCTCCAACAACGTCAATACCGATGCCAGCCACCAGTGCATGACCATCATTGCGGCCGACAATAAATATACCGCAAACTCAGTGTCTGAGCTGGCCGGAGACCCCTTCCCCGGGGCGAAGCGCAAGACCGCGCTGACCGACGACACCACTCCCGCCGCCACGCTCTATAACAAGAACGTAAGCGGGGAGAAGCTGATGGGCAAGGCCATCGAGCGCATCACGGAGTCGGAGGACGGGCTCATCTCCTTCCTGGCCGTCCGTCCACCCCTGGGCATCCCACAGGTAAAAATGGTCGATCCGACCGAAACATCCTTCACAGCCACATGGGATGCCGTTGATAAGGCAACTGAATACGAGATGGAACTGACCGAGACGCCTGCCCGTCAGTCAGTCTTGGAATCCCTCATCATGGAGGAGAACTTCCAGGGCGCCTACAGCAAGTCGGCCGGGTTCTCCGACATCAGTTCCAAGCTCAACACCCTCCTCGAGACGAAAGGCTTCTCGGGCTCGCAGCTTTATTCGACGCCCGACCTGCTCCGCCTGGGCACCGGCACGACGAACGGAGAGCTGAGGTCGCCCACGCAGCAGGCGCTCAGCACCGGCTCGCTTACCATCGTCATGAAAGTGAAGCCGTTTGCCGAAGGCACCGAGGTGGCTGCCACCGTCAGCATACGCATGAACACCAGGCCGACCGAGACGCTGCCCATCAAATTCGATACGGAGCAATACATCGTGCTGCATCCCGCTACGTTCCTGGACGACATCTTCCGCGTTGACATCATGGCCAGCGGGCGCATGTACATCCAGTATCTGGCCTTCTACGACGGCGTTTTCAGCAACGAGGAGCTCGGGCTCGACGCCCAGGTGAAGGCGCGCCGCGTCAACACGATGATGCTGGGGACAACCGAGACGAGCTTTACCTTCAGCGAGCTGACGCCCGGAAGCTCATACACGTTGCTCGTGAGGGCGAAGGACGATGAACGCGCTTCGAAGTGGAGCGAACCGCTCGTCTTCCAGGCCCCGGCCGGCATCGCTGCCCCCGCCCTGGCAGGGAAAGCTGCCCCGGACGTCTGGTGCGACCTGCTCGGACGGCCCGTATCGTCGCCGCGCAAGAACGGCATCTACATCCGCAACGGCCGGAAGATCCTCTACTGATTCTCCGCATGCCCTTTTAAAATAATGCGCATTATCATCCACGTTAATGCGCATTATTATTTTCAGCCATCCACATGACCCGTTTCAGCCATCCGCATGACCCGTTAAAATGATGCGCATCATTTGCTCCGATGATGCGCATCATCCGTTTCAGCCATGCGCATGACCCGTTTTCGGGCTCCTGCAGAGCGCAGGGCCGGGAAGAAACAATCTACGCGCGTAAACGAAACATTCTACGCTCGTAAATAAACCCAAACCGGTCATTAGAGTTATGATGACCGATTCGGGTTCAAGTAGATGAGAGGAGCAACCAGCCGAGTGAATCGGAAGATTCACATAAGTCAATCGGGGCATTTTGTCGAGCTCATAAGGACAGCGCCTTTAGGCATACAATCGTT
>JAILKU010000043.1 GCA_024693505.1 Bacteroidaceae bacterium | reverse complement strand
GTGCCCAATGCGGAGACCTACATGACCAACTGTATCTCGGTGGGCAGCATCACCACGCCCAACGGGCTTACCGACATGTGCGGCGGCCTGGTCGGCTATGCGGGTGCGGCAACCCATCTGCGCAACTGCGCCTTCCTGGGTAACCTGGACGTGGCGTTCAACATCACATACGACTCCGATATCATCTCGCGTAACAGCGGCAACTGTACGTTCGAGAATGTGTATTACCTGCAGGACCTGATGCCCGGCGTAAGCGCTCCGAAGGCCGTGACCCAGACCACCCAGGACAACGTGAAGAACGGTATCCTGGCCTATCAGCTGAACGGCGACCAGGAGGAGATTGGCATCTGGCAGACCATCGGCACGGATCCCTATCCCACGCCCATCAAGGGCCAGAGTCAGCAGGTGTATGCCAGTCCCAGCGGCGGATACCGCTGCGACGGCAAGCCCCTGGGCAGTGTGACCTACTCGAACACGTTCAGCGAGCGCGTCATCCCCGACCATACTTGGGACGGCACTTTCTGCTCGGTGTGCGGCGTGTTCAACTCCGACTTCAAGCAGCCCAATGCAGACGGCTTCTACGAGCTGGCTACGGCTAAGGACCTGGTATGGTTCTCCTATAAGGTGAACAAGGAGGGCAATGCCGACGCCAAGGCCCTGCTGACAGACGATATCACGATGGAGGACGAGGACAACGCTCAGTTCCAGCCCATCGGCAACGTCAGCGTGAAGTACATCGGTACCTTCGACGGTCAGTTCCATAGGATCCACAACCTGAAGATAGAGCGCCCGGATGACTACACCGGCATGTTCGGTATGGTAACCGGCGGCGTGGTGATCAAGAACCTGGTGCTGGCTGAGGACTGCCTGATCAGCGGCGGTGCCTTCACTGGCCTTATCGGCGGCTCGAACGGCAGCGGTCAGGTGCTGATGGAATGCCTGGGCAACGAGGGCGAGGTAATCAGCGCTGCACAGAACGCAGGCGGTATCTACGGCTGTAACATGGGTGCTGCTGCCACGCCTATCTTCCGCAACTGCTACGTGACCGGACCTGTGAAGGGCGCCAAGGAGAGCGGCCAGATCACGGGTTATGCCGGCAACGGACAAGCTTACAACTGCTACGCCTCCGGTACGATCGAAGGTGTCTATTACACGAATATGGCCGACTGTATGCTGCGCGGCGGTCCAGCTTCGCAGAACTGTTACTCGACGGCAGGTAAGGACAACAAGGCAGACCTCATCAGTCAGGAGGACGTAGAGAACGGTACCCTGGCATGGTTGCTGAACGGCGAGCGATTCGACGAGGTGACCTTCCGCCAGACGCTTGGCGAGGACAATCATCCCGTATTCGATGCCGACCACGGCGTGGTATATAAGTTCGGTGACGAACTGGGCTATGTGCTGGGTGATGACATCGACGGCATCCGCGACGCCCTCATTGCCGGCGAGCTCAGCTACATCCAGAGTGAAGAGCTGTATGCCGAGGTGGGCCTGAAGACAGCCTACGAGGCCAAGGTTAACGGTCTGGAAAGCGTTAGCACGATGGAAGACCTGGTTGCAGTTTACAACGAGCTGAAGGCAGACAAGGCCGTCATCAATGAGTGCGCCGCCTCCTACCAGGCTTACATCAAGAAGGTCAACGAGACCATCGACTACCTGGCTGGTCACCACGACTTCGAGGGCGGCGACCGCGACTTCCTGGAGGACTACCTGCAGAGCGATGCCGAGCCCAGCGAGGAGAATCCCAACGGCGGTGCCCTGTATATCCTGGATACTCAGCTGCTCACCAAGGAAGAGATAGAGGCCGAGACGAAGCGCATCGACGCACTCCTGACCACCGCTATCCAGAACGGCTTCGTAGCCGGAACCGAGGTGACTCAGTTCATGACGAACCCCGACTTCCATGACGGCTTCAACGGCTGGGAAGGTCAGAAGGGTACCGGTGTGGACGGCTTCGAGCTGGGTGAGGAAGGCAGCACCAAGACGTATTATGGTGCCGAGCACATTGCCAGGACGACCCTGGATATGTACCAGACCATTCAGATGCCGAAGAAGGGTTACTACCTCTTCTCTCTCGATGCCGCCTATCGTCCTGCCAACAGCTTCTACAGCTACAGCCACGGCGCAAATATCTATGCGAACGGCGTGAAGGTGTTTATCCCCACTGTCCACGAGGTAATGATGCCAATCGATGAGGCTGTCGACGGTGTGAACTGTAACCTTACCGGCGGTACGAACGACCAGCCCATCTACCTGAATCCTGCCGATCCCGTAGAGGAGGAGATTGAGGGTTATGGCCTGCACGGCCGACTCAGTGTGGCTATTGCCATCATGGCCGGACGCATGCCGAACTATATCATTGGCGAGGTAGGCGAAGACTGCATGCTCACCGTTGGTGTGAACAATCCTCACGGCTATGCCTCCACCAACGAATGGGTCGGCTTCGGTAATGCCAAGCTGATCTTCCTGGGCGAGACACTGGACAGCGAGGCTGCAGCCACTGCACTGACTCAGACACTGGAGGGTGACCTGGCACGTGCCAACACCATCTTGACGCTCTATAACTTCAGCGATGATACAGACTACGCTTCGGCTCCCAACTACACCCTTGCCCTGAAGGACGAACTGCAGGCTCTGGTGAACGAGGCTGGTAGCGCCAGCGAACCCGCTGCAAAGTATGAGGTGATCAAGAAGTTCTCCGACCTCTTCGGACGCATCTACGAGAGCCGTATGGCTTATGCCGGCATGTTCGGCAGGGCCGAGGGCCTGTCTGTTGCAGCTGATGAGATGAGAGACTTGCTGGGCGAGGAGCAGGCAAATGCCCTCTCCGACGCAGCTCAGAAGGCACTGGCTGACTACTCTGCCGGCCTGCTGACCACCGAGGAGGCTCAGGCTGCTCTCACCGATATCGACCTGCTGCCTCAGAAGGTTGACGGCGTATATCAGATTAAGACTGCCGTTCACATGGCACTCTTCGCTGCCAACGTGAATGCCGGCGAGACCGATGCCAGTGCCATGCTGATGAACGATATCGACATGGGCGGTAAGCTCCTGGAGGACGGCACACCCGATCCCGAGGGCTACTTCTTCACGCCTATCGGTACCATCAACAACAAGCCTTACGCCGGTACGTTCGACGGTCAGGGTCATACCATCAAGAACCTTGTTATCGACACAGGCGCTGAGTACACCGGTCTCTTTGGCGGTGTAACGGGCGGTGCTGTCATCAAGGACTTCATCATCGACAAGAACTCCTATATCGGCGGTGCAGCCTTCACGGCTGTGGTCGGCGGTAACAATACGGCCGGTAACATCTATGTAGAGAAGATCGGTATGGAGGGTCGCGTAGTATCCTCTGCCCAAAACGCAGCCGGTATCTATGGATGTAACAACGGTAATGCCGGTACGCCTCACATCCTGAACTGCTACGTGACGGGCCATGTGACCGGCGCACGAGAGAGTGCTCAGGTATGCGGCTGGATGGGTGCCAACGGCAGTGAGATCATCGGCTGCTGGGCCATCGGCGAGATTGACGGCGTATATAACACCGCTGCCGGTGCCGGCGATGCCTTCTATCGCGGTACTGCCGGAACAGCTGCCAACTGCTTCTCCAATGCTTCTGCAAGGAACAATACGGTTGATACCTATCGCGAGGCTGATGCCAAGAGCGGTAAGATGACCTTCCAGCTGAACCAGGGCGAGACTGAGAATCCCGCATGGTACCAGACGCTGGGCGAGGATCCGCTGCCTGTATTCGACAGCACGCACGGTATTGTATATATGAGAGAGGACGGCACGTACACCAACGCTCCCAGCGGACTGGCTATGTACGACGGTACGGAGGAGAACCCCTTCCGCATTGAGAGCGTAGAGCAGTTCTGCCAGCTGATTGACTACTTGAAGCCCAGCCAGATGAACTACGTCGTGCTGGAGAACGACCTCGACATGGACGCTGTGAACGAGTGGATTCCCCTCTTCAACTATTCTGCGCCTACCGATGAGCAACCCTATCCCTTCATCGACTTCGACGGACAGAACCACGTTATCCGCAACTTGACATGCAAGACCGAAGGGTCCTATGACTATCCCGGTCTCTTCGGCGTGCTCTGTGGCAATGTGCGCAATCTCGGTGTCGAGAATGCCGATATCGCCAGCGCTGGCGGCACGGGCATCCTGGCTGGATATCTGGGTCACTCCAAGTATGGCAAGCCTTGCTATGTGGAGAACGTCTGGGTGACCGGTAAGGTCTCCGCTGCTGGCTATTGCGGCGGTATGTTCGGCAACATCGGTGGCGAGAGCCACATCACCAACAGCTATGCCAACGTGGAAGTGACGGGCGAAAGCGACCTCACTGGCGGCATCATCGGCCGTGTACGCGCCCTTGTGGACATGAAGAATGTCTATGCAGCCGGCACCACCAACCGCGGTGGCGGTATCATTGGCGGCGGACAGCAGGATGCCACGCCGGCCGGGACCTACACGAACGTGGCCGTATGGAACAATACGCAGCAGAGCTTCGGTCCCGCACGCGAGAGCGAGACCCTCAGTGGAATCCTCTACTACGACGGCACGAACTTCGCCGCCCTGCAGGGTCAGGTGGTGGCATGGGATCCCGCCGTATGGTCGTGCGACATGGCCGAGGGCAGCTATCCCGTTTTGAAGGCCTTCACCACAGGCATCGGCAGCATATCCGCTCCCACGCTCAGCGGTGACATCTACACCCTTACCGGTGTTCGCGTTCAGAAGGCTCAGAAGGGTATTTACATCATCAACGGCAAGAAGACGTATGTGAAGTAACCCCCCTTGCTCCTTATGGGAAAGACCCCCTAGCCCCCTTTAGGGGGAATCTGATAGCAGAAGCGCTCGTCATTCGTCTGGCGGGCGCTTCTTATTTATGGTGGTTCCTTAACTCAGCTTCTGCTTGATTAGGCTTATTCATATACTGGTCGTTTGGGGTCACATCAAGCGACCTTTTCTTTTCAGTTTACCTTTTGCAGTTTCAATCGTTATTATAGTAGAACATATCGGTAAATGGAACAGCAGGACTTTCAATATATCGCCACATCACTCCGGCCACGCCTCCTGAAGTTGTGTGCCCAGTTCTTCGACAGACAGGAACTGGCATACGAAGCTGAGGATGCCGTGCAGGAAACCCTCCTGCGACTGTGGCAGCATCTTGGGAGGGCGGATGGACGACAGAAGCCTGAGGCCCTGGCGATTCTGATAGCCAAGAACGTCTGCATTGACATCCTGAAGCGGGGCGGGACCTGGCATGACACATTAGATGAAAGCCTGTATGTGGAAGCCGACGAGCATGCAGACCGAACGCTAATCGAGCAAGAGGCAAGAAAGCGTCTGGCCAGGGCTCTCGGCCGGTTGCCTGCCACTCAGCGAAGAATGTTGCTGATGCGTAGCGAGGGCATGAGGATAGCCGAAATCGCCTCTGCCTGCAATGCCACAACAGCCAGCACGAAGACGATGATATGCGCGGCTAGGAAGACAATGATGGAACTCTTAAAGATAAGGAGGAACAAGAAATGAAGAATCTGAACGATACGAACACCAGGATGCAGCTGCTCGACAGGTATCTGAATGCCGAGACGACGCTGGAGGAAGAGCGGCTGCTTCGGCAGTACTACGCCCAGACAGACGACGTGCTGAGCCCCGAAGAGAGTAACGTGCGACAGCTGATACTGTCCTCGGCAAGCCTTGCAGGCCAGTTTGAGCTGTCCGAGGAAAAGGCTGATGAGTTCGACCGCCTGATGGCAAGGAGGCCGGCCTGGCGGAACGTCCCCTATTGGATAGCCTCTGCAGCCGCAGCAGTCGTCGCAGCCGTATTCCTGCTGACGTATAAACAAGCGGGCGATGCCTCCGAGACCGGGCAGAGGGTGGAGCAGGCGAGCCGAAGCGATGCCGTCACGGAGCAGCAAATAAGCCGCATCATGTCTGCGGCCAACTACGCCAACGAACAGGTGGAGTCATACCGGCTACGGCCCGTAGGCGATGCCACCATCGTCACCAAGACACTGGCCGATGGCACCTCCTCCTCATGCATCGTCTGCCTGTCGGACGACGACAAGGGATTCCACGTAGTCCCCATCAATACCGGAATGTAACAATATCAATAAACACAATAGGCACATGAAACGAATCATCTTCCTTGCACTCAGTGCAATGCTGCTCTGCCTCACCGCATCAGCCCAAGAGAACCATTACTTCATCGACGGCCATCGCATAGAGAACTTCGACGGCTCCCAGCTCGAGGGCAAGACCGTCAGGCACTACGAGCTCAAACGCCTGGAGCATGCCACCATCCACAACATCTTCACCACCGACGACTGGGTGAAGATCTCCGGGACAAGTTCCGCCACCATCGTCCGTACCCTGACTGCCGAAGAGGCCGCGGCCGAGGGACTCCCCCTTGCCTCGGGCGCAGTGAAGGCCTGGATGCGCAACCCGCTGATTATCGTCGACGGAGAGGAGTTCACAGGCAACATCTACAAGGACATCGGCACAGATAACATCAAGAGCATAGACGTCTATCAACCCGGCAGTGAAGTGGCTAACTCATACGGCGAAAAGGGGAAGAACGGCGTCATCAAGCTCTTCACCGAGAAGCTGCCCGAGGCCGTCACCTATTTCATCGACGGAGAGAAGGCCTCCAAAGCCGATTTCAGCAAGCTCGTCCCGGAAAAGGTCAAGGAGATCAAGGTCCTGAAGCGGGGCTCGGCAGCAGCCGTACAGGCCTGTCCCGACGGGAACACCAACGATATCTATCAGATTACAACCAAGTAAAGCCATGCAGACGATGGACAACAGACCAACCTTCATCGCCGCACTGCTCGCCCTCGTCGTAGTGACGGCGCAGGCACAGGACCTAGACACGTGCCGACCGAAAGCCGAGCGTATCCTGACAGCCGCGCAGAGTCATACGCCCGAGGGCATTGACAGCCTGCTGGCACCCGGCTTCCGCTTCGCCGAAATCAAACAGCCGACAGCTGCCAGGGTGCTGAAGCAGATTATCGCCCAGATGCCAGCCATAGCGGGCTGGGAACTGGCGCAGGCCGGACAGGACAGCACGGGGCTGACGCTGCGTTACACCCTGACAAAGCCCGACGGCACCACCTCGCAGGCGACGCTCCTCTTCAATGCCGATAACCTGCTGCTCGAAGCCGATTTGCTGAATGCAGATATATCGCTCAGGAAGGCCACCCCGACGGGCAAGGCGCAACCGGGAGTGAGCATGGTGCCCATCCCCGTGCACCGTTATGGCGGACTGCCCATCGTGGGCGTCACCATCGATGGCCGACCCTGCAACATGTTCCTCGATACAGGAGCCCCGGGCGTCATTCTCAATAGCAAGTATTTCGACCACAACATCGAAGGGCAGGTGATGGGAAGCGGTGGTCACGGGGTTGTTGGAACAGGCTCAGTCAGCGGCCTGCATCATGTGACATCGATGGACATGAGCGGCATTTCGCTCGGCGAGACGGATATCATGACTTCCGACCTGAGCAACCTTGAAACCGTCGGCATAGCTGTGCATGGCATCCTGGGGCAGAGCTTCTACAAGGATTTCGATGTCCTGTTCGACTTCAAGCGTGGCGAGATAGTGCTGCTGAATCCCGATACGACCCGCCAGTGGCTGCAGGACGAGGGCTACAGCTTCCGTACAGTGAGCGGAGCGCGGAAAGGTCATCTGCTGGCTTTCGACTGCCGGGTAGGCGGCATACCCGCCGTGCTGGCCTTCGACAGCGGTGCACAGACCAATCTCCTTGCCACCGACTGGCCCCTGCAGCATCCTTCCTCTGTCAAGGGCATCAGGGAAGGCCATCTCATAGGCTACGGCGACGGACGGGCATCCGTCACAAAGGGCAAGACCACCCTCACGCTCGGCGGACGCACGTTCAAGAAGCAGCGGACCGCCTTCTCCGATGTATCTCGGCTGAAAGAGGGCAAGGGCATCGACGGCCTCTTCGGCTGCGAGGTGCTCGGCAGACAGAAGTTGCTCATCTCCTACAGGCGGCAGGAATTGTTGCTGATTGACTGACCCTATATATATAATAATGAATAAGGGGGCTGAACAGAATTAACAAAAAGGTACCCAACAAAATTAATAGAAAGGTTACCCCCCCTTTAATAAGAGGGTTACCCGCTTCTTAACAGAAGAGTCTGGAGGGAGTTTTCAGGACCGGATATCGAGCCCGTCGAGCAGGGTTATGTAGTGGCTTATGGCCTCGCTGATCTCGCTCTCGGTGACGAATTCGTCGGCCGTATGGCTTCGGCTGCTCTGGCCGGGTCCCATCTTCATGCTGGGGAAGGGCATAAGAGCCTGGTCGCTCAGGGTGGGCGAGCCGAACGGCTTTCCGCCCATCGCCACGGCGCGGCGCACCAGGGGATGTCCGAGGTCGATGCCCGAGGAATTCAGGCGGAAGCTGCGGGCGCGGACCTCGCTCTTCACCTCGCGGCAGATGAGGCCGTAGAGGGCTTCGTTACGGTAGCACTCGTTGGTGCGCACATCGACGGTGAAGCGGCACTCGTCGGGGACGACGTTGTGCTGCGTGCCGGCCTGGATGACGGTGACGGTCATCTTCACCGGCCCGAGCAGGGGGGAGACGAGGGGCCACTGATGGGTGCGGAACCACTCGATGTCCTTCATGGCGCGGTATATGGCGTTATCTCCCTCCTCGCGGGCTGCATGCCCTGCCCGGCCTCGGGCCGTCACGTCCAGCACCATCAGTCCGCGCTCGGCGATGGCGGGCTGCATGCCCGTGGGCTCTCCCACCAGTGCCAGTGCCGGCGTCGGCAGCTGGGGCAGTACGCTCGCGATGCCTGCCTGTCCGCTCACCTCCTCCTCGGCACTGGCCAGGAAGACGAGGTTGTAGGCCTGGCTGCGGCTGCTCAGTACGCGGAAAGCCTGCAGCAGTGAGACCAGGCTGGCGCCGTCGTCGTTGCTGCCCAGCCCGTAGATGCGTCCCCCCTCGCGCTTCGCCTCAAAGGGGCTGCGCTCCCATCCGCTTACGGGCCGGACGGTATCGATATGGGCGTTCAGGAGCAGGGTGGGGCGCTCGGCGCTGTAGCCTGGCGCAGTGGTCCACAGGTTGTTGCCGAGGCGCTGGACCTGAAGCCCGCACTGCTCCGTCATGAGGCTTCCGAGCAGGTCGGCTGCCTCTTTTTCCTTGCGACTGACGCGCGGCGTGCCGATGAGCTGGCTAAGCCAGTCGATGGCCTGGGTTTTGAGCTGTTCTTTATCCATGTTTTGACCTTTATGGAGAGCAAAGTTACACCTTCTTCCTCAAAAAGCCAAATATATTTGGGAATTAGCTTAACATTTATTAATTTTGCGCATCAGAATAGAGAATCGGTATGCAGAACAGTAGTCCTTTTTCCAAATTGATTCACAGTCAGGCCCTGCGCTATGGCGACCGTACGGCTATGATGTATCGCGACGACGAGACGGCCCGCTGGCTCGATATCTCGTGGAACGAGTTCTCCCACAGAGTGCGGCTCGTCAGTAACGCGCTGCTCAGCCTCGGCGTCGGTGTGCAGGAGAACGTGGCCGTCTTCTCGCAGAACATGCCCGAGTGCCTCTTCGTCGATTTCGGCGCCTACGGCATACGGGCCGTGACGATACCTTTCTATGCCACCAGCAGCGAGATGCAGGTGAAGTACATGGTCAGCGACGCCAAGATACGCTACATCTTCGTGGGCGAGCAGTACCAGTACGACACCGCCTACCGCGTGCTGAAGATCGATCCCTCGGTGAGCCGTCTCATCATCTTCGACCCGAAGGTCAGAAAAGATGTGCAGGACCAGGTGAGCCTATACTTCCACGAGTTCTTGGAGCTGGGTGCCGACATGGCGCATCAGGCCGAGGTAGACGAGCGCACTGAAGAGCTGGACCAGGACGACCTGGCAAACATCCTCTATACCAGCGGCACGACGGGGTTGAGCAAGGGCGTTATGCTGACGCATCGCATGTACAATGCCGCCACTGCCAATCACGAGGGCGTGCTGAACCTCTCGGAACAGGACCTGATACTGAATTTCCTGCCCTTCACCCATGTCTTCGAGCGCGGCTGGACCTACCTCTGCCTCCGCACCGGGTGCACCCTGGCCGTGAACCGCAACCCGGCCGACGTCTTGCGCAGCATGCAGGAGGTACATCCGACGTGTATGTGCGCCGTGCCCCGCTTCTGGGAGAAAGTCTATGCGGGTGTTCAGGAGAAGATAAACACGGCTAGTGCCGTACAGCGGCGTATGATGCAGGATGCACTCCGTGTGGGCAAGGCATACAATGTGGACTACCGCATGAAGGGTCTCACACCTCCTGTCGGACTGAAGATGCAGTATCTCTTCTACGAGAAGACCGTCATAGCCCTCATGCTGAAGACGCTGGGCCTGGAGCGCCATAACTTCTTCCCTACCGCCGGCTCGGCCATCCCCACCGTGGTCGAGGAGTTCGTTCATTCGGCAGGCATCATGATGATAGCCGGCTATGGCCTGACGGAGAGTACGGCTACGGTGACCTGCGACCGCTGGAACGACCATATCACCCTGGGCTCCATAGGTCGTCTGCTGCCAGGCGTCCAGCTGAAGTTCGGTCCGAATAATGAGATACTCCTGAAGGGAGACTCCATCACGAAAGGCTACTATCGCAAGGCCGAGGTGACGGCTCTCTCCATCGACAGCGAGGGCTGGTTCCATACCGGCGATGCCGGCTATATGAAGGATGGCGAGCTCTATCTGACCGACCGCATCAAGGACCTCTTCAAGACCAGCAACGGCAAGTACATCGCGCCGCAGATGCTCGAGAGCAAGCTGGTGGTGGACCGCTATGTGGACCAGATTGTCATCATCGCCGACCAACGTAAGTTCGTGTCGGCCCTCATCATTCCCGAGTACGAGCTGCTCGAGGAATGGGCACGCCGCCGCCACATCGACTTCGCCGACCGTAGCGAGCTGTGCAGCAATCCCGAGGTCGTGGAATTCGTAATGGACCGCATAGACACGATGCAGCAAGACCTAGCCCACTATGAACAGGTGAAGCGCATCACCCTGCTTCCCGAACCCTTCTCCATGGAACGGGGCGAGCTCACCAATACGCTGAAGGTAAAACGCTCGGTGCTGAACGAGAACTATCGGGCCGAGATAGATAAAATGTACGAAGAATGATAACCGCAGAACAACTGAAGGAAGTAAGGGAACGGACAGAGCAGCTGAACCGCTACCTGAACATAGACGCCAAGAAGATACAGCTTGAGGAGGAGCAGCTACGCACCCAGGCCCCCGAGTTCTGGGACGACCAGAAGCGGGCCGAGGCTCAGATGAAGCTGGTGAAGGGCCTGGAGAAGTGGATAAACGGCTATGCCGAGGTGAAGAGCCTGGCGGACGAGCTGGCACTTGCCATGGAATACTATCGCGAGGAGCTCGTTACCGAAGAGGAGATAGACGACCTCTATAGCCGTGCCGTCTCAGCTATCGAGGAACTGGAGCTGAAGAACATGCTTCGCCGGGAGGAAGACATCATGGATGCCGTACTGAAGATTAACTCCGGTGCGGGAGGCACCGAGGCACAGGACTGGGCACAGATGCTCATGCGTATGTATATGCGGTGGGCCGAGGAGAATGGCTACAAGTGCGTCGTCAGCAACATCCTGGACGGAGACGATGCCGGCATCAAGTCCTGCACCCTGGAGATTCAGGGCGAGTATGCCTACGGCTACCTGAAGAGCGAGAACGGCGTGCATCGCCTGGTGCGCGTCAGTCCCTATAATGCACAGGGTAAGCGCATGACCTCCTTTGCCTCGGTCTTCGTGACGCCGCTCGTCGACGACTCCATCGAGGTGAACATCGAACCGGCCCGTATCTCATGGGATACGTTCCGCAGCAGCGGTGCCGGAGGGCAGAACGTCAATAAGGTCGAGTCCGGTGTACGTCTGCGTTATCAGTATAAGGATCCCTATACAGGCGAGGAGGAGGAAATCCTCATCGAGAACACCGAGACGCGCGACCAGCCCAAGAACAAGGAGAACGCCCTGCGCCTGTTGCGCTCCATGCTCTACGACAAGGAACTGCAGCATCGCATGGCCGAACAGGCCAAGGTTGAGGCGGGCAAGCGCAAGATAGAGTGGGGTAGCCAGATACGAAGCTACGTCTTCGACGACCGTCGCGTCAAGGATCATCGCACCGGTTATCAGACCAGCGATGTAGGTGGCGTGATGGACGGCAAGATAGATGCCTTCATCAAGGCCTACCTCATGGAGTTCGGCGGCGAATAGCCCATAACTCCCATCATTCCCATAACTCCCATTATTCCCATAAAATACTAACAACTATGAGCAAAGAGAAGAAAGCAAGAAGGGCCGCCGCCAAAGCAGCGCGCGAAGCCCGCGAGGGAAAGAAAGCCGTTTATTACGTGGTGTGTGCACTCATCATACTGGTGGTCATCTGCCTTGTAGGCTATTCCCTGATGTAACCAGCCATGGCACTGGAAATAGAGCGTAAGTTCCTGGTCGTGGGCGAGTTCCGCGACCAGGCCTACAGCTTCAGCCGCATCCGGCAGGGCTATATCAGTTCCGGAAACGGCAAGACGGTGCGTGTGCGTATTCGTGACGACCGGGGCTATCTGACGATCAAGGGTCCTTCAGACCAGGCAGGCTTGGCCCGCTACGAGTTTGAGACGGAGATAGCTCTCTCCGATGCCCTGGACCTGATGAAGCTGTGTGAGCCGGGCATCATCGACAAGACGCGCTATCTGGTGCGTAGCGGCAACCACGTCTTCGAGGTCGATGAATTCTATGGCGACAACGAAGGATTAATAATGGCCGAGGTGGAGTTACACAGCGAAGACGAACCGTTTCAGAAACCCTCTTTCATAGGGCCCGAAGTAACGGGTGACCGTCGCTATTATAACGCTCACCTACGTAGGAATCCTTATAAATTATGGTGTGATTCTGACACACCCGCTACTGAACACTAACGGTCAGGCCTCCCTTTAGCAGGTCGCTGTGGTCAACAAACCATCCTTTCAGCTTCTTTCCGCCTGAGGTGACGGCAGTGATGTTTTCTCCCTCGCCACGGCGTTCTATGCTTACTGGCGTACCATGAATATCCATCTCTATCTTGGGGAATAGCGGAACGGTTACAATGTACTGCGGGTCAGCCGGCGAGTATGTATAGAGCCCGATGGCATTGAAGACATACCATGCACTCATCTCGCCTGCATCGTCCATTCCGGCATAGGCCAGATGGTCTTCGCCCATATCGTAATAGTGTTCCAGCAGGGTTGAGATGATGCGTTGCCCCTTAGGCTGCTGCCCGATGAAGTAGTAGGTGTAGGGGATGCTGTGCCCTGGTTGGTTGCCGTGACAATAGTTTCCGATGAAGCCCGTCAGGTTCCAGGCCTCATAACCTCTCCAGGGTTCGCTGAAGAGCGAATCCAGCTTGGCTTCCACCGCCTCTTTACTGGGATAGAGTCCTATTACGCCCTCTGGATCGTGCGGTGCGAAGAACAGACTGTTCCACGCATTTGCCTCGCGATACATATAGGCATAATATGGATAATACGGATCGAAGTCCTTAATCCACTTGCCGTCAGCCGTCTTACCGCGCCAGAATCCTGTTGAAGGGTCGAAGAGTGTGCGATAGTTCTGGCTGTGCTCGAGCAGCATCTTCTGATTCTTCTTGTCGCCTACCTCCCGTGCCATCAGCGAGGTGGCATAGTCGTCGTAGGCGTATTCCACCGTTTTCGTAACTGCAGCCTTGTACTCGTCCTCGGTTGGAACGTTGGTCGTGTCCTTCTCGGCTATCCATCCCTGAGCCAGGTATTCGTCCAGATAGGGCCGTCCGCCGCGACCGGGCACAGTAGCATTCTTCAGACAGAGCTGGTAGGCGCGCTGCAGGTCGAAGTCCCTGATGCCTCTCAGCCAGCTGCCGATGACGAAGGTGCAGGCGTGGTCGCCGTGGAAGAAGGTGGGCATATAGCCGCCTCGCTTCTCGCCGTTGTCCGTAATGCTCTTTATGATATCGCGAGCCACATCAGGTGTGACGAGTCCCAGCAGTATGAGCTTGTTGCGATAAGTGTCCCAGAACGAGGGGTTCGTGTAGTAGCGGAAGTCGGCTTTGACCACCTCGCCTCGGGCATCGCGGTATTCGCCGTTCACATCGCTGCGGAGGGCGGGCCACAGGAAAGAACGGTAGAGACAGCTGTAGAAGAGCTTGCGCTGACGTTCGGTGCCGCCTTGTACTTTGATGTGGCCGAGCAGCGCTTCCCACGTCTCATTAGCTGTGCGCTTCACCTCGTCGAAGCTGGCTGTCAGCATCTCGGCCTCCAGGTTCTGTCGCGCATTCTCTATGCTGACGAACGAGAAGCCGAACCGCACTTCCAGGGGCTTCTCACCCTTGCTGTCCGCGAAATCCACCACGGCAACCTGATGCTTCTGGTCCTGAACGGTGTTGACGCTGTTGATGCGGTAGTTGGCAACGGCATAGAAATAGATGCGTCCCTCGCCGTCCTGGAAACCCTCGATGGCGTTCTCGCCCGCCTGTTTTACCTCGTAGCGGCGGGGACGGGCGTTGCTGCGGCTGATATCTACCAGCAGATGCTTTTCGTCTTCAGGTCGGAAGGTATAGCGGTGGAAGGCACATCGAAGAGTGCTCGTCAGCTCGGCCTGTATGCCGTAGCGCTCCAGCCAGACGCTATAGTATCCGGGTCGGGCACTCTCGCGCTCGTGGCTGAAGTGAGAGGCATAGTTGCGGGGATAGAAGAAACCCGTAACAGGCATCACCGGGACGTGAAGCAGGTTCCAGTGCCCCTTGCAGGTGTGTGCAAAGCCATATATCTCGCGGTCTTCATACTGGTAGCCCGAACCGCTGTGGTACTTCGTTACAGGTGTCAGTTGCACCATTGCATTGGGCAGCGAGGAACCGGGAAATACCTCTGCGCCCCAGGCGCGTTTCTCCTCGGTGTGGGTATATCCTAAGTCCTCGGGGTTCCAAAGGGTGGCCGTGCCCAGGAGAGGGTTCACATAGTCGGTTAAGCTCTGTGCCTTGACCGGACTGTTCATTATACCGACAAGGGTGAGTAGCAGGCCGAGCGTCGTCTTTTTTCTGTTCATGTCTTTACTGTTGTATGAAGTAGTTCGTTTGGACGGCAAAGATACATAAATTTCGGTTAAGAAAAGACAAAAGGAATAAATTTCTTTTGTTGAACGTTAGAAATTTAGGCCAAAGGCCAAAAAGTGCGATAGAATCAAAACAACTTCCTCGAATATACAGGTAATTCGATAAAAAAGGAACAGTAAGTGGACTTTCTCAACCTAATTTTGCACAGATTCAGAAAATAAACTGTATATTTGTAGCACAAAACCATACAAATCATATCAAAATTGAAGCATCATGAAAAAACAGCTAACGATCTCCCGTAGGCAGTTCCTTCTGTCGTCGGCGGTAGCATCGGCCGGATTCATCCTGCCGGAGAAGGCCCTGGCCGGGAAAAAAGACACCCCTTCCGGAGTAGAGCCCCCAGCCCTGAAGGGTCGCAGCGCATTTGTCATGTGGCAGATCCCGTCTCACAGTAACACGATCGGTAATTCATACGTTTTCCAGACGCGCACAGGCAAGGTCATCGTCATGGACGGCGGATTCCCCGAGGAAGCCTTCACGATGCGCGGCTTCCTGGGTGCCCTCGGCAATGAGGTCGAGGCCTGGTTCATCTCGCATCCCCACGACGATCACATGGGCGCCCTCGACGAAATACTGAAGCAGGGCATGCAGGACCTGAAGATAAAAGCCATCTATCACTCGCGGATCAACGATAATGTTATAGATGCCGAACCTTCCGAGGCCCAGAAGACGCGCGACTTCTATTCGCGCATGGAAAATTGCGGCGCCCGGGTGGAAGATTTGCAGGAGGCGGGTCGCGTATTCGATTTCGACGGCATGAAGCTGAAAATCCTAAGCGTAGCGACGCAGCTTACGACGAATCCCTACAACAACAACTCCATGATCATGAAGGTGTGGGACAAGCGCAAGTCCCTGGTCTTCCTGGGCGATGCAGGCGTCGAGTGCGGCGACCTGGCGCTGAACGGCCCCTACGGCAAGGAACTCGACTGCGACTATATGCAGATGGCTCACCACGGGCAGGGCGGCTGTTCGGAGGCCTTCTACCGGGCCGTCAAGTTCCGCGCCTGTCTGTGGCCGACGCCGATGTGGGTTTGGGACAACGATACGGGCGGCGGCTTCAACACCGCGCATCTGCAAACCGTGAAGACGCGTTCCTGGATGGACAGTATCGGCATCAAGGAACACCACGTTTCCGTTCGCGACGGATTGTGGAAGCTGGATTAGTTTAAGGCTGCGAGTAAGCGAGAGAAGAGTGATGCTTGCATCAGCTTTTCCGAGCGAGAGCAGGCTCGACCGAAGGTCAAAGTTTAAAGTTTAAAGTTCAAGGTTCAAGTTAAGTATATGAAACGACGTTATATCCCTATTTTGGTTGCAGTTGTGTTGAGCAGTGTGGCCGCCACCTCTTGCAAGAATGCAGAGGCCCAAGTGAATGATAATAATAAGTTGTACTACCCCCTGGCCTTTGGCGATGACACGCTGAATCTCCGTCAGGACAAGATGACCAGAGTCTATATCCCGCCCAAGAAGGTGCTCTGGTCGCAGGGCAACGTACACGATTTGGAGAACCTCCTGAATGCTGACGACGGACAGGCCGACCTGGTGAACGCCAGCTCGTGCTATATGAAGAGCACGAACGAGGAAGGCGCCTCCATCATCCTCGACTACGGTCGCGAGCTGCACGGCGCGCTGAAGCTGGTGGTGGGCTCCGGCTCTGCCGCCGACTTCAAGATGCGGATCAGACTGGGCGAGTCGGTCAGCGAGACATGCAGCGAGATCAGCGGCGGCACTGCCACCAACGATCATGCCACCCGGGATATGATACTGACCGTACCGCGCTACGGACAGATTGAGACCGGCAATTCAGGCTTCCGCTTTGCCCGCATCGACCTGCTGGGCGAGGCTTCCCTCAACCTGAAGGAGGTGTCGGCCGTCTTCCGCTACCGCAACATCCCCTACCTGGGCACCTTCCGCTGCTCGGACGACCGGCTGAATGAGATATGGACTACCGGTGCCTATACCGTTCACCTGAACATGCAGGAGTACATCTGGGACGGCATCAAGCGCGACCGTCTCATCTGGCTGGGCGATATGCACCCCGAGACGAATACCATCAGCACCGTCTTCGGCAACGAGGAGAGCTTCTATGCCAGCCTCGACCTGGCCGTCCAGCAGTACCCCCTGCCCAACTGGTTCAACGGCATGAGCGCCTATTCCATGTGGTATCTGATTATGCAATACGACTGGTACCGCCATTTCGGCAACATGGATTTCCTGAACAGGCACCGCGACTATATCACCGGGCTTGTTGACCTGATCGATACCAAGGTGGCCGAGGACGGCACCGAGACCCTGGCTGCCAGCCGTTTCCTCGACTGGCCTTCCAGTCCCAATACGGCAGGAGTGGAGTCGGGCTACAGGGCCCTTCTCTGCTGGGCCATGCAGGATGCCTGCGAGCTGTGCGGCCTGTTCGGCGACGAGGCACGGGCACAGAAGTGCAGGGATATCGAGGCTCGCCTGAAGAAGAAAGTGCTGCCGCCGAACAACCTGAAGCAGGCCGCTGCCCTGATGGCTATTGCCGGACTGATGGACGCCGAGGAGGCCTCGCAGAAATTCCTCCTGCCGGGCGGTCCAAAGGGATTCTCCACCTTCTACGGCTATTATATGCTGGAGGCCCTGGCGAAGGCCGGCCACTATGCGGAAGCCATGGATATCATCAGCCAGTTCTGGGGCGGCATGATCGATATGGGTGCCACCACATTCTGGGAGGACTTCGATCTTGACTGGACCGAGAATGCCGGGCGCATCGATGAATTCGTGCCCGAGGGCAAGAAGGACATCCACGGCGACTTCGGAGGCTATTGCTACGTAGGCCATCGCCACAGCTTCTGTCACGGATGGGCGAGCGGTCCCACCGCATGGCTCAGCAATCATGTCCTGGGCGTGGAGATCCTGGAGCCCGGCTGCAGGAAAGTGCGCATCACCCCCCATCTGGGCAACCTCCAGTGGGCGGAAGGCACCTATCCCACTCCGTACGGGCAGATCCGTATCCGCCACGAGAAACAGGCGGACGGCAGTGTGAAGTCAAGCGTGAAAGCGCCCAAGGGCGTGAAGGTCGTCAAATAATTCATAATTGAACTTTGAACCTTGAACATTTAACTCCCAATAATATGAATACAAGACAAATTGTTTTATGGGCTGCAGCGCTGCTGCTTGCTGCGCCCGCCAGTGCTCAGAAGAGCTTTGAGTTGACATCGCCCGACGGTAAAGTGAAAACAAACATCCAGGTCGGTCAGACCCTCAGTTACGACCTGCAGGTCGACGGTCGCCAGGTCGTAGCCCCCTCGGCCCTGACGATGAAGACCTCCACAGGTGTGGAGTGGGGCGTATCGCCCAAACTGAAGGGGCAGAAGCGCTCCAGCCTGAACGAGATGGTGCCGTCTCCCCTGACGCGCCAGAGCGAGATGAAGAACGAGTGCAACGTACTGCTCCTCACCTTCGCCGGCGACTATCAGGTGGAGTTCCGCGCCTATAACGAAGGCGTGGCGTACCGCTACATCTATACAGGCAAGAAACCCTTCGAGGTCATCTCCGAGGGCGTCGAGTACCGTCTGCCGGCCGACTATACCTGTATCGTGCCCTATGTGCGCGACTTCAACGAGAACAGCCCTTCCCGTCAGTTCCAGAACTCCTTCGAGAACACCTATACCACCGATGCCGTCTCCAAGCTCGACGGGCGCCGCTACTGCTTCCTGCCGCTCGTCGTGGATGCCGGCATCGGTGTGAAGCTCTGCATCACCGAGACGCACCTCGAGAACTATCCCGGCCTCTACCTGCAGGCCGACGGTCAGCGCTTCCGTGGCGTCAACGCACCCTATCCCAAGGACGTCAAGCAGGGCGGGCACAACAACCTGCAGATGCAGGTGCAGAGCGTCGAGAACTTCATCGCGAAGGTGGGGGGTGCCCGCTCTTTCCCCTGGCGCATCACGATGGTGGCCCGCAAGGATATCGAACTGGCGCAGAACAACCTCAGCTATTTACTGGCTGCACCCAGCGAACTGACGGACATCTCATGGGTGAAGCCCGGCAAGGTCGCCTGGGACTGGTGGAACGACTGGAACATCTCCGGCGTGCCCTTCAAGTCGGGCGTGAACAACGAGACGTATAAGTACTATATCGACTTCGCAGCCCAGAAGGGCATCGAGTACGTCATCCTCGACGAGGGATGGGCGGTGAACAAGAAGGCCGACCTCTTCCAGGTCATTCCCGAGATAGACCTGAAGGGACTCGTCGACTACGGACGCCAGAAGGGTGTGGGCATCATCCTGTGGGCTGGCTACTGGGCCTTCGACCGCGATATGGAGAAGGTGTGCAAGTACTACTCCGAGATGGGCGTCAAGGGTTTCAAGGTCGACTTCATGGACCGCGACGACCAGCTGATGACCGACTTCTACTACCGCGCCGCCGCAATGGGCGCCAAGTATCATCTGATGGTGGACTTCCACGGTGCCTTCAAGCCCGCCGGCCTGAACCGCACCTATCCGAACGTGGTGAACTTCGAGGGCGTGAACGGACTGGAGCAGCTCAAGTGGTCGCCCGCCACCCTCGACCAGCCCCAGTACGACTGCCAGATACCCTTCATCCGTCAGGCAGCAGGCCCCATGGACTACACCCAGGGCGCCATGCTGAATGCCGCCAAGGGACACTACCAGCCTTGCAACAGCGAGCCGATGAGCATGGGCACCCGCTGCCACCAGCTGGGTCTCTATATGATCCTGGAGTCGCCCCTCTCCATGCTCTGCGACTCGCCCACCCATTATCTTGAATTGGGCGGTCCCTGCACCGACTTCATCGCCAAAGTGCCTACCGTGTGGGATGAGACTATTGTACTCGCTGGCGAGATAGGGAAATACATCGTCACGGCACGCCGCAGCGGCTCCACCTGGTACGTGGGCGGCATCACCAACTGGGATGCGCGCGACGTTGAGGTGCCCACCGCCTTCCTCGGCTCCGGCACGTTCCACGTAGAAGCCTTCACCGACGGCGCCAACGCGCACCGCAAGGGCGACGACTACCTCTTCCAGCAGGGCGATGTCCGTTCCGACGGCAGGGCCGTCAAGGTTTACATGGCTCCCGGCGGCGGCTTCGCAGCCAAGATAACCAAGTAAGTCCTGAAGATTTACCGGATAAAGAGACGAGGGGTGTGCCACAACCGGCGCACCCCTTCCTTGTTCGGAAACCCTTTGTGATTTAGCTATTGTCCTCACTCGGAAATGAGAGTTTCCATGGGCGGAAAATGCACTTTTCCATGACTTCCGAAGTATAAAAACTGCGTAAGGCATTTAATTACAATGTTTTACGCAGTTCTCTATTCCATAAACTTTTCCATGAGGTAGCCGAGGCTGAATGCAGGAAAAGTTGTACCTTTGCCGCAGAAATCATAAAAAAGCAATGAAAACCGCTCGATTCATATTGTCTCTGCTTGCCGGACTGCTCTTCGTATCATGCCGTCCGGTGCCGGCATTCCAGGGTGCGGAGCCTACTGCTCGCGCCTGTTACGACCAGGCGCTTGCCGCTTTCAAAGCCGACAGCACCCAGCTGGGCGAACAGCTGCTACAGCAGGCCATACGGCTGGCAGACAGCGAACAGGACCTGCACACGCTCTACCTTTCACAACTGGAACTGGCCAAATCCCTGTCGTGGGGCAATACCGAAGCGGCGCTGGACATGGCCCGGCTGGCTCTTCATAACTACGAGCGCAGGCCAGACAGCGAGCGCAACCACATTATTATATTAGACTACATCGGCACATACGCCAGTCAGTTGGCCTTCAACAACGATACGCCCTTCGACGAGGCATTGCGCTATACACACCAGGCGTACGAACTGGCCATCGCCTCCAGAGACTCGCTGGGCAACGAGCTTGTCAGTCAGACGCTCACCAGCCTGGCCAATATCCATTGGGCAACGGATGATTATGCCGAGGCGCTCCGACTTGCCCGCGAAGCCACAGCCTGTGCACCCGCCCATCTCCTGCTCGGTGCCCAGCAGGTGCTGGCACGCTGCCTGGTCAGCTGTGACTCGCTGGACGAGGCCGAAGCGGTTTATCGGCAGATGGAGCCGGGCAAGGACCTGCAGGCCGCCTATATCGTGGAGAGCAACCTGGCCAAGCTGGCCCTGCGCCGCAACGATACGGAAGCTGCAGAGACTGCCATCGACGAGGCATTCAGTCATGCCGAGGACCTCTACTTCGATGCTCTGCACCAGAAAGATGCCTATTATCGGGCTACCCTGAGCGAGCAGCAGGAGAACGAACGTCTGCGCTATGCCTCGCAGCTTCATCGGCGCACCATCTGGGGACTGCTCGTCATCGTCCTGCTGGCTGCAGTAGCCGCTTCGCTGGTGATGCGCTACCGGCTTAAGATGATGGCTCAGCGCCGACTGTCGGATGTCTGGAGCCGCAAGCACGAGATAGATGAGCGCATTCACCAGACCCTTTTGCAGCGCCAGGGCATGGAGGCACAGCAGGAACTACTGCGACAGCGCGAGGGAACCATCAGGTTCCTGAAGGACTTCATCTTCCAGCGCTCCGAGATCATCAAGAAACTGGATGCCGGCGGCGACCGGCACGTAAATATCAGCGCAGGCGACTGGTGGGAGATTGAACAGACGCTGAACGCCATCGATCACGACCGCTTCAAGCGCCTGCGCCAGAACTACCCGGCTCTGCGTGAAGAGGACGTGCAGATGTGTATCCTCACCAGCCTGCATGTGCTCAACCGCACCATCGGCAACATCTATGGCCTCACCATCTCCGCCGTTCAGCACCGCAAGCTGAAGATAAAGAAAGAGATATTCGGCGAGGACGACCCGGAAATGACGCTGGAGCAGGTGCTGGAGAATGTGTAAAAGAAGAAAACAACAACTAAATACAATATCGATATGAGAAAGTTACTGTTTTTAGCTTTTGGGATTGCACTTGAGATAAATGCCCAAGTATACACGGGCGGGGCAAGTGCGGAGGTTCCGGATGTATGCGATTTCGAACCCATACTGACTGAAGGAAGAACTTGGAACTATGTTGTCCATGATACATATACTATGGCCGATTACTGCCATTCCCTGCAGGTCGGTGGAGATACAATCGCCTCAGACATCCCATGCAAGAAAATACTTTATATACAAGACGGGAAAGTTCAGTTACAT
>JAILKU010000036.1 GCA_024693505.1 Bacteroidaceae bacterium | reverse complement strand
TTTGGACATCTTCATCGGCTCTTTGGCTCAATATACGATTATGCCTCTTGTTGCTTGGAGTTTGAGCAGACTTTTCCATCTGGATCCTTATCTTTCGGCAGGTATAATCCTTGTGGGCTGCTGTCCTGGTGGAGTGAGTAGCAATATCATGAGTTTTCTATGCAAGGGCGATGTGGCTTATAGTGTGGGAATGACTACGGTCAGCACTTTGCTTGCGCCTTTCGTCACGCCGCTTCTGATGCTCTGGTTGGCTTCCACCAGTATAGAAATAGATGCCTGGGGTATGTTCAGAAACATTCTGCTCGTAACGCTTTTGCCTGTTACGCTGGGTTGCTTCTTCAATTATATATTCCGGCACAAAACATATTTCAACGATATGAAGCAGCTGATGCCGGGCATTAGTGTAATTTGTTTGGCTCTGATCGTTGGAGGCGTTATCTTTACCGTCTATCCCCATCTGCAGCAGAATGCCCTTCGACTGCTGTTCATAACTATTTTGGTTGTTTTCCTGCATAACGGACTTGGCTATCTGCTGGGTTATCTGGTAGGAATAATATTTAAGTTCAATACGGCTAAAAAACGGACCATCAGCATAGAGGTAGGCATGCAGAATGCAGGAATGGCTACGGTTCTGTCGCGCAATTTCCTGGCTACTCAGGCTGCTATTGCTGCCAATCCGATGGCTGCGCTTAGTGTGATTCCCTGTGCCCTCAGCTGTGCCTATCATAGCATAAGCGGCACAATTCTGGCAGGTCTGTTCTTGTGGTACGACAAACGAAAGGAAAAAAGAGCGGAGAAAAATCTGGTATGATACGCAATCTTATATTTGATATGGGGGGTGTAATCATTACCCTGACACCGGAAGTGGCGATGGAGCGCTTCCGTCAGCTTGGCGTTTCGGATGCTTTCGAACTGATGGGCATTTACGGACATAAAGACATCTTCCTGCAATGCGAGAACGGTCAGCTCTCGGGCGATGAGTTCATTCAGAGACTGAGTGAGAAAGTGGGCAGGAAGGTATCTTACGAAGAGGCTAAGTACGGCTGGTTGGGTTATGCCAAAGAGGTGCCGATGAAGCGTCTGCATCTCTTACAGAGACTTCGCCAGGAAGGATATACGGTCTTATTGCTCAGCAATACCAATCCCTTCATGATGGAATGGACGAGGAGTAATGATTTCTGCGAGGAAGGCCGACCCATAACAGACTTCTTCGACCGCATCTACTGCAGTTATGAGCTGAAGATGTACAAGCCCGATCCTGACTTCTTCCACTACGTATTGAACGATGCTGATATCAAGGCAGAGGAATCTCTCTTCATCGATGACGGACAGGTAAACCTGGATGGTGCTGCTTCAGTTGGGCTTCATACCCTTCTGGCAAAACCAGACGAAGACTGGACGGTAGAACTGCAACAGTTATTGAATGTCTCACTTATAAAATAATGTTTACATAGAAGAATGGAACAACTGCCGCATCTTATTACGGACTTAGCCTATATTCTGATCGTTGCAGGTGCTGTTACGATTATTTTTAAGCGTCTGCATCAGCCTTTGGTGCTGGGATATATCGTGGCAGGTTTTCTGGCCGGGCCCCACATGCCCTATATGCCTTCTATCAGCGATCACGACAGTGTTGATCAGTGGAGCCAGATAGGTGTTATCTTCCTGATGTTTACGCTCGGCCTTGAGTTCTCCTTCAAGAAGATAGTGAAGATGGGTCTCCGTCCTGTTGTGGCTGCTCTTTGTGTGATGCTCTTCATGATAAGCGTAGGCAGCTTGGTGGGACTGATGTTCGGTTGGAATAATATGGACAGAATGTTCCTGGGCGGAATGCTGGCTATGTCCTCTACAACAATCATCTACAAGGCATTCGACGACTTGGGACTCAGGAGCCGCAAGTTTGCTTCGGGCGTTCTCTCCGTCCTCATTCTGGAGGATATCCTGGGCATTCTGCTTATGGTTATCCTCTCGGCAATGGCTGTCAGCCGTCAGTTGCAGGGCATGCAGCTGGTGAGCAGTATGCTGCAGTTGAGCTTCTTCCTTATCCTATGGTTTTTGGTGGGCATTTATGTGGTGCCGCTCATACTCAGGCGGAATAAGAAATATATTAACACAGAGACGCTTCTCATCGTTAGCGTTGGCCTTTGTTTCCTGCTCGTCGTGATAGCCTCGAAGGTGGGTTATAGCCCTGCCTTCGGTGCCTTTATGATGGGCAGCATCTTAGCCGAGACGGTCGAGGCCGAGCGCATTGAGCATACAGTCTCCTCGCTTCGCGATCTGTTTGGGGCCGTCTTCTTCGTGTCGGTAGGTATGTTGGTAGATCCGCAGGTACTGGTGCAGTCGTGGCTCCCTGTTGTGGCCATTACGCTGGCTGTCCTCGCTGGTCAGATGGTGTTTGGCAGCTTGAGCTATCTCATAGCCGGTAATAACCTGAAGGATGCTATGCAGAGCGGTTTCTCGATGGCTCAGATAGGCGAGTTCGCCTTCATCATCGCAGCCCTCGGCCAGTCGTTGGGTGTAACGAGTGATTTCCTCTATCCTGTTGTGGTGGCAGTCAGCATTATTACGACCTTCTTCACACCCTATATGATTCGGGCGGCAGAACCTGCCTACGACTATCTGGATGGTATTCTGCCGCGTAGGATGAGCACGATACTCGACAATCGTTCCCACAGACAACGCAAGGCGAGCAGGTCGGAGTTCTCCGTTTCGCAGGCTTGGAAGACCTTCCTGGGCGGTGTTATAGGTCAGACAGCTGCCTACCTGACACTTTGCATCGCCATCATCAGCGTTTGCCTGGGTTCTCTTCTGCCGCTTTGGCGTTCCCTGATAACGCATTGGCCGGGCAATATTGTCTGTGGCATCATTACTTTGGGTGCTATTGCGCCTTGCATACGGCCTATTGTGATGCGCAAGAATCATTCCCAGCAGACCATCTTCATCCGTCAGCAGGGCAGCCTTCACACCTTTCTGTTCTGGATGGTTGTTTTGCTGAAGTTCTCGATTGGATGCAACATTATCTATTATGTCCTCAATTACCTTTCGCCTTTCTGGTGGGTTTGGCATGTCATAGCAAGTGTTGTGCTGATGATAGCTATTATCCGCAACAAGCGTGTCAAGCTGTTCAGTATCCGTATGGAGCGCACCTTCCGTCAGAATCTGGAGAGTCGCGATGTGCAGGGAAGTGCCTCCAATCCTGCTTATGGACGCAAGCTGAAGGGACGCGACCTGCATATCACTTCGCTCACCCTTCCCCTGCACAGCGCCTGGGGCGGCCATTCATTGGCGCAGCTTCATATCGGGCAGAAGGATAATGTTCATGTGGCGGCAATCATTCGCGGCAGTCAGCGCATCAATATCCCGGGCGGCAACAACAAGATCTACCCTATGGATACAATCGAGGTGGTGGGCGACGATGAGAGCATCCAGGCTTTCAGTCAGCGGATGGAGGCCGAGCTGATCCGTCCTGACGAGAATGTGCCTCGAGCCGACCGCCTTTCTATTATAAGTGTGCCTGTCGGTGCGAACTCGCCCTTGCTGGGCCGCACCTTGATGGAAGCCGATCTGCGCGGCCGCTATCATTGTATGGTAGTCGGCATCGAGGAGGCCGGTGCGGCTTTGCAGGCCACTCAGGCAAACCGTCAGTTCCGTCAGGGCGATATACTCTGGGTGGTTGGCGAGGAGGCCGACCTCAGTATGCTTAAGATGGGAGTTTGAATAATTCATAATTCATAATTCATAATTCATTTTCCATTGTCCATTATCCATTATCCATTGTCCATTTTACATTCTCCATTTTCCATTTTACATTCTCCATTGTCCATTCTCCATTGTCCATTTTCCATTCTCCATTGTCCATTTTCCATTATCCATTGTCCATTTTCCATTATCCATTGTCCATTTTACATCGTTCATTTTACATTTTACATATTTTGATTTTTGCCTTTGCCCTGCCCTCTGTAGCTCAGGAGCATTATACCTGGGACGACTTCGTGGATGAGTTCACTACTGATGAGGAGGTGGCCGAGGAAGAAGACTGGACGCTCTTCCTCGAGGAGCTGAAGATGCGGCACGAGCATCCTCTTAACATCAATGCCGCATCGCGCGAAGAACTCCTTCAGCTGCCTTTCCTCAGCGAGAATCAGATTGAGCAGATTCATGCCTATATCTACCTTCACGGCACGCTGAAGTCGTTGGGAGAGCTGCGTCTCATTCCACTTATCGACGAAGATACCTTCCGGAAGCTGCGTCTCTTCGTCTTTGCGGGCGAGAAGCCCGGTCAGAAGACATTCAGGGGAATAGGCCGACCGACCGGTGCGCTCTCTGCCCGGACAGATGTCCCGCTCTATTATCGCAGGGGCTATCAGGTCGGGAACGGCTATCGGGGCGACCCGCTCTATCAGCGCATCAAGCTTAACATGACCGACCATCGCCATTTTCAGGTGGATGCACGCCTGGAGAAAGACCCAGGCGAGCGCTATTATGATGCCTTCGGAGCCAGTCTTACCTGGCAGGATATGGGCATCCTCAGGAAGGCCGTAGCCGGGGACTACCGCATCGCATTCGGCGAGGGACTTGTCGTGGGCGGTTCGCGCTTCTACAGCAAGGCTTCGCTCAATATGAAATCGCTGGCGGGACTCCGCAGCATGACGGGGATGGACGAGGTCCGTTTCCTGCGCGGAGGAGCTGTTACGCTGGGACTGGGTCGCGGATTGCAGCTGTCGGCCTTCGGTTCCTATCGGCGGATGGACGCCACGCTGAACAAGCAGGATCAGGTGCAGACCCTCCTCACTACGGGCTATCATCGCACTCAGTCCGAACGCAACAGTCATCGCGACGTAGGCGTTGCCTTGGCAGGCGGCAATCTGAGCTGGCAGCATAAGGGATGGCACTTAGGCCTGACCGGCTACTGGCAGCACTTCAGCCGCCCGCTGAATCCAGGCACTCAGCTCTATCGCCGCTACTATCCGGCGGGATCGGACTTCGGAGCGGCAGGCGTGAACTACGGCTATACCGTCTATCGACTCACTCTTGCCGGCGAAACGGCCTACAGCACGGCTCATAACGGAGTGGGCACATTGCATCGCCTCTCCTGGCTCGTCAACAAGCGTTATACCCTTAGTGCCGTTCAGCGCTACTACAACCGTCGCTACTACTCCTTCCAGGCAGCTGCCTTTGGCGAGAACAGCGCCGTGCAGAACGAGAACGGCGTGATGATCCACCTCAAGGCACAGCCCATCAATCACTGGCTGCTCGTCTGCTATGCCGACTTCTTCCATTCGCCCTGGCCGCGCTATAGGATGACCCGCAGCAGCAGCGGTCAGGAGTTCATGGGTCAACTCACCTGGCAGTCCTCCCATAGCCAGTCGCTAACGATGCGCTATCAGCTCAAGCGCAAGGAGAATGCCGATGTGATGGAACCGCATCACCGGCTGAAGGGACAATGGGACGTCCTGCTTGGTCGTAGCGAGGCATGGAGCCTGAAGACGGCAGCCCACCTTCACCAGGTGCTGGGCCGTTCGGGATGGGCTCTTCAGGAGACTGTCCGCTTCTCGTCGCCGCAAGACCAGTGGCGCCTGAGCCTGATGGCCGGATACTTCCATACCCCTGACTACCTGAGCCGCATCTACCTCTACGAGCCGGCTCTCTGGAGCACCGTTTCCTCGGGCACCTACTTCGGTCGCGGCCTCCACGGCGTGCTGACGGCCCGTTGGACAAGTCGTAACGGTCATTGGATGCTCGAAGCAAAGTACGCCCTCACTCATTATGCCGACCGCGACGAACAGGGCAGCGGCCTTCAAACCATCTACAGCCCCTGGAAGAACGACCTGTCGGCACAGGTGAAGTGGAAGTTCTAAACAATATGGCAGAATGAAAGGCGCAGCATTTAGAAATAGTCAACGCCAAATCAAACAACTCTATTTTGAAAGATTTGAAAAGATTTGTGAGATTTCTGTCACAAAGTGACACTCATTTTCGCATATTCTGAATGCCCGAAACTTAAGTTTCTTTACTTTGAGGCAAGGGATATGCATTCCTTTTTCAATAATATAACTATAGCATAACTCTAATTCGTCTCTAGTTTCAATTAGAGTCCAATTAGAGTCCAATTAGAGTTCAATTAGAGTTCAATTAGAGTTCAATTAGAGCTCAATTAGAGTTGAACATGAGTTGAACATGAGCATTCAATGCCAAAGACCGACATCCACCAATTCGGGATTCCGGTGCAAAGGTAAAAAGGTTCCCCGGTGTACACAAAAAAAATTTCCCCCCATTATCTCCCGCAGGGGAAAGCGAGGGGATAATGAGGGGAAGAAATTGACAGACAGATGGAATATCAGAAGCCTTTGGCGATGGAATCTATGTCATCCGAGTAGTTATCCCTCCTTTGAAGATAATACCGGTAATTCTTCCTTTCGCCTATCTCCGGGAATTCCGTGAAAAGAGCCTTGTATGTAGGTTGCATAAGGATGCCGTTTTGTACTGCAGCAAGAATTGTAAGAGCACATATCTTGGGCTTCTTGCCGTCGATGATTTCGTGCAGCCGCCTCAAGACATCTTTGCTTCTGGGCGTATCAATTATGAACTCTGTAAAAGGGCTGGTGGCTTTGGCTCTCCTAACAAGTTTCTCAGTCGGTTGCGCATGCTGCTCGTCATATTCCTGCAATACGGCTACGATGTTAAGAATCGCGAGCCAGTTATCCACGTTGCAACTCTCATCCTTGTCTGCAAGAAATCCTATGTCGTTGCAAAACAATTGGACTACCGCATCTTCGTCTTCTCTGAGATGTGTACATTTGTTCACCCACAATCCCAGCTTCGGGTCTTTCTCCAATTTGGCTATCAGGTTGTCGCGTGACCCGGCGAAATCGCGTCGCCACGGCTTAATGAATTCCTGCCCCTTCTTACTTTGCCGATACTGTGCTACCAATCCGTTCAGTTTAGCAAACTCGATTGTCTTATCATAAGAGTAAGTGAGTGTTTTATAGTTATCCAGGAAGCCTATTATATTCTTGACCTGTTCTTTATCTTCCTCCCCTCCCTCATAAGCCGCATACGCATAGACATAGGAACGGTTTCCACCAGATTCGGAACTTGACGGGAGGCATGCCAGGAAGTGCTGTTTTATCTTGTCAAGTCCTATAGCTATTTCTTCCATCTCCTTATAGAACCCCATGTTCCAGAATCTCAATTGAGAAAAGGCCAATATTATGCCCAAACCTTCACCACTGCCAATCCTGATGCCCGTAAAGAAATAGAAGAGGTCATCAAGAATGTAGAGATTAGCCTCCAGCAGATCGGCAAACGCGCGGAACAGACGCGCAGGGCAGCCTCTATTTATCAGCTGACAGGCACTCTCCATTCTTTTGACGTGTTCCAGAATTGTGTTCCAGTCCATGGTCTCCTTCCAGAGTTCGGACGAGAACAGATCGTGCTTAATTAGCTCCGCATAATCCCATTCAGTCCACTGAGGCTCTTGCACTTCGTTTCTTTTGATTCCCATAACATTTTCAGTTTACCGACGACAAAAATACACATAAAATCCGAGAAAAACATACATCATGAATACTTTTCGGCAAAAACACCGATGTTTTAGCACTTTCTTCATAGTTTCTGAGCCTTTATACGCTGATACCATAAAAACAACATGCGTTGTGCATCCTCTTACGCTAGAAATGGTGAAAAGCACCTCTTAGGAATAGATACTTTCTCCTTTTTGCCTATAATTTTTTGCTTTTTCTGAGAATCCAACCAAAATAATTTCTAATTTATTTTGCTATATTATAAAAACTATGTACCTTTGTCGGGCAATTAAATACTAACCGAAGAGTAAGGATTGTGCGTAGAAGTCCCGTTCGACTGTCTTTTCTGATACTTGAGCATCGGATGGTTTCACGCCTTTTTCTTATTCTCAAAATCAAGAAAAAAAATGAAAAAACAATTACTAACCATACACAGGTCTGTATTGCTGGGATTATGTGTGATATTTAGCTTTTTTTTAGCACAACCTATTTATGCGCAAACACATGAAGTGAATGTTGGCGAAAGTTACACTCTACCGAATCCGACCCCTCCTGCAGGGTCTGTTGACCATATTGGAACAGGCAGATGCACAAATAAGAGTGACTGTATAGCTGTTTCAGGACTTGATATAAAAGTATATAACTATTATACGGGAACAGCGACTATTGAAGTAGAATACAATTATACCTATATTGGCACTGATAAGAAACCAAAGGTTGGTAATGGTACAGCATACTATTCTGTAAAATGCAAACCTACCGAAGTAAAATTGAGTAAGACATCCTTAGAATTAGAGGTTGGCGATGTGGTGGAGTTATCTTATTCAACCTCACCTTCCGGACTTGAACCTGAGGTAGAATGGAAAACAAGCGATACAAACGTGGCTAAAATAGAAGGAGAAAACCGTCACGGATTTGAAGAAGCTGTTAGTAATGTGAAAAAAATTACTGTGTGGGCAGTATCGGCAGGAACATGTGTCATAAAGTTGAATTGTAACACAGGATATACGGCCCCAACTTGCACGATAAAGGTAAAAGAGGACAACAGACCACACTTAACCGCAGACATCGCTTCTGGTTCTGTAAAGAAAGGTACTAAGGTAACTCTTACATGTGACAAGGCTGGTGCAGATATTAGATACACGACAGATGGAAGTGCCCCTACGAAGAGCAGTTTAAAATACAATAGTCCGATTGTCCTTAATGAAAGCATCACTTTAAAAGCCATAGCCTTTGCTAATGGCCAGGAAAGTGAAGTGTTAGAAAAAAAATATACAGTTGTTGCCCATGATGAAGGGGAAATATTTACTTACAAGACCGTCGAAGGGGTAGCTCTCACAATGAAAGCATTCAGGTACTCAAATGGAATATATTTACAAGTGGGAAAGGGGGAAGTTGGTAGTACTGCCATTGACAAGAATTACACAGGAAAAATAACTATTCCTGCTAAAGTAGATGAAATGGAAGTTAGACAAATCGCCGAGTATGCTTTTGATGATTGTAAACTGTCATCAGTATCTATACCAGAAATAAATTCTTTTAGGATTTCTCCATTCTCTTTCAGAAGATGTCCCAATCTAAAAGAAATCAGAATCCCTAATTGTGTTATTGTTGCTCAAGAAGCATTCAAAGATTGTAGTTCTTTGGAAACAATTGTGTTTTCGCGAATTGTAATTTTCAACAACTCTCTTCAAGCCGCTA
>JAILKU010000026.1 GCA_024693505.1 Bacteroidaceae bacterium | reverse complement strand
GATGTGGAACATCTCAAACACTTCCTTCATCTCGTTGATGCGATTGCTGTCTTTCGCATAACGGCTTTCTTTGGGTTGGGTCACCATACTTTTTCAAACTTTTGGTGTCAACCTTATTTAAAATAAGACAGACCGATTGGGATAAAATGAGCCTTCGGAACGGCTCCTGCCGGGCATGCGGAAAAAAGATTCCAGCCGTCGGGACGGATGGTCCTGACGGCTGGAATCAATAGCTTTATCTTCGCCTGACGCGGGGCGCGACGACGGTTTATTCCAGGCTCCGGATGACGGCCTCGGCCTGGCGTATCATCTGTGCGGCGTCGTCCTTGGGTTCGTAGTTGTTGGGGCGGAACTTCAGCACAGTCTGCTTCAGCAACTCTAGCTTCTTACCCTTGAGCTCGCTCATGAGGATGTGGATTTTCTCGTAGTCCTGGATGCCCTGCACGAGGCGCTCCATGCGGATGCTGCTGCCTCCGGGATAGACGAAGAAGCAGTCGCCGGAGGGCCAGGTGCGGAAGCGGGAGTCCTGGCACGGTGCCTTAACCCAGCTGTTGAATGCCCATCGCAGGTAGCCGTCATAGCCGGCGGCTGCGGCGTGCCATCCCAGGTAGGCGCTCTCGGCTGGCGGGCTGAAGGTGAACGTGTTGGGCCATGCCGGGCCGCAACAGGTGTAGAAGGTGATGGGGTCGTTCTTCGTCCTGCGCTCGGCCAGCGTCTTCTCGTCGATGAGGTCGTACTGGTAGGCTACGCTGGCGTCGTGCACGTTGGCAGTGAACTCCGGGAAGTAGTTGAAGGCTCCGGCGATGCGGTAGTCGGGGTCGGCGCGCTTCACGATGTTGTATGTCGCCTGCATCTGGTCCATGGGACGCTCGTCCATGGCGATGCAGGTGCGCTGGAACCACCCCTTCTGCTTCAGGTGGGCGGCGAAGTCCTTCAGGAAGGGCATGATGAATTCCTCGTACTGCTTCTCGCCGGGCTTGCAGTCGACATAGCGCACGCTGTTGGTAGCAAGGTCGAAGTAGTCGAAGCGGTAGTGCCAGGGCACCAGCGTGTAGCAGTCGATCTGCTTGGTCACGCCGCAGTCCATCATGAACTCTACCCAGCGGTCGAATACGGTGTAGTCGTATCGCCATTGCCCGTCGATGGTCTTCATCTTGGTGATCATGCTCTCGAAGGGATCCTCGGTCTGGCTGTTCCACGGATGCTGTATGATGGAACAGGTGATGACCTTCCCGCCTGCCTCGGCATACTGTTTCATGATGGGTCGCATCAGGTCGAAGTGCTGCTTGCTCCAGAGCGGCGCATCGTAGTAGCGCGCCACGGCGTAGGGGTTCTGCCACAGGTCGAGGTGGAACTTCCAGCTTGCGGGGGAGGGCAGCGTGCGGTCGGCTACCTCGACGGTGAAGGGCAGCGAGAGCCGGCGTCCGTCGCAGTCGGCCGTCAGCATGGCGGTGTATGTGCCTGCTGCTGCGTCCTGCGGGATGCGGATGTCGAGCCAGACGGGCCGTACGGTCTGCGCCTCCAGGGCCATGCTCTCGTCAGGCGAGAGGCGGTCGGCCACGAGGATGGAGTCCTTGCGGCCCGTGTCCTTGTCGCTCATGGTGTAGCAGACGAAGTAGAGCCGTACGTTGCCGGCGGCGATGCGCTTCTTGCCGCTCACCAGGTCACTCACGCTGAGTGTGGCCCTCTTCACCGCCGTGGGCAGGGTCAATACAGCCTGAACCGAGAGGCGTTCACCCCTCCAGCCGTGCACGGTCATGCGCTTCACCGGAGCCAGTGATGGGGGCTCGCTGCGCGAATAGCGCTCGTCGGTACTTCCCCATGCCAGGCTGATGTCCTTTACGTTCTGCCAGGCCTCTGCCCTGAAGGGTGCGGGGTCGGCCAGCTCCTTCTCCGCGCGCTGGGCGGAAAGGGGGAGCGTTGTTGCCACAAGGGCAAGTGTGGTAATCAGATGTCTCATGGTTTATCGTGTTATTAGTTTTGTTGATGATTATCTTGTCAGTGTGAGCCCTACGCCGATGCTTTCCGCGTGTGCCCTGAGCGGGGGATTCTCTTTCTCCAGGCTGACGGTCACTTCCGCGATGCGGGGGAAGTCTGCCAGCAGCCTGCCGGCTATGCGAAAGACAACGTTCTCGAGCAGGCGGCTCGGGGTCTGCATCTCTTCCGTGGCCGACGCGATGACCTCGGCATAGCTGACCGTGCCGCTCAGGTCATCGCCCCTCAGCGCCGTGTCGTCGGCGTCCACCTCGGCCTCTATGGTCAGGTAGAAATTAGCGCCTACGGTCTGCTCCTGGGGCAGTACGCCGTGGTAGGCATATACTTTCAAACGGCTGATGTATAGCTTCAAGTCGGGGTCGGTTTATGGTTGCTGTTCGTTCTTCTCATCCTCGCCGGAGCCTGGCATATACTTCTTCAGAGCCCTCGCTACTCCGCTCTTCCAGGAGTTTATGCTGTCGCTGTCGAGCTGAAGGGAGCCGACGAGCCGTATCACGTGGTCGAGCGGCATGCGGTAGCGTAGCACGCCGCTGATCAGCTTGGCGTAGTTCCAGTACTCCGGATTGAACTTCTCGCTCAGTCCCTCCACCGTGGTCTTGTATCCCCGTTTGTTCTCGAACTGGAAGTCGTAGCGCTTCTGCCCGTCCTTCTCCACGTGCTTGATGATGCGTCCCCGCGTCACGCTCTTCGGCAGGGCGATGCCTTCCTCGTCGTCCATCAGCCCGGTGAATATCTCGTAAGGCTGGTTGTCCATCAGCCCTACGAATGCGACCCACTTCTCCTTGTTGTTCTGGAAGCGTACGACGTCACACTCCAGTACGTCGGGCCTGGTCTCTATCATGGGCATGATGGGGTATGTGAGGTCGTTGGTCTTCAGGAAGCCTTGCTGGCACAGCACATTAAGCAGTCCGAGGGACATTGCCTCGTTGTCTTTCCGGGTGTAGCGTATGTCCGTAAAGACCTGTGCAAGCGTATCCTTGTCGTTGATCTTCACGAATTCCCGGTTCTCGGGCAACTGCTCCTTGGGGGTGTAGAACGCATTAATGCGCTCCTCATCGTATGGCTTATAGGTCTCGTGATGCACGAAAGCCTCCATCGGCAGGCGGTCCGTCTGCTTCGGGTCTTCTGCCGGCCAGCCTACGGTAAGCGTAGCAACGGGCACGACCAACTGCGGCAATTGGAGTATGTCGATGATTTCTTGCGGCATGTAGATCGTGGTGCCCAGATAGCATACGCCCAATCCGGCCTCTTCGGCAAGATTGCAGAATGTCTGCGTGTAAAGCAATGCATCGGTTGCGGCATTCAGGAAACTGAGCATGTTATCATAGCCCGGGTTGGCTTCCCGCAGAAGGCACCAGTCCGTCGTACGCCGGAAATCGGCACAAATCGTCAGCACCACGGGAGCGGATGTCACCATCGGCTGTGAGAAATGTGCGGATGAAAGACGTTCCTTCATTTCCTTGTCGCGGGTTACCACTACGCTGTACAGTTGCAGGTTGCCCATGGTCTGTGTCCTGGCGGCATCGTTCAATAACTGATTCAGCAGCTCATCTGTAATGGGCTGCTGAGTATATTGGCGGATCGTCTTGCGCTTCTTGATGTTCATAGTCTTTCCTTTATTTTGTTTTCCAGTTCGGCTACGGTCTTCCGGAATTCCTTGTCGACCTTCATCCTGTCTTCTATGGTCTTGACGCTGTGAATGACGGTGGCATGGTTCCTTCCTCCTACCAAGGTCCCAATCTTGCTGATGGTGAGCTTCGTATGCTGTTGTGCCAGATACATGCTAAGCTGACGCACCAGCACGATATTCGCCTTCCTGCTTTTCCCGTATATCTCTTCCTGCTTTATATTATAATGTGCACAGGCGCTCTCGATAATGGCATCCATCGTAACAGGCTTTTGCTCGGTGCGCATGTTGTGCTTCATCACGCGCATGGCAAAGTCTAAGTCAACTTCGCGGTTATAAACGACGGAATAGGCCATAAGACTGTGGATAACGCCCTCCAGTTCGCGAACGCTGTCCGAGACGTTTTCCGAAATGTAGTTGATTACATCCTGTGGAATGCGGAGTCCGTCGTGCTTTATCTTACTTTTCAGGATATCGCGGCGCAATTGTTCCTCGGGGCGCTCTAGCTCGGCCATCAGCCCGCATTTAAAGCGAGTGATGAGGCGGTCTTCCATCCCTTGCATTGCCGTTGGCGGGCGGTCGCTTGTTAATATAATGTAGCGCCCGTTCTGACGAAGGTGGTTGAAGATATGGAAAAAGGCATATTGGGTCTTAGCCAGACCTATCATCTCCTGAATATCGTCCATAATGAGCACGTCAATGCTTTGGTAGAAAAGCATAAAGTCGTTGAAGGTGTTGTGGCGGATGGAGTCCGTATATTGAATCTGGAAAAGATTGGCGCTTAGGTAGAGCACTCTTTTCTGGGGATGCAGCTCCTTCAGACGTGTGCCGATGGCATTAACCAGATGAGTCTTGCCCACACCGCTCGGACCATAGATGAAGAGGGGGTTGAACGCTTGCTGGTTGGGATTCTCCGCAATAGATAAACCTACGCTACGCGGTAGCTTATTGCTGCTGCCTTCAATGAAATTATCAAAGTTCTGCTTGAAGTTGAGCTGAGAGTCAAGATCCTGGGCACGCCCAAAGGCCTGCAGGGTGGTCGGTGACTTGTTAACGCCCGATGTCTGTTGAGGAACTTCTCTCTCAATATCATTATCACCCTCAACCGTCACGGTCTCATTGCTGGCAACTTCCACCTTGTACTTCAAGGTAATCTGGGTTCCGAAGACTCGGATGAGGGTCTTGTGTAACAGACGGCGGTAGTGGCCCTCCAAGTACTCAAAGAAGAACTGAGAGGGTACGAAGACAGTCAGCTCCTTTTTCTGGGCGCTGTAGGACTTGAACTTCATGTACATGAACCAAGTCTGGAACTGCTGTTCATTCACGTTGTTCCGGAATATCTCCATGCAACGTTGCCACAGTATCTGTGGTGAATCGGCCATCTGCTTTTGTTTACCTATTTTATATTAATTCTCACTAATATCCGTTTTCATTAAAAAAACGTCTTGTTTGCCGTTTTTGGCAGTGCAAAGGTATACAGTTTTTATGAAACGGCAAAATTTTCTTTGTTATCTCTCTTTTGCAAAAAATAGTCCAAAATACTTGCTAATCCTCTGTTTTACAAGGCATAGACAAGAAAACTTTTGTTTTATCTCATGACTGCCATTTGCAAATTTTTATATATCTGATATACAGTTTGTTGTGATGAAATATGAACGCGTTTTAGATTTGTGGTCTCAGCCTTGACAATCCCCCGAAAGATAGGCTCTTTCGGGGTGTTCGAGTATTTCTAAAGTCATCCTTAGCTTATTCGGATTAAATTTAAATAGGGTATTTTATTTCTTTTTTCCGAAGACCGAAAAGTGCACATATCGTTTGGGGTGTTTCTTGAGGTCTGTGACCAGGCTGTCTGCACTCTGAACGGTATGGTTTAGGTTGTTGTAGAGCCTCGGGTCGCGCATTAAAAGGCCTAGACTTCCATGAGGGCTTTGCATCTGTTCCATCATCTGGTGAACCGAGCTGATTGTGGTGTTTACGCTGTCCAAAGTGGCTTGCAGATTCAGCTGGTTCAGATGGTCTGTCAGTTGCGTCACGTGTTGCCCAGCCTGGTCGAATGTGTTGGTCAACTGCGGTATGTCTTTCTTAAGTAAACGGTTCAGTTCGTTTGCACTTTGGTTCAGGCTGGCTGTCAACTGTTCAGTGTTCTGAATGATGGTTGGCAGACTGGAGTCTGCAGCCAGACTGTTCAGTGTTGCCAGAAGTGTGTCAACTCGGGCAATGACCTTCTCAATCTGGGGCATCATATCAGCTGCTTTGGCCATCAGTCCTCCGGCATCAGAACCCTTGATGGTATCGCCAGGTTGATAAGACTCTGTCAGGTTCGTGGTCAGCAACAGGTTTAGTGTACAACCTCCCAGCATTCCTTCATCCAATTTCGCACTGCTTCCCTTTGGAATACGCAGTCCACGGTCCACGCTGATTTCCACCAATACTTGTCCTGGCTTGTCAAAATTGTAATGCAGGGCGCTGACGATGCCTACGTCATAGCCGTCAGCATAGACTTTACTGCTTTTGCTTAGCCCTTTGGCATTGCTGAAAGCGATGTAATAGATTTTTTGTGAACTGAAAAGGCTCACTCCCTTTAGAAAATTGATGCCCAGAAATAAAATAATCAGGGCAATCACTCCTGTAAGTCCTATTTTTGCCTCTTTACTTATTTTCATTTTTTGTATGACTTTTTATATTTTGCAAATCCGTTATAAATGCAGCGAGCCAAAGTCTGCCGGCCGGCTTGAGACTTGAGGTACTGCTCTTCTGTGGGGTTATTAACGTATCCTAATTCCACGAGTATGCTGGGCATGCTTGTGGCTCTTAGCACAAGGAAACCAGCCTGATGCACTCCTTTATCTATGCGTTTGCCCGTCTGTTTGAATTCCTGTTGAATATTGCGTGCCAGTTCTACGCTTTGTTCCATAAATTTGTCCTGCATGAGCTCGAAGATAATGTAGCTTTCGCTACTTGAAGGGTCAAAACCTTCATATCGTTCCTCGTAGTTGCTCTCTAAGGTAATAACGCTATTCTCTCTCTTGGCTACAGCCAGATTGTCTGCTGCGCGATGCATACCCAGAGTATAGGTCTCTGTACCCTGTGGTCCCACTTTGGCCGCCGTGCTATTGGTGTGTACACTGATGAAAAGGTCTGCTTTGGCTTTGTTCGCAATGTTTGCCCGTTCGTTGAGTTCCACAAAAACATCTGTTTTTCGTGTGTAGATGACTTTTATCTCAGGGTGATTCTTTTCAATGAGCTTTCCCAGTTCCAGCGCAACAGCCAGATTAATGTCTTTCTCCTTTGCTGAACGTCCCACAGCTCCAGCATCCTTGCCTCCATGCCCGGCATCAATTACTACGGTGAATGCCTGTATGCATAGGCTCAGCGTAAATGCTGCCAGGGACAGAATATATCTCTTCATTCTCACTTCCTTGTAAATTTGGTTGCAAAATTACGAAAAAATCGACTGAGATAAAAGAATTTATGTATATTTCTTCATGGAATGTGAGAATTTTATCTGATTAGCAGATGTAATTCTCTATCCTGGCCGGGATGAATGTGCGAGCAGAGGGTCTTCAGATGAAGAGTACCTCCTGTCCATGGAAAAGGAAGCCTCCTGCTACGATGTATTCTCGGCAGGTGGGTGAAAACTGGTCTTCTACCGTGATATGTTCGTGTCCGGCCAGGATACAGCGCAGTAATGGCTCGTGTCGCAGATACTTGATGAAGTTGCTTGTGACGGGGTCTTCCTTCTGCAGCTTGTATTCTCCACTAATCGTGGGCAGTTCTCCGCTTTTCATCGGTCCCTTGTCGCGCCAGAATCGCATCGCGGCCCTCCAGATGTTATCGGTAAAGAATGGTACGTGCATGCAAAGGACGATGGGCAATTTCTTATCAACTTCCAGCCTGAAACGTTTTACCTGGTCTTCTGTTACATAGCCATAGACATCGTCCAGAGTAATAAAGTTCACGCCATGGACTATCTGAGACTGGAAGCTGACGTTGAAGGGATAAACCTCCTGCAGCTTTTGCCGTGTCAGGTCTTTGTAAGCCTCGGTATGTTCCTCTTTTGGCTCACTGAGCCACATGTCGCTGCTGAATTCATGGTTGCCCATTGAACCGATAATCTCCTGGCCGAAATATTTGCGTACGAGGTCGAAGTTTGCTTGGCTTTGCCAGTCTATGAGATCGCCCGTATGAACCACATAGTCCACATGCTGTTTGGCCCAGGCAAGTGCGTCGCGCAAGGCTTCTTCCTGCCGTCCGCCGAAGGTGGTGGTGCGCGTCTCACGCAGTTTCAGTTTCTTCTCATTCTCATTGTCATAGGCGGCCGTGAGGTGAGAGTCGGAGATGTGCAGGACCGAGAAAGGTTCGCCCAATCCAATCTCTACGGTGGCGTAGCTCAAGGACATACGTTCATACTGCCCGCGTTTTGGGAAAACGGCCGGGTTGTCTTCTGCCAATACAGGCAGGTCGGCAGTGGCAATGAGTGCTCCTACTCCTGCGATACTCCGGATGAAATCTCTTCTGTTTTGCATGAGGTAAAGGTTTAAGGGTTCAACGTTTATGGTACAGCCGTAGCCAGGCTTTCATTCCAGTAGCGGTCCAGGGCGGTAACAGCCAGATGCAGGCCGTACAGGGTAGAGGAGAGCAGGCTGTAGGTGTACTCCGGTTTCCAGGTAACGGTCACGAGGTTCTCTGGTTTCCCGGTGTCGACGGGTGTCTCGCGGCTGGCGTAGATGGCATAGCGACAGGGCTGACCGTCAACCTCCACCGCTTTCCAGGCAATGTACTCGTTAGTTCCGTCCACACGCTTCTGCTCTGTGATTTGTGGTGCATCGGGTTGCTTTTCGCTTTGCCAGGTCATGGCTGGCAGGAGGGCAGGGTGGGGATAGAATACTTGGCGCAGGTAGTCGTAGATGCCCTTTGTATTGTCTGTCAGGAATCTGCTGCGGAAGTAGGCCTGTCCCTGAAGGCCTTGCTGGCGCAGGTAGCACAGTTCGCGCTGCACGATGCCCCATTCCCAGTCCCTCTCTTTGGGATGCAGGAAATAGATGCCCAGCCCCGGCGCAATGGTGCGACCGTAGGACTGCTCCTGCCAGTCGGCGGCAAAGGGATAGAAATGGTCGCCCTCGAAGTACATCATGGGGCAGAGCATATCCATGATGCCGTCCCTCAGCCATCCCTGTGCGTCCTGGTGTACGGTGGTGTAGGCAGCCCAGCCGCGTGCCGAGAAGCGGGATACGTCGCGGTATTTGCCCACGGGCGAACAGCTCAGGCGTATCCAAGGCTTCAGGGCCTTCACGTCGGCGTGAATCTTCCGTACGATGCGCGTAATGTTCTCCCGTCGCCAGTCGTCCTTCTTCATCTTGCCGCCATACTTCTTGAACGTCGTGCCGTCGGGGAAGGCCGTAGCGCCTTCGGGATACCGGATATAGTCGAAGTGGATGCCATCCACGTCGTAGCGCCTGACGATCTCCTGGCAGATGCGGCTCAGGTAGTCGGCCGTCTCGGGCAGACCGGGGTCCAGGTAGTAGGAGTCCTGATGCTTGCGGAGCATGTTGGGGTGCACGCTGAGCAGGCTCTTCTTGCCTATCTTCCTGGCAACGGCTATCTTGAAGCAGGGGATGGTCACCACCCAGGCGTGGAGTTCCATGCCCCGGCGGTGCGTCTCTTCGATGGCGAACTGCAGGGGGTCGTAGCCCGGGTCCTTGTCGTAGATGCCTGTCAGTGCCACATCCCACGGCTCGATCTGGCTGGGATAGATGACGGCTCCCCGGATGCGCGTCTGCAACAGCACGGTGTTTATGCCGCAACGCTGCAGCTGGTCCAGTATCTGGCAGAGCTCCTGCTTCTGCTGCGAGCGTCCGGCCTCGTTGGTCGCCTTGGCCTTGGGCCAGTCCAGTCCGTTCAGTGTGGTGAGCCATACGGCTCTCACTTCCCGCTTGGGGGCAGGCTCAGCCGGGATGAACAATTCTTGTCCACGGACCGCCGAAACGGCCATGAAGAATAAAAATATGAAGGTTTTTCTGTAATTCATGGTACAAAGATATGCTTTTTTATCCATTTTTCCGTAACTTTGCAATCAGAAATATAAAATTGTTCTGTTTTATGTACACATTTTGTCTGTCCCTGGCCTGTTTGGTGCTGGGTTATGTCTTCTACGGTGCCCTGGTGGAGCGCGTTTTCGGTATAGAGCCGGACCGCACGACGCCGGCCTACACCAAAACGGATGGTGTGGACTACACACCCATGTCCCGTTGGCGCGTCTTTCTCATTCAGTTCCTGAACATCGCGGGCACGGGGCCTATCTTCGGGGCCATCATGGGCATACAGTTCGGCCCGTCCGCCTACCTGTGGATCGTGCTGGGTTGCATCTTCATCGGCGCGTTCCACGACTATATGTCGGGCATGATAAGCCTGCGCAAGGACGGCCTGTCGCTGCCCGAGGTCCTGGGCGATGAGCTCGGGACGGGCGTGCGCTACGCCATGCGTCTGCTCTCCATGGTCCTGCTGGTGCTGGTGGGCACGGTGTTCGTGGTGACGCCTGCCGACCTCTTGTCGGAGATGACGGGCCTGACGCCTCTCGTCTGGTTCTTCATCATCCTCCTTTATTATCTGCTGGCCACGATGCTCCCCATCTCGACGCTCATCGGGCGGCTCTATCCTGTCTTCGGGCTGTCGCTGCTGCTGATGGCCGTGCTGGCCTGCTACGGCATTTTCACGCTCGACGGCGCCGTTCCCGAGCTTGCTGACGGGCTGCACAGTTTCCATCCCAAGGGCCTTCCCGTCTTCCCGATGCTGTGCATCACCATCGCCTGCGGAGCCGTGAGCGGCTTCCACGGCACGCAGAGCCCCATCATGTCGCGCTGCCTCCAGACGGAGCGCGACGGGCGGTTCGTCTTCTACGGCGCCATGATTACCGAGGGCATCGTGGCGCTCATCTGGGCAGCCGCCGCCATCAAGTTTGCCGGCTCCTATGAGCATCTGGCCGAGCTGGGCACTCCGGCCGTCGTGGTCCACATGGTGTGCAATACCTGGTTCGGCCGCGTCGGTGCCGTCCTGGCCGTCCTGGGCGTTGTGGCTGCTCCCATCACGTCCGGCGACACGGCGTTCCGCTCTGCCCGTCTCATCATCGCCGACATGCTGCACGTCAGCCAGAAGCGCTTCGGCAACCGTTTCCTCATCGCCATCCCGATGTTCCTCATTGCCGTGGGTCTGCGGTTCATCGACTTCAACATCCTGTGGCGCTATTTCGCCTGGACCAACCAGACGCTGGCCTGCGCCACGCTGTGGGCCGTGACCATCTGGATGGTGCGCCGCCGCAAGCTCTACTGGATGGGCCTGCTGCCCGCGCTGTTCATGACGGCGGTCTGCTCCACCTACATCCTGACGGCTCCCGAGGGGTTCCGCCTGCCCTGGCTGCCCAGCCTCGTCGCCGGCGTCGCGCTGACGGCCGCGGCTGCCATTGCCTTCTTCGTTTGGATAAACAATTTCAATCACAATATTAAAAACAACTGAATTATGAGAAAGTATCTGATGGCCCTTGTACTGGGCCTTGTGAGTCTGAGTGCCAGTGCTCAGTTCGAGTGTGGTAAGAAGTATGCCAACATGTCGCTGACGGGTCTCGACATGAGTTACATGAAGGGGAGCGAGTTCCACTTCGGCCTGGCTGGGCAGGGCGGCTATTTCGTGGCCCAGGACTGGATGGTGGGCGGCAAGCTCGGCTACGACTACGTGGGCGGCGCCTCCTCGCACATGTTCGACCTGGGCGCCAACGTGCGCTACTACTTCGAGGCCAGCGGCATCTACCTGGACGGCGGCCTGCTCTACCAGCACCAGAACTTCGGTGCCAAGCAGAACTGGCTGAGCATCGTGCCCGAGGTGGGCTACTGCTTCTTCCTGAACGAGCACGTCACCATCGAGCCCGCCATCTACTGCAACCTCTGCCTGAACGAGTTCGAGAACGGCAGCAAGGTCGGCTTCAAGATCGGCTTCGGCTTCTATTTCTGAACTGCGGACGACGGCATCATCAATGATGAGCTAAATACAGGCCCTCACTCCACGGAGCGAGGGCTTTTTTATTCTTTCATCTTTCAGCCTTTATTCGATGCGTATGAAGCCTCCTTTCGATGTGAATTCAGCCTTCATACTTTTTTATTGCTGTCCGGTAAAACTTTTTCATCCATACACAAATTAAGGTCGGTATCCTTGCTTGGATTCCGACCTTTTTTTGTTACCTTTGTTTTCGCTACAAAACATCAATAACGTGAACAAAGGTACGCATTTTATCGGACAGCCGATGTATGGTCAGCTGATTTTTTTGCTTGACAAGGCAAAAATTCTCAAATTCAGCCGTGAGAACGGTGGTGAAAGGTATGTGAAGCACTTTGATGCCTGGCAGCATCTGGTCATCATGCTCTATGCGGTGATCAAGCGCTTCGACTCCCTGCGTGAGATAACGGACTCCATGTTTCCCGAGGCCCGCAAGTTTGCCCATCTGGGCATTAGCATGATGCCCCGTCGCAGCACTCTTTCCGATGCCAACGAAAGAAGGCCGGAGAGTATCTTCGAGGCAGCCTACAGGGA